>JAAELP010000312.1 GCA_024226535.1 Planctomycetota bacterium | reverse complement strand
CGCCGGCGTGACGCTGATCGACGACGGTGGGCTGACCTCGCCGATCCCGAGCCAGGGTGCCTACAACACCGGAAGCGGCGTCTGGACCGTCGGCACCGTCAACGACAGCGCCAACGCCACCCTGGTGCTCCGTGCAACGGTCGATGCCGCCACCTCCGGCGCCACGATCACCAACACGACCAGTGGCCTGACGGCCGACCAGACCGATGCGGTCGCAGGCAACGACGTCGGTACCGTCGATATCACCGTCAACAACGATGCGGATCTCGCCGTCGCCAAGATCGTCGACGACGCCACGCCCGACGAAGGGCAGACGATCCAGTACACCGTCACCGTCACCAACAACGGGCCGGCCCAGGCGACCACCGTCGCGCTGACCGACCTGCTGCCCGCCGGCGTGACGCTGATCGACGACGGTGGGCTGACCTCGCCGATCCCGAGCCAGGGTGCCTACAACACCGGAAGCGGCGTCTGGACCGTCGGCACCGTCAACGACAGCGCCAACGCCACCCTGGTGCTCCGTGCAACGGT
>JAAELP010000311.1 GCA_024226535.1 Planctomycetota bacterium | reverse complement strand
TTGCGTCCTGATTTCCGGTGTTGCGGACGCCTAAGGTGTAGGTGACGAGACCGCCAGCGCCGACCGTGGCCCCTCCGTCGTCTTTGGTGATCACCAGGTCCGGCCCGGTGCCGCCGGGACCGGAGTCAATCGGTGTCGAGTCGACCGCGGTGTTGTCCGCGGCGTTGAGGTCGGGACCGGAGACGCCGTCGTCGGTAGCGGTGGCGGAATTGGAGATCTGACTGACGCCGCCGGCCAACGGATCGTCGATCATGAAAGCCAGGGTGAAGGACTGCGCCGAGTCGCCCGCGCCGAGAGCGCCCACTGCCAGCGTGCAGGTCGAGGCGTCGCACGCCCATGCCGGATCGCTGCTCGCGGCGACAAAGGACGTGTGGCTCGGAATGGCGTCGGTGAGCTCGACGCCGGTTGCGTCCTGATTTCCGGTGTTGCGGACGCCTAAGGTGTAGGTGACGAGACCGCCAGCGCCGACCGTGGCCCCTCCGTCGTCTTTGGTGATCACCAGGTCCGGCCCGGTGCCGCCGGGACCGGAGTCAATCGGTGTCGAGT
>JAAELP010000310.1 GCA_024226535.1 Planctomycetota bacterium | reverse complement strand
TTATCGGCGCGAGATCGTCGTCGCTGGCAAGGCGACGCGACGCTGGCATATCCATGGATACGTCGAGGAGCGGCAACGCAGCCAGCGGCGGCGAGGTCCGTCGATATGTTACAAGATGTTTGGCGGACACCACTAGCAGGCCGCTACGTAGTCGTAAACACCTTCCGGCGCCGCGCCGGCGGTATCCCCAACTGCTGCCGATACTTCACCACCGTTCTCCTCGCGATGTCGATGCCGCGCTTCTTGAGCTCGCCGGCGAGGGACTCGTCGCTCATGGGGCGGGTGCGGTCCTCGCCGTCGATGATCTCCTGGAGCGTGGCCTTGATCGCGTCCCAGCTCATGTCGCGTCCGGAGTCGGCGCGGGTGCCGCCGGAGAAGAACTTGCGGAGCGGCACGAGGCCGCGCGGGGTCTGGAGCCACTTGTCGGCGACGGCGCGGCTCACGGTGCCCACGTGGATGCCGAGCTGATCGGCGACCTCGACCATCGGCAGGCTCTTGAGATGCTGGGGTCCGTGGTCGAAGTAGTCACGCTGGCGGGTGAGCACGACGTTCACGACACGCATGAGCGTGCCCTTGCGTTGCTGGATCGCGTCGATGAGCCAGCGCGCGTTCCGAACGTTGTTCTGCACGAACTCGCGCGTGGTCTTCTCTTCCTTGCGATCCTGGGCCATCTCCTGGTAGCGTCGCGAGATCCGGAGGTTCGGCAGCAACCCTGACGCCAGCCCGGCCACGTAGGTGTCCTCTTCATCGTCGAAGTCGACGATGACATCGGGGATGATCGGCGGGACGCCCTCGTCGACGAGGTCCTTCCCTGGACTCAGGTTCAGACGCTTCATCAGGTCCATCGCCGCCTGGATCTCCTCGAGCGAGAGATCCGAGCCCTGCGCGATGCGCGGCAGGCGGTTCTGGATCAGGTCGTCGAAGTGATCGCGGATCAGCAACCGGACGTGGTCCCAGTCGTGCTCGCTCTCTTCGTCGTTCGCCTCCAGCTCGTCGATCTGAAGCAGGAAGCACTCACGTTTGTCGCGGGCCGCGATCCCCGGCGGATCGAGCCAGTGCTGAAGCTCGTGCAACGCGGCGTCCAGCAGTTCCGCGGAGAGCTCGAGGCCCGGCACGTGACGGTTCTGCTCGAGGATCGTCTCCTCGTCGGCGGCGACGATCCCGTCGCCCCCGATGTAGCCGATGAGCACCTCGCCCGCGACGCGCACCTCCGGATCGACTTCCGCGAACGTCCATTGGTGGAGGAGTTGCTCGGTGAGGCTCTCGCCCCGGGCCGCGATGTTCGCCATCGCGTCCATCTTCTGGTCACGCTCCCCGCTCGCGCGGTAGCGCGACGAGGAGTACTGGTTGTCGAAGGCGTCCTTGTACGACGACTCGAGGACGCTCAGCCGCTCCCAATCGTCCCCGCCGTCACCAGCGTCGTCGCCGACCTTCAGCTCGCTGCGCTCGAGGCGATCGGCGTGGCCGTCGTCCTCGGCCTCGGGGGTGACCCGCTCCTGGTCCGCCCCCGGCTCGACCTGCTCCAGGGCGATGTTCGCCTCCAGCTCCTGGTCGATGCGCTCCTGCAGCGCGAGCATGGGCATCTGCAGAATCTCCATCGACTGGATCATCCGCGGCCCCAGCTTCATCTGCTGCCCGAGGCGCATCTGCTGGCTGGTGTCGAATCGCATCGTCAGGTTCCGATCAATCGTGGCGTCGTGGGGGTTCTCGGACGAACGGGATCACGGCGTCACAGTCATGGTATCGGATCATGACGTGGGCTTCTGCAACCGCGGGGATGTTTCGGGCGTTCGAACTCCGGGCACCACGGAGCTTTACGCGAGCGAGGACGCGGATCGGCTCACTCCCCCATCGGCTGCCTTCCCTCGATCGCGTCGGCAAGCACGGCCGGGTTGGCGAACTCGAGCTGGGATCCCGAGGGAAGCCCGCGCGCCAGCCGTGTCACCTGGACACCGCGTCGCGTGAGCTGATCGGCGAGGTAGAGCGCGGTGCTGTCGCCTTCGAGCGTCGGATTGAGCCCGAGGATCACCTCGCGCACGCGCTCGCCGCGACAGTTGCGCGTCGGGTCGTCGACACGCTCGAGGAGCGCCGCGATCGTGAGATCCTCCGGCTCGACGCCGGAGAGCGGATCGATCTCACCGGTGAGCACGTGGAACACGCCCTTGAACAGACCGGTCTGCGAGAGGCTGATGACGTCCTTCGGTTGCTCGACCACCATCACCACCGACGCGTCGCGCGCCGGCGACGCGCAGAGCCGGCACGGCTCCACGTCCGTGAGGTTGAAGCAGATCGGGCAGTGACGCACCTTCTGCTTGACGTCGGCGACGGCCTGGCTGAGGCGCATCGCCTCCTCCTCGGACGCCTTGAGGATGTGGAACGCCAGACGCTCGGCGCTGCGCCGACCGATGCCCGGCAGACGCGTGAACTCCTCGATGAGACGCTCCACCGGCTCGGGGTTGCCGCCGGACGCCCCCGGTGGTTGGGAGACTCGCCCGCTCAGGACAGCAGCCCTTCCATCCCGGGCGGCAGGGCGATCCCGAGGTCAGCGGCCGTGGTGCGCATCTCCTGCTCGGCGGCCTCGCGGGCCTTCGTCAACGCCGCGTTCACCGCGCCGGTGATCAGGTCCTCGGCGACGGCACGGTCATCGGCGTTCGCCGGATCCACGAGCCCGGAGAGCATCGCGGGATCCACGTGCACCGAAACGATGCGGAGCTGACCGTTGGCAACGGCGCGCACCGCGCCGCCGCCCGTATCCGCCTCCACGGTGATCTCGCCGAGGCGGCGCTTCACCTCCTCCATACGCTCCTTGAGCCGGGGCAGGTCCTTCATCAGGGCGGCGATCGAAGCCATGCCCTTGAACTGGTCAAACATCGGTCGATTCCTCACGCTCCGCCGGCGCGTCGTCGGTGACGTCGACGACGGCGGCATCGAAGATCTCCATCGCGCGTCGCACGATCGGCATGCCCCGTACCTCCGTGAGCTGCTGCGCCGTCGCGGCCGGCGCGACGGGCGCGGCGGCGGGTTCGTCCGCCGACTCCGCGGGCGCCTCGATCTCCACCTTCATTCGCTGGCCCGTGGCGCGCTCGACGAGCTCGGCGATGCGGTCGGTCATGGTCCGCAGGTACCGCGCCGATGCGGCGGCGCCGGGGCTCACGGCCAGACGCAGCGTGCGACCGTCGACGGACTTCAGCTCCAGGGGGCGGACCTTGGCTTCGTCGGCGGGGGAAAGGGAAGCGACTTCGAGGACGCGGGTCCAGAGGTCGGGGGACGCGGACGCGGGAGCGGGAGCGGACACGGGTGCGGGTGCGGGTGCGGGTGCGGGCACGGGCACGGGTGCGGACGCTACCTCACCTCGTTTTTTTTTTCCTTCGGATCCCGCGGCGAGCAGTTCGCGGACGTCGGCGTAGTGTTCGCTGTGACACATGCGCACCAGCGCGGCGTCGAACAGCGCGCGGGCGGCGGCGGAGCCGCGGGCGTTGCGACCGACGGAGTCGCAGAGCGCGATCAGGTAGACGAGACCGGAGACGTCGAAGTGGCCGGCCTGGCGGCTGGCCGTCTCGCGCGCGTCCGGCGCCAGCTCCACGAGCTCGGAGTCGGCGCCGCACGCCACGAGGATCATGAGCGAGTGCAGGTGCTCGGCGAGCATGTCCAGCGCCTGCTCGACGCTCGCACCGCCGCCGAGGATCTCCGCCCCGGACTCCAGCGCGGTCTTGACGTCCCGCGCGATGATCGCGTCGACGATCCGGCCCACCAGGGTCGCGTGCGGCAGGCCGAGGATGTCCTCGGCGAGATCAGCCGTGAGCTCGCCGTCGGCGGCCGCGAGCAGCCGGTCGAGCAGGCTCAACGCGTCGCGCATCGAACCGTGCCCGAGCCGGGCCACCTGCTGGATCACCGAGTCGTCCGCCTTCAGGCCCTCCGCTTCCACGATGCGATGGAGTTGGGCGGCGATCTGGCTCGTGGCGATCGCGCGGAAGTCGAATCGCTGGCAGCGGCTCTGGATCGTGGCCGGGACCTTCTGCGGATCGGTCGTGCACAGGATGAACTTCACGTGCGCCGGAGGCTCCTCCATCGTCTTGAGGAGGGCGTTGAACGCCTCCCTCGTGAGCATGTGGACCTCGTCGATGATGTAGATCTTGTATGGGCACCGCGTCGGTGACAGTCCCGCTCCGGCGATGAGGTCCCTCGCCTCCTGGATACCGCGGTTGGACGCCCCGTCGATCTCGATGACGTCGAGATCCTCGCCGCGAAGGACCGCGGCGCCGATCTCCTTGGCCTCGCCGAGATCGTCGCCGACGTTCAGCTCGCGCGCGAAGATCCTCGCCATCGAGGTCTTGCCGACGCCGCGGGTCCCGCAGAAGAGATACGCGTGGGCGGTGCGTTCGGACTGGATCGCGTTGCGGAGCGTCCGGGCGATCGGCTCCTGCCCGACGAGCTCGTCGAACGATCGCGATCGGTAACGTCGGGCGAGGACGGTGTAGCTCACCGGTGGTGCTCTGCTCTCTGCGGAGGGGCCTCCGCGGACGGGCCGCGACGGCGACGGGAAAGACGGCCAGGACACCGAAGGCTCGGACGACGTCGCTTATGGCTGCTGCGGTCAAGCCCTGACCAGGTTCACGAGAAGCCCGTCCATCGGGCCCGACCGCCTTTCCCGCCGCCGTCGTGGGCATCTTAGCCGATAGAATCGGGGCGCGTGCACCATGCCCGACCCCCACGACACCACGCCACCGGCCCCTCTTCACGACCACGCGTCCACCGGTGGGCGGCCGTATCGCCGCCGCGACCCCGCCGCCGTCGCGCGGAAGGCGCAGAAGCGCATGCTGCTCGCCGTCCGGCTCATCTACATGGTGCTGCTGACCACGGTGGCGCTGCTGCCGTTCGTCGGAACCGTGACCGACGACGCGACGTTCCGCTTCCGTGATTGCGCCGGCGCGTTCCTCGTCACGTTCCTGTTCGGCGCCGCGGTCCTCGTCGTCGACGCCCTCACCCCGAACAAGAAGCTCGCGTCGGTCCTCGGTATCTACCTCGGGATCATCGCCGGGCTCGTGGGAGCGCTCGCCGTCGGCGCCCTCGTGGACCTCGTCGCCCAGTCGTGGGACCTCAACGAGAACCCGTGGATCGGTGAACGCGGGCTCCTGAAGCTCGCCATCGGCATCACGCTCTGCTACGTAGCGGTGTCGATCGTCCTCACGACGAAGGACGACTTCCGCCTCGTGATTCCCTACGTCGAGTTCGCCCGGCAGGTGCGCGGCGTGCGCCCCCTGCTGCTGGACACCTCGGCCCTGATCGACGGCCGCATCGATAGCTTCGGCCGCACGGGGTTTCTCGACGCGCCGCTGATCGTGCCCCGCTTCGTGATCGACGAGCTTCAGATCCTCGCGGACTCCGGCGACCGGCTCAAACGCGCCCGCGGGCGACGCGGGCTCGATCTCGTCACCTCGCTCCAGGCGAACCCGCAGGTCGACCTGTCGATCGACGCGGCCGAGGGCGAGGGCCTCTCCGTCGACCACATGCTCATCCGCATGGCCGCCGACCAGAACCTGCGAATCCTCACCACGGACTACAACCTCAACAAAGTCGCGCAGATCCAGGAAGTCACGGTCCTGAACCTGAACGATCTCGCGAACACGCTCCGGCCGCAGGTGGTCGCCGGCGATCACCTCGACGTGGAGATCGTCAAGCCCGGCGAGGCGGCGGGACAGGGTGTGGGCTACCTGCCGGAAGGCACGATGGTCGTCGTGGAGGGGGCGGGCGAGCGGATCGGCGAGACGGTCACCGTCACCGTCACCAACGCGCTCCAGACGAGCGCGGGGCGGATGGTCTTCGGCAAGCTCGAGGACGACGGACCACCGGAGCCGCCGAAACCAGCCCCGCGGACCGGCCGACCGGCCCCGCGAGGCGAACCGACCCCCTCACGCCGCAACCCGCGGAGATGAATGGGGTCGGGTCTGATTACTGAGAGTCGTCGCGCGGCGACGCGGGAGGGCGGGGGCAGCCCCCTGGACGGCTCATCGCCTGATTGTCCCGGGACTGCCCCCGCCCTCCCGCTCGATCGTCGTGGATTCGATCGTCCCTGCTCGAAGCAGACCGGGGGTAGTCACCCGGGACAATCAGGCGATGAGCCGTCCAGGGTGGCTACCCCCGGTCTGCGCCGCCGCGCG
>JAAELP010000309.1 GCA_024226535.1 Planctomycetota bacterium | reverse complement strand
TTATCGGCGCGAGATCGTCGTCGCTGGCAAGGCGACGCGACGCTGGCATATCCATGGATACGTCGAGGAGCGGCAACGCAGCCAGCGGCGGCGAGGTCCGTCGATATGTTACAAGATGTTTGGCGGACACCACTAGCAGGCTGTTGAGAAACTCCGACGCGATCGCTCACGGGCCTTCGTCGCGCGGACCGGTTCGCTTGCGCTTCGCGGCCTGGACGTCGCTCTCGTACCGGATCGGCACGGTGTACAGCCCGTTTCCCTGGCCGAACAGGATCGACACCGCGCCGTCGTACGCCTGGTGGTTGGCGATGACGATGTCGGGCCAGCCGTCGGCGTCCATGTCCTTCACGATCATGGCGCGGGGAGGAAACCCGCAGTCGCACGGCTCGGCGACGCCGAACCGGCCGTTGCCGATGTTGCGCAGGATCGCCACCGTCTCCCCGTCCTCGCACCGGACGGCCAGGTCCACGTGTTCGTCGCCGTCGATGTCCTGGACCGTGACGTTGCCGGGCGCTTCGGGCACGTCGTAGAAGTTGAACGCGTCGAAGTACCCGCGGCCGCGTCCCCGCGCGGTGCAGACGGACTTGCCCTTCCGGTTCACGACGACGAGATCGCGCGTTCCGTCGGCTTCGAGATCCGCGGCGACGGCGTTCCAAGGGGCGTCCTCGACCAGGAAACGCTGACGTTCCTCGAAGACGGCGACGTTCATGTCCTGGAACATCGTGATCGCGTTGCTGCCTCGACCGGGCACGGTCACGTCGGGCTTGCCGTCGCCGTCGAGATCGGCGATGAGCGCGGGGCCGGGAGCAGCGTCGGTCTCGAACCGCCACCGCTGGCCGAACGCGCCGTCGCCCTGGTTGAGGATGATCGAGACGTTCGGCTCGACGAGGTTGCTCGTGACGATGTCGGTGTCCTTGTCACCGTCGATGTCGCCGAGCCGGACCGCCGTCGGGAGCGGCCCGACATCCAGCGGTTGCCGCCGATCGAACTCGCTGTCGGGCCGGCCGAAGAGCACGGTGAGCGTGCCGTCTTGCAGGTTCGAAACGAGCACGTCGGTTCGCTCGTCGGCGTCGAAGTCGGCGAACACCATCGAGGCCGGGCGATCGCCGGTCTCGTAGTTCCGGCCTCGGAAGAAGTTGCCGACGTTGC
The DNA here is from genome assembly GCA_024226535.1 of Planctomycetota bacterium. Lineage (GTDB taxonomy): Bacteria > Planctomycetota > Phycisphaerae > Phycisphaerales > SM1A02 > JAAELP01. The sequence goes on along the minus strand of JAAELP010000309.1, from coordinate 1,712 downwards.
CCTGGTTGAACAGAACGGTGAACGCGTCCTCGTTGACGCACGTCACGAGCAGGTCGGGGCCTTCGACACCATCGACGTCCAGGAGACCGAAGCCCGCCGGACGGTCCGCGACGCGATGGGTGCGGCCAACGTCGAAGCGCCGCCCCCCGTCGTTGACGAACACCGAAACGGAGTCGTCGTCCACGTTCGGCACGACGACATCGGGAAGGCCATCACCGGTGAGATCGGTCACCAGCAGCGAGGTCGCCCGATCGCCCGCCTCGTAGCTCGCCGAGGCGGTGAACGAGCCTCGACCCTCGTTGCGGCGCACGGTGACGTGACCGGACGTGTGCTCGGGGTCGTCGCCGCGGATCGGATGCGCGTCGTTCAGCGCGACGGCGATGTCCGGCGCCTCGTCGCCGTCGAGGTCGGCGACGGCGATCTGCACCGGGCCCACGCCGGTCGTGTAGCTCCCGCCCCGCCGAAAGCTCCCGGAGCCGCTGTTCGTGAAGACGATCAGCTCGCCCGCCTCGTATGGCGTCTCACCGCGGCTGATCACGCAGAGATCGACGTCGCCGTCGCCGTCGACGTCGTCGGCGGCGATGGCCACGGCGTCGAAGCCGGCCGGGCCGCGGATCGACTCCTCGAACTCGCCTTCGCCGTCGTTGGTCAGGATGACGATGTTGTCGTTGAAGACGCGTTCGTGCAGCACCACGAGATCGACGTCCTTGTCGCCGTCGATGTCGCGTGCCAGCACGAACCGCGGCACGGCGCCGCCCCAGACGGGCTTGATCTCGTTGAGGTGCCCCGCGCCGTCGTTGACCATGATGAGCACCTGCTCGCGCTCCGCGGCAGCGACGACGATGTCGATGTCCACGTCTCCGTCGAGATCCGCGGCGGCGAGGTGCTCGGGCCGAACGCCGACACCGAAGCGGCCGATCGATTCGAAGGTGCCCTCGACCTCGTTGCCGAGCACGTCGATCGACTCGAGTTCGGGCAGGCCGAGGACCAGGTCCTCGTGACGATCGCCGTTGAGGTCGGCGATGACGAGGCAGCGCGGCCCCTCGACGCCGGCGCCCCACGGAAGGTGCTGCGTCTCGAAGACGCCGAAACCGTCGTTGAGGGCCAGCGTGACGCGGCCGCCGCGCTCGTCGATCACGATGATGTCGACGTCGCCGTCGCGATCGGTGTCGGTCAGCGCCAGCCGCCCCGGGCCCGCGTCGATCGCCGCCTCCGCCGTGAACGTGCCGTCGCCCCGGTTGAGCAGCACGGACACGTTCGGGCTGCCCGCGACGCACGTGACGATGTCGAGATCCTCGTCACCGTCGAGATCGCCGACGACGAGGTCCGTCTGGGGCGGCTCGGGCTCGATCGGCTCCTGCGCGAGGATCGCGCCGGCCGGAAGCATGACGGCGAGCGCCGCGGCAACAGCGGTGTGATCCATGATCCGGAGCCTCCCAGGCAGAGAAACCAGAAACACGGTAGCTATTCCGGACACGATGTCCGCAATGTGATTTCGTTTTTGGCGGGTTTCTGAGGGGTTGTGTTGACGGATGACCTACCGCTGCGCCGGCGTCCTGCCGGCTTCGCTGACGGTTGGGTGGTTGCGCGGCGGAGCACCTTGGACGCCCGGGCGCCCGTGCTTTGACGCCGCGTCCTGCGGCTCACGCAGGGAAGTCCTTGCGTGCTCAAAGACGCCGGCATCCTGCCGGCTTCGTTAAGGCTCACCGGAC
>JAAELP010000308.1 GCA_024226535.1 Planctomycetota bacterium | reverse complement strand
GCGCGCATCGCCTTCTTCAAGGTCTCCGCCGGAACGTCGGGCGCGGCGGCCGGCGGCTCGACCGCGGGGGCCTCGACCGGCTCCGGCTCGTCGCCTCGCAACGTGGCGATCAGGCGCTCCAACGCGGGCGCGTCGCGGGTGGCGACGACGCGTCCCATCTCCGCGGGCTCCGCCTTCGCCTTGATCAGGAGCTTGTGCACGGCGCCCCAGAGGGGGCCGGTCCGTTCCTCGTCCGTCGCCGCGATCTCCGCGAGCCGCGCGTCGAGTTCGGCGAGGATCTCCTCGGTGCTCGGGACGCTCGGCCCGCCCCCGCCGGGTCTCTTTCGTTTTCGCTTACCCTTCGTCATTCCCGAAGCGTAGCAGCCCGTTCGGGAAGAGACACCCGAACGTGGATCAGCTCCCGATTCTCCATCTCGACGACGACCTCCTCGCGGTCGCCAAGCCCGCGGGAATGACCGTTCACCGCGACACGTGGTCGCGCTACGACGAGCGGTTCGTGCTCCAGACCGCGTCCGACCAGGTGGGGCGGTTCCTCTTCCCCGTTCACCGGCTCGACCGCAACACGTCCGGCGTCATCTGCTTCGCCTGCCGCCGGGAGATGGCCGGTCCGCTCCAGGCGAACCTCGCCGCCGAGGAGGCGGTCAAGGAGTACCTCGTCCTCGTGCGCGGCGAGACCCCGGAGTCGTTCGTCAGCGACCGACCGCTCACGAACGACCGCAAGGAGCCGCGCCCGGCGCGGACGGAGTTCCGCCGCCTCGCGACGTTCTCGCGTTGCTCGCTGCTGGAGGCGCGGATCAGCACGGGGCGGCATCACCAGATCCGCCGGCACCTCAACCACCTCGCCCACCAGGTCATCGGCGACTCGTCCTACGGGAAGGGGCGCATCAACGCCTTCTTCCGCGCCGAGTACGGCCTGCCGCGGATGTTCCTCCACGCGCGGCGGCTGGTCATCGCGCACCCCCGGGACGGCGCGACGCTGGACCTGCGCGATCCGCTGCCCGCCGACCTGCGCGGTTTCCTCGCGAGGCTCCCGGACGTCGAGCCCGCTCTGTTCGATACAGTGTGACGCGATGAGATCGTTCAAGCTGTTCTGGACCGCGCACAAGTGGACGGGCTTCGCCCTCAGCGCAATCCTCGTCTGCACCGCGACCACCGGTCTGCTGCTGCTGCTGAAGAAGCAGTTCGACTGGATCCAGCCGCCGACACGGCAGGGAGCGCCGGGCGAGGTGGCCGACTTCATCACCATCGACGACGCGCTCGCGGCGGCGTTCGCCTCGGGAAACGAGTCGTTCCGAAGCTTCGACGACATCGATCGGATCGACGTGCGCCCCGCGAAACGCGTCTACAAGATCCGGTCCCGGCACCACGCCGAGATCCAGGTCTGCGCCGTGTCCGGCCAGGTGCTCGCCGTGGAGACCCGGCGCTCGGACCTCATCGAGCAGATCCACGACGGGTCGTTCGTGGCCGGGTGGTTCCACGACTGGGTCATGCCCGTCTTCAGCGGAGGAATGCTCTTCCTGGTGGGCAGCGGACTCTGGTTGTGGATCGAGCCGAAGGTGCGCCGGCACCGCCGCCGGCTCGGCCGATCGCGACGCTAATGCCAGTGCATCACCGCGTGCGCGCCGCCGCCTCCGCCGCGACCATCAGCTCCGCGATCGCAGCGTCGAGCTGCGCGCCGCGGAGGTTCTTGGCGTGGATCACGCCCTCGTGGTCGAGCAGGTAGATCGTCGGCCACGAGCTGACGTTCCAGCGCTTGGCGATCGGTCCGCGTGTTCCGTCGGGCCCGTTCCAGAAGCTGCGC
>JAAELP010000307.1 GCA_024226535.1 Planctomycetota bacterium | reverse complement strand
CGCAACATGGTATTAAAGAAATAGAAAATGATATAGCAAGTGTAGAATATAAGTTCACAGACAATCTTAAAATCCTTGCTAAAAATTTGGTAGAACTTTCTTTATTATGATGAAACTAGAATTAGAAAATGGAAAAAGAACACTATCACTGCTCATGTTGCCTCATGTAAAATTAACTGAAAGCTGCTTGTTATTAGAGGAAGCTGTAAATTTTATGCATTATTCAGGCTAGTAGTTTTTCCATAATCACTATTTTAACAAATATATCAATCTTATATTGCTCCCATTTAAGAAATTCTAATTTATGAATTTTAGAGGAAACGTTTTACGAAACAATTGCATTATCATACCCAATAGTAATAATGCAATATAGCTATGAAATTCGTATTTAAAATTCTTTTTGAGAATCTAGTTTTAAATTCAAATATTTAACATAAATTATTCAAAAAAAAGAGAGAGTACAATTGAAAAGATTAATTACTAAAAGTTTAAATTGCCTTTATTATAGGTTTAATCATTTAGCAGAAAATCGTATTCAAAAAAAAATTTATAAAAAATTTAATGCAAAAGATGTTTTTACATATATCTATAAAAATAAAAAATGGGTATTTAATGGACTTAAATCAGTTTCTGGACCGGGAGCAGAACTCGAACAAGCAAGAATTATAACTAATTATTTACCTGTTGTTTTTAAAAAGTACGACATAACAAGCATCTATGACATACCATGTGGCGACTTCAACTGGATGAAAGAGATAAAACTTTCAAAAATTGACTACACCGGAGGAGATATTGTTGATGAATTAATTGAGTCAAACACAAAAAAATATTCTTCTAAAAATATAAATTTCATAAAAAT
>JAAELP010000306.1 GCA_024226535.1 Planctomycetota bacterium | reverse complement strand
CCGACTTCGACGGCGATGGCGATCTCGACCTCGTGCTCAGCGGCGACACGTCCGGAAGCGGCAACGTGCTCGTCACCCAGACCTGGGAGAACACGTTCAACGTCTTCGTGCCGCTGACGCTCAAGCAGGATCTCAGCCTGATGCCGGACTTCGCCGGCGTCAGGAACGAGTCCAGCGGGAACCTCGCATGGGGCGACTACGACAACGACGGCGACCTCGACGTGTTCGTGGGCGGGATGACCACCACGGTGCGGATCGCCCGCATCTACGAGAACAACGGGCTCGGAACGCTCACCCACGATGCCGCCCAGACGCTGACGGCGGTGAGCCAGTCGGCTGCGGCGTGGGGCGACTACGACGCCGACGGCGATCTCGATCTCGTGGTCACCGGGCACGACGGGACGCAGTCGACCGCCACGCTCTACGTGAACGGCGCCGGCACGCTCACCGCGCATCCCAGCCTGACGCTCGTGGGCCTGCACGGCGGATCCGCCGACTGGGCGGACTGGGACGGCGACGGCGACCTCGACCTGATGCTCAGCGGCAACTCCCTGATCCCGCCGGCCGCGGGCGTGCGCAAGATCCTCTTCTACGAGAACGACGGCGACGGCGGGCTGACCGACAGCGGCCCCAAGGGCCTCGTCGGCGTGAGCCTCTCCGACGCCGCCTTCGGCGACTACGACGGCGACGGCGACCTGGACCTGCTCTGCACCGGCGACGGCACCGTCACGACCCCGGTGCGCATCTTCAAGATCTACTCCAACGACGGGACCGGCGTGTTCACCGAGGTCGCGTCTCCGGAGCTGATCTACCGCAGCTCCGGCGCGTGGGGCGACTACGACAACGACGGCGACCTGGACGTCGGGCTCTGCGGCTACACGGGCACGCAACTGCGCACGCGGATCTACGAGAACACGGGCGGCGCGTTCTCTCACGCCACGGCCTACACCTTCCCCGGCGTGCGCGACGGCTCGATCACCTGGGCCGACGTGAACGAGGACGGCCGGCTCGACTTCTTCATGACCGGCTGGGACTTCGGAGGGACCACGTACGCCGAGCTGTACATGAACCTCGGCGGCGACTCCAACACGCCGCCCACCGAACCCGGTACGTTCACGTGCACCGTGGTGCCGGGCGCCGGCGGCATGGAGCTGGGCTGGAGCGGCGCATCCGACGGCGAGACCGCCACCGCGGGTCTGTACTACGCCCTGCGCGTCGGCACCACGCCCGGCGGTCACGAGGTCTTCTCCGGCACGTACTCGACGCCGCTCATGGGCAACGTCGGACAGGCCACGGCGCACGTGCTCGACGTGCCCGCGGACACCTACTACTGGTCCGTCGTCGCGATCGACTCCGGCTTCATGGCATCCGACTGGTCCGCGGAGCAGACCTGCCAGTTCTGCCCGGCCGATCTGAGCGGCAACGGCCAGGCGGACTTCGCGGACATCCTCGTCATCATCGGCGCGTGGGGCCCGTGCCCGACGCCGTGTCTCGAGGATCTCAACGGCAACGACCAGGTCGACTTCGCGGACATTCTCATCGTGATCGGCGCGTGGGGGGCGTGCCCGTGACGCGAGCGAGCCGGAATCGGCGATGACCACGCGGCCTCCCGTTGCTTCGGCGGCGGGAGGCCGTTTTCGTCTCCGGGAATGGGCGGCCGCGCGGTAGGATCGGGTCCGCTGAGCGAGGAACTGACGATGCCGAGGTACGTCCCTGCCGGGGTCGTGGTCGCGCCCGCCGCGATCGTCGCCGTCACGTTCATGGCCGCCCCCGTTCCCGACGCCGTTGCCGGCGCGTGGGTGCAGTACGTGGACGAGACCGCCACCCGTCTCGTCGCCGACCCGGCGGTGGGCGCCGACGACGTCGAGGAGAAGGACTTTGCGTGGGGCGACGTGGACGGCGACGGCGACGTCGACCTCGTCATCGTGCGCAAGCAGCCGTTCACCTCCTCCGGCGGACGTTCGAACGTGCTGCTGCTCAACGAGAACGGCGTGCTCGTCGATCGCACGGCGGAGAAGGCGACGCAGTCCAACGTCCCGCTGGACGTCGGCTTCCTGACGGCGACGAACGACCGTGACGTCGTGCTCGTTGACGTCAACGCCGACGGGTTCCTCGACATCGTGACCGCCGTCGACATGAGCGACGGTCGGCCCAAGCACATCGGGCACCCGCGCGTGTACGTGAACCTCGGCAACGCGGGCGATGCCTGGCAGGGGTTCCGGTACGAGGCCACGCGGATCCCGCAACTGCTCACGGCGGCGGGGCTCGCGGTCACCCCTCGCTTCAACGGGCTCGCCGCGGGCGACGTCACCGGCGACGGCGCGCCGGACCTCTACTTCGTGGACAGCGACTTCGGCGCCCAGCCGCCGGGGCACGACATCAACGATCGCCTCCTCGTGAACGACGGCAGCGGCTTCTTCGTCGACGATGCCAGGGTGTTCGGCCAGCCGGAGATGCTGGTGTCCTGGTACGGCACCGCGGTCGAGATCGTCGACATGAACGGCGACGGGCTCAACGACATCGTGAAGAACTCCGCGCCCGTGCCGACGTTCCGCGTGTCGATCGTCTACAACTCGATCTTCACGCCCGGCGTCTTCGACGTGATGGACGCCGTCAACGAGAACGCGCCAACGTTCTTCTCCGTCGGCGATCTCAACGGTGACGGGCGTCCGGACCTCGTCACCACCGACGACGGCCTCGACCGCTACCAGCTCAATCTCGGTCCCGGCCCCGACCAGCTCGCGGACTTCGGCACGTTCGTGTTCCCGTCGCCCGATCAGGGTTTCGGCGGCAATACCCTCGTCGCCGATCTCGACGCCGACGGGCTTCCCGACGTGATCATCTGCGACGTGGACAACGAGATCGCGGGATGCACACGGTTGACACGCTTCTTCCGCAACGTCGGCGGCACCACGACCGCGTCCTTCGAGCATGCGCCGCCGGGTGGCCTCGCCGAGAGCGATCGGCAGGGCGTGCACGACGTCGCTGTCTTCGACGTGAACGGAGACGGATTCGACGACGTCGTGCTCGGCCGGTGCGCGGGCACCCGGGTCTGGATCGCGCAACCGCCGCTCGGGTGCCCGATCGACCTGAGCGGCAACGGCCAGATGGACTTCGCCGACATCCTCGTCATCGTCGGTGCGTGGGGCCCCTGCCCGCCGGGTTGTCCGGAGGATCTGAGCCTCAACGGTTCGGTGGACTTCGCGGACATCCTCATCGTCATCGGGGGGTGGGGAGCATGCCCTTAACGCCATTCGCCGTGACGCGGGAAGCCGAGGGACCATCCGCGGGGGCTATGAGACCTTGCGGTCTCCTTAGTTTCGCCGGTTTGGAGGTCCAGGAGAGGGATGGGGGCAACCTGTCCTTGTTTCCCGCCCGCCGTTCATTACGATTGTCTGTCTCTCCGGGCTCGAAACTCCGGGATCGTCCACAGGCTGGAAGAAGGAAGATCAACAATGTTGTCTCGTTGCAAAACCCTCGAGCGGGCGGCGTGGTGCGTGCCGCCGATCGTGATCGGCGCGATGCTCGCGCTGACCCTCACCAGCGCCGGCGACGCCAGCGGCCGAGCGGTCGCCACGCCGCGCAAGGCCCCGGCCCCGGCCACCGCCATGTCACCGCGCGACGACGCCGCTCGCCCCAACGTTCCCGCCCGGAGCCTCGAGAGCAATCCGAAACGCCTGCTGCACTTCCAAGCTGTCGGCTTCTCCTCGGAGGACGCCCCTGGCCGCGTTTCCCCGCAGGTGTGCAACCCCGTTGACGGCTGGCTTCCACACCTCCAGAACCACCTGGAGCCGCTCATCGAGTACCTCGGTCCCGACTCGTTCGACTGGTGGGGTCACAATACCGGTGGCGTCTGGGAAGACCTCATCCCGGTCGAGATCAACCCGGAGCGCGAGACTTCCACGCTCTTCGAGCAGATGGACGTGGCCGCGGTCCGTTTCCCCGAGTTGATCGACTACACGCAGCTTGCCGCCTTCGCGGCGGCCAACGGAATCGACCTCTACGGGTACATCGGGCTGCCGCGTTGCGACACCGACAACCCCGAGTTCACGTTCACGCCGGAGCCGACGCACTGCGATCCGGCGTTCTTCGACAACTGGTACGGCGCGTTCGTCGACTTCGGGTTCAAGGGTGTCGGTCACGACTTCACGGCCGCGCTGTCTCCCACCTCCGGAGTCCTCGCCAACAACTTCCCGATGCTCGAGGCGGAGGGGTTGGACGTGTACATCGAGGCGGTTCCCTGGCGAAACAGTGAGCAGCACCTCGGCCAAAACGTCGTCGCCATCGAGTATTGGTGGGAGTATGCGGAGCTGTTCTCGGACTTCATGTGGACGGAGCAGGAGCTGAACGACGCGGGGGGCCGGACGATCCACCTCGTCATCCGGGATCCAACGTACAACGTTCCGGACATCCAGCAGTGGCGCTTCCTCGTCGCCAAGCGGTTGCTCGAGGAGGGCAAGACCGTCGCGGTTCCGCTCGATCAGCTCCTGAACGCCGGGTATCCCATCGAGCAACTCGTGCGTCTCTCGCGTGGCCTGCCCGCGGAGCTTCCGCCGGCCCTGCCCCAGACCGCTCCCAAAGCTGGCGGTCCTACCCCGGGGTATTCCGGCACCACGCGGCCATGACCCGCGGCTCGGCGTGATCGGACCGCGCCCGCATGCGGTATCCTGACCGCATGTCCGCATTCTCCTGGTCGTTCCCGTACAGCTCCCAGCGTATGCCGGTGCTGGCGGACAACGCCGTCGCGACGTCGCAGCCGCTGGCGGCGCAGGCGGGGCTGGAGGTGCTGCGCGACGGTGGCAACGCCATGGACGCCGCGGTCGCCACGGCGATCGCGCTCACCGTGGTGGAGCCCACGAGCAACGGGATCGGCTCCGACGCGTTCGCGTTGATCTGGGCGGGCGGGGGACTGCACGGGCTCAACGCGTCCGGCCGCTCACCGCGCGGGCTGACCCGCGACAAGCTTCCGGCCACCGGCGACGTGCCGCGGTACGGCTGGAGCGGGGTGACGACCCCCGGCGCCGTGTCCGCGTGGGTGGAGATCTCCAAGCGCTTCGGCTCGCTTCCGTTCGCACGTCTCGTGGCGCCCGCGATCCGCTACGCGCGCGACGGCTTTCTCGTTTCGCCGCAGACCGCCTATTACTGGAAGCGCGGCGCCGAACGGTACGAGTTCCCCTCGTGGCACGCGACGTTCGCTCCGAAGGGCCGCGCGCCGAGGGCCGGCGAGCGCTTCCGAAGCGAAGCGCACGCGCGCACGCTCGAGCGTATCGCGGCCACCGAAGGCGAGGCGTTCTACCGCGGGGAGCTTGCGGACCGCATCGCGCGCCACGCCGCGGAGACCGGCGGATGGCTCGACGCCGAGGACCTCGCAGCGCATCGGCCGGAGTGGGTGCGCCCGATCTCGGTGGACTACCACGGGTACACGCTCCACGAGATCCCGCCCAACGGGCAGGGGCTCGTGGGGCTCATCGCGCTCGGGATCCTCGGTCAGTACGACCTGCCCGCGATGGAGGTCGACAGCCCGGAGAGCCTGCACCTTCAGATCGAGGCGATGAAGCTCGCCTTTGCCGACGGGCACCGGTTCATCGCCGATCCCGAATGGATGGACGCTCGCGTCGAGGACCTGCTCGCGCCGTCGTACCTCGCCGCGCGAGCCGCGCTCGTCGACCCGAGCCGCGCCGGCGACCCCGCGCACGGCACGCCGCGTCCCGGCGGAACGGTCTACCTCACGACCGCCGACGCCGAAGGCAACATGGTCTCGTACATCCAGTCGAACTACACGGGCTTCGGATCAGGCATCGTCGTGCCCGACACCGGCATCGCGCTCCAGAATCGCGGGGCGTGCTTCACGCTGGAGCCCGGTCACCCGAACGAAGCGGGCCCGGGGAAGCGCCCGTACCACACGATCATCCCGGGCTTCGTGACGCGCGGCGACGAGGCGGTGATGAGCTTCGGCGTGATGGGCGGGTTCATGCAGCCGCAGGGGCACGCCCAGGTCATGGTGCGTCTCTTCGACCACCGACAGAACCCGCAAGCCATGCTGGACGCCCCGCGCTGGCAGGTGAGCGGGGGGCGACGCGTGAGCATCGAGCCCGGCTTCGACGAGGGCGTCTACGAGGCGCTACGCGAACGGGGACACGAAGTGACGGTGGCTCCGGCTCGCACCGTCGTGCACGGGGGTGGGCAGGCGATCTTCCGTCTCGAGGACGGGTACTTCGCCGCCAGCGACCTGCGCCGGGACGGACAGGCGGTGGGGTTCTAGGACCGACGACGGAGCGACGAGATGGCGCGACGGACGCTGGGGATGGTCGGGGTAGCGCTGTGTGCGGCGACGACGGCGCGCGGCGCCGATCCGCCCATCGATCTCGCGCTTCCGGCGGAGAGGACGTTCGTCGTCGACTACGCCGAGCTGATCGATGCGCCGGAGCAACAGCAGCTCGAAGCGCTCTCCGCGGCGCTGTTCGAGGCGCACCAGACGATGCTCCTGGTCATCACGATCGAGTCGATGGCCGACCACTGGCCGCACGGCGACATCCGAATCGAGACCTTCGCCCACCTGTTGTTCGACCAGTGGGAGGTCGGCGACGCGGAGCTGAACGGCGAGACGTGGAACACGGGGATGATGCTGCTGGTCTCCGAAGGCGATCGGCGCGCCCGCATCCAACTCGGCGCGGGGTGGGGGCGCGACAAGGACGCCGTCTGCCAGCGCATCATGGACCGGCAGATCGTCCCGCAGTTCAAGCGCCGGCGTTTCGGCGCGGGCATCGTCGACGGCGCGAAGGCGCTGGACGCGATGGCGCGGGGCAAGCCGATGCCGGCGACGCGGGCCCAGGCGGCGCGCGCCCCGCGCGGACCGGGACGCTCCGGTCGCGGGGTGTCGCCCCGCCGGAGCGGCGGGTCGGGGATGATGCTCGTGCTTCCTCTGTTCTGCGGCTGTGCAGGGCTGATCGTGCTGGCCATCCTCTTCGCGCCGCGGCGAGGAAGCCGCAGGCGCAGAGGCCGCGGCCGCGGAGGTTCGGGCGGCGGGTTCGGCGGGTTCGGAGGCGGGTCGTTCGGCGGCGGCGGCGGGGGCTTCTCCGGCGGCGGTGGTGGTGGCTTCTCCGGTGGCGGCGGCGCCTCCGGGGGCTGGTAGGAGCGGCTTCATGCGATCCGCGTCGTCCATGTTCACGAGCGAGGACCGTCGGCGGATCGCCGGCGCCGTGTCCGAGGCGGAGACGCGCACCGCCGCCGAGATCGTCCCGGTCGTGGCGACCGCGTCGGACCGGTACGACCGGGCCGAGGATCTCGCGGGTCTCGTGCTCGCCCTCGTCGCCACCGGCGGCGTCTGGGCCCTCTTCCAGGGCGAGGATCCGCTCCGCGGCGGATGGGACGAGCTGTCGCTGAGGCTCCCGTTCTTCGCGATCGTGCTCACGGCGATCGCGGGCTTCGTGGTCGGCGCGTTGCTGGCGATGCGCATCGCGCCGCTGCGCCGCCTGTTCACGACCCGGCGGCACCGCGAGCGTGCCGTCGACGAGCGCGCCGCCCAGCTCTTCTTCGACCGGCGCATCCACCATGCTCCGACGGAATGCGGCGTGCTGATCTACGTATCGCTCTTCGAGCGACGCGCCGCGGTCCTCGCCGACCGCACGGTCTTCGGCGTGCTCGATCAGGCGAGGGTGGACGAGCTGTGCGTGTGGCTCACCGGCGACCTGAAGCGCGGGGACGTGACCGGTTCGCTCATGACGATCATCCAACGCATCGGCGCCGCGCTCGCCGAGGAGCTTCCGCGCCGCGAAGGCGACGAGAACGAGCTGTCCGACGCGTTGATTACGATCGACTGACCGCGCCGCCGACGGCGGCGGCGATGAGGCGGTGGGCGGCGGCGCGGGCGCGACCGTCCCGATCGCGTTCCGGCGGCGGCGTGGAGGCGATCCCCAGGGCCGCGACGCGGTCGCACGCGAAGACGACCCGGATCGTCTCGGCCACCTCGGCGCTCGACGGGCCGCCCGGGACCGCGGTGTGATGACCGGGGACCTCCGCGGCGTCGATCACGTCCATGTCGAGATGCGCGTAGATCACGTCGACGCGCTCGGCGAGCGCCGCGAGGGCCGGGCCGACGTCGCTTGTCGCGACCAACTCGACGGCGTGCTCGTCCAGCAGGCGTTGCTCGGCGGAATCGACGTCGCGAGCGCCGGCGATCAGGATGCGGTTCGTCGGGAGCGGCGGCGCGAGGCCGGCGGTCGTGCGCAGGTTCGCCAGGCACAGGCCCGCGGCGATCGCGACGGGCATGCCGCCGAGCATGCCGCTGAGCGTGGTCTCCGGTGTGTTGAAGTCGGCGTGGGCATCGAGGAAGAGCAGCCCGATGCGGCGGGCGGGATCGACCCGCTGGAGACCGGCGAGCATCCCCAGCAGCGACGTGCAGTTGCCGAGCAGGCCCACGGGGAGCAGATCAGCGCGCGCGGCGTCGGCCACCGCGTCGGCGAGATGCCGGCACGCGAGACCCATCCGGTGCCAGGTGCCGTACGCGCGCTCCTCGCCGGGATCGAGCGCGATCGTCGTCGTCGTCACGACCGCGCCGCCGGCGCGCCGGATCGTGTCGTGGAGATCGCCGCCGTCGAGATATCCCGGCACGGGTGATTGCTCGGGCATGTTACGCACGCCCGTGAACGGCATCCTGATCAAGGCGACGTTCATGGCGTGCCGGTGCCCGGAGCGGGCGAAGCCGGTGGGGGGGGTGGAGAGGGCTGGTGGTCGGGGGGTACGTCGAGCGTGGCCCGGAGCCGGGTCAGCTCGATCATCATCGTTTCGACGACGGCGGCGTGCGCGGGGTCGGCGTAGACGTTGCGCAGCTCGTGGGGATCACGGTGAAGGTCGTACAGCTCCCACTCGCCCAGGTTGTAGAAGTGGATGAGCTTGTAGCGTTCGTCGCAGACGCCGTAGTGCCGCCGCACGCTGTGGGCGCCGGGGAACTCGTAGTAGTGGTAGTAGAACGAGCGACGCCAGTCACCGGGATCGGCGCCGCGCAGCAGGGGAACGAGGCTGCGTCCCTGCATGTCCTCGGGGACCGGCACGCCTGCCGCTTCGAGGAACGTCTCGGCGAGATCGAGGTTGGAGACGATGCGCCCGTTCACCGACCCCGGCGCGGCGACGCCTGGCCACCGGACGAGGAGCGGCGTGCGCAGCGACTCCTCGTACATCCAGCGTTTGTCGAACCAGCCGTGCTCGCCGAGGTAGAAGCCCTGGTCGGAGCAGTAGACGACGATCGTGTTCGCCGCGAGGCCGGTGTCGTCGAGGAAGGCGAGGAGACGAGCGACGTTGTCGTCGACCGAGGCGATGCAGCGAAGGTAGTCCTTGAGATACCGCTGGTACTTCCAGCGGACGAGATCGTCACCGGTAGGTTTCGCGGCCTCGAACGCGGCATTCTTCGGGCCGTACGCGACCTCCCACGCGGCGCGCTGCGTCGCGGTGAGGTTCTTCGGCGGATCGAGCTTGAGGTCGAACCGCGTGAGCGTCTCCGCGATGCTCATGTTCGCCGTGCGCGCCGCCGTGCCCCGTGTGGCGAGGTCGTCGAAGAGCGTCGGGGGCTCCGGGATCATGACGTCGTCGTAGGTCGCCAGGTGCTCGGGGCCCGGCTGCCAGTTCCGGTGCGGCGCTTTGTGCTGCACCATGAGCATGAACGGGCGCTTCGCGTCACGCTGCTTCAGCCAGTCGAGGGCGAGATCGGTGATGATGTCCGTCGTGTAGCCGACGCGTTCGACGCGCGTGCCGTTGGCGATCATCGGCGGGTTGTAGTACGGGCCCTGGCCGATGAGCACGTCCCAGTGGTCGAAGCCCGTCGGGTCGCTTCGCAGGTGCCACTTGCCGACGACCGCCGTCTGGTAGCCCGCGCCGCGCAGGAGCTTGGGGAACGTGCGCTGATCGCCGTCGAAGACGTTGCCGTTCCTGAAGTACCCGTTGCGGTGGCTGTACATGCCGGTCTGGATCACCGCGCGGCTCGGCCCGCAGATCGAGTTCGTCACGAGACAACGATCGAAGCGCATCCCCTCGCGGGCGATGCGATCGATGCTCGGCGTCTCGTTGATCACCGACCCGTACGCGCCGATCGCCTGGTACGCGTGATCGTCGGCGAAGATGAACAGGATGTTGGGACGGGTCTCGTCGGCGCCCCGGCCGGCCGCCGTCATCAGGACGACGCTCAGGACGGCCACGAGGCGGCGGGTAACGCGCAGGCTCATGGGAGCATCATACGGTACGATCGATTCGCTCATGACCCTGCTTCGAGTCATCGTGATCGTGATCGCCGCGCTGCTCACCGGGTGTGCCGCGCCTCAGCGAACCGAGCCGCCGTCGACCCGGGCGCCGAACGTCGTGATCATCTTCACCGACGATCAGGGCTACGGGGATGTCGGTGCGTATGGCTCGGCGATCGCGACGCCGAACCTCGACCGCATGGCGCGCGAGGGTATGCGGTTCACCGATTTCTACGTCGCCCAGCCGGTGTGCTCGGCGTCGCGGGCGGCGCTGCTCACGGGGTGCTACCCGAACCGGATCGGCATCGCCGGAGCGCTCGGGCCCGGGGCGAAGCACGGCATCGCCGACGACGAGGTGACGCTCGCGGAGATCTGCCGGTCGCGCGGGTATGCCACCGCGGCGTTCGGCAAGTGGCACCTCGGGCACCGGACGCCGTTCCTTCCCGTGCATCACGGCTTCGACGAGTACTACGGTGTTCCGTACTCCAACGACATGTGGCCGCTGCACCCGGACTACGTGAACTTCCCCGCGGGTACGGCGAAACGCAAGCGCGGCTACCCGGATCTGCCCACGATCGAAGGCGATCGCATCGCCGACCCCGAGGTGACACCGGAGGATCAGAAGCGCTTCACGTCGTCGTTCACGGAGCGCGCCGTAGCGTTCATCGACGAGCATCACGACCGGCCGTTCTTCCTGTACCTCGCCCACCCGATGCCGCACGTGCCGCTCTACACCGCGCCGACGTTCGAGGGACGTTCGGCGGAAGGCCGCTACGGCGACGTCATCGAGGAGATCGACTGGTCGGTGGGCCGCGTGCTCGATGCGCTGCGCCGGCACGGCCTCGACGACCGCACGCTCGTGCTATTCGCCTCCGACAACGGGCCGTGGCTCAGCTACGGCGACCACGCGGGAACCACGGGGCCGCTGCGCGAGGGCAAGGGCACGACGTTCGAAGGGGG
>JAAELP010000305.1 GCA_024226535.1 Planctomycetota bacterium | reverse complement strand
GGCTGCGAGCGGCCCAGATCCGCCAGCTCTGCGTCGCCGAATCTCGCCGTATCGCCCTGGATATGCCATCGATTCGGCTCCTTGATCTGACGAATCTGGTCGCGCTCTCGCCGCGCGGGACTTCTTCAACGGGCTGCTAGGATCAACTCCGTCACGGATCCGGGGTGAATCCGGAGCCGGGAGACCGGAGCAGGAGCCCGCCCATGAGCCGTATCCTCGCCGCCGGCGGTCTGGTCCTGGTCCTCTGCCGGCTCGCGGGTGCCGAGGTGACCACCTATTCGTTCCCCCTGGACGCGCACCAGGCGGGCGTGATCTCCCCGTCGTGGGGGATCGGGGTGGTCACGTTCGACGACGCGACCAGCCTGCTCACGTGGGACGTTGAGTACCACGGCATGACCGGCGAGGTATTCGCCTCGCACTTCCACGGCCCCGCGCCGGCCGGCGAAAGCGCGAACGTCCGCTTCAACGTCACGGCGACCATCATGCCCACCGATCCCTTCAACGGACGCATCACGGGCTCCGGCACGATCGACGCCACGATGGCGGCGGAGCTCACGAGCGGCCTGTGGTACATCAACATCCACACGACGGATCACCTGGAAGGCGAGGCCCGCGGGCAGGTCGTTCACGATCCGCCGTGCATCGCCGACCTCAACCACAGCGGCAGCGTGGGCTTCGACGACATCCTCGTGGTCATCGGGGCGTGGGGCCCGTGCGGCCTGCCCGCCGTGGCGACCGGCGCGTGCTGCTCGGCTACCGGCTTCTGCGCCGACGACACCGACGAGCCGACGTGCACGCTGCTGGGTGGCTTCTACCAGGGGGACGGCTCCACCTGCTCCAGCGCGGCCGTCGACTGTGAGCGGGCGTGTTTCCCGGACATCGACGGCAGCGGCGACGTGGGCTTCGGCGACATTCTCCGCGTGATCGGATCGTGGGGGGTTTGCCGGCCGTAATCCGCGTGTAGATACGGGGCGGGTCTTCCCCGTGCCCCGGGTCTCCAGCGGAGGTACAACAGCATGACCCCCACCATCGGCATCTCCGTCCTGATCGGAGTCCTGATCGTCGGCATCGGCGTGGTCGCGCTCGTGCTGCAACGCCGTGAGCAGCGTGACGCGATGGCGGGAGGCGGCTCCGACGGTCTCGCTCGCCTCGGGCGCACCCGCGACGCGAACGGCCGGGTCGTGAAGCTCGTCGATCCGCTCCCGATGTACATGCTGCGCCGGTACGACATCATCGACGCCGAGGCGCTGGAGCGCATCGCCGAGGAGCTGGAACCGGGCGTGAGGCAGCGGCGCCCGCTGCTCATCGTGGGGGTGATCGCCGTGATCGTGGTGATCGTCGCGATCATCTTCACCTTCTCGCGAGAAGGCGGTCCCGGGTGGCGAGACTTGATCAGCGCGATCGCCAACCCCGCGATCTTCGCCGCGGTCGTCGGCGGTGCGGTGGCGCCGATCATCGCCGCGCGGCAGAAGCGCATCCAGAAGGTGCGCAACGTCATGCTGCGTCACGAGCGTTGCCCGCACTGCGGGTACGGGCTCACCGGCGTGCCTCGTGCCGATGACGGCGCGACCGTGTGCCCGGAATGCGAGTGCGCGTGGCGGCTCGACGATGTTCCGGGCTCGCCCGCCGGATCCGCGGGCCGGAGTGCCGCCCAGCAGACGTGGATGCTCATGATCCTCGCCGCGCTCGGCGTCCTGCTGGCGGGCGGATTCACGGCCTACCTGTTCTGGCGATGATCGCACGAACGCGAATGACTCACGTCCCACTGTTGCTACCATGGCCCGTTCCTGACGCCATTTGCTGGACCGGGGTTGTGGGAGGTTCCAGATGCTGAAGCACGCGTTTGCCGGGCTGTTCGTTCTTGCGTTCGTCGCCGGATGCCCGAAGTCATCGCCCCCGCCGGCGCGAGAGGACACGTTCACGCAGACGCAGCGGATGATCGAGGAAGCGCAGCAGCTTCCTGTCGCCGCGGGCAACTATCGCATCGACGTCGAACGCGTCTGGCTCCAGGAGACCGACGCGTGGGCGGTGGACGCGATGTTCGGATACAGCGACGGCCAGAATGCGGTCCGGGTCGGGCGCCCCAACCCCAACGCCGCCTTCCGTGTCGCCGTCGGCGGCGGCAAGTTCCGGTCGCAGTTCAGCGCGACGATGAGCCAGACGAAGAGCAGCCGGCGCGAGCAGCAGACGGTCGTCACGATGGCCGACTACCCCGCGTCGATCTCGGTGGGCCAGGTGCGGTACGGCGTTCCGGTGAACCTCGGCCGGCGTCGCGGCATCATCGTCGTGCCCGAGGGCCAGTTCGTCGGCGCGTCGCTCGAGGTCATGATCTCCAACCGCGCCGACGGGCACGTCGACGTGGAGCTGATCCCCGTCTACTCCGGTCTCGGCCCCGGTGGCTCGAACGTACAGCTCACCGAGATGCAGACGGCGGTGCGCGTGCCGCTCGGGCAGCCGATCCTGATCGGAAGCACGAACCGCAACGAGGAAACGGCGACGAGCGGGCTGCTGTCGCGCCGGTCGTCACGCGGCACCGAGCAGGCGGTGATCGTGCTGACGGTGCGAGGATAGTCCCGCCGGTGACGAGGCGAACGGCGCCGAAGACGACTGAGTGCCCACGTTGCGGCTACGACCTGCGTGGGATCGTCGCCGCCTGGACGGAGCAGTGCCCGCTCGCCGGCCGGTGCACCGAGTGCGGGCTGCCGTTCGCGTGGCGCGACATCCTGCACCCGTCGTACCGATTACCACCGTGGTGCATCGAGGCGGAGCGTCCGCCGTGGCGGTGGCCTCAGCAGGTGGGCGCGACGATCGTCCGCGCTGCGCGACCGCGCCGGTACTGGTCGCGGATGGCGCTGGCGCATCCGATCCACTGGGGTCGTCTGGTCGCGTGGGTCGTCACGCTGCTGATCCTGTTCTTCGTCGGGCTCGATCTCGGAGCGGCGGCGGTCGCAGCCGCGGACCACGCCGACACGATCCGCAGCCCGCGCACCACGAGCCTCACCACCACGCCCACGGTCTTCCGGAAGGTGGCGTTGACGCCGTGGTCGGGCACCCCCGTCGCGCAGTACACCTGGATTCGGCGCACCGGCGCCCCGTGGGTCGTCTGGGGGCCGGCCCCACGCCATTACGTCGGCGGCACCTGGCTCAGCGGGTGGCCGGCCGCGGTGTTCATGGGGCTGACGCCGCTGACGAGCGCGCTGGCGTTCGCCGCCCTGCCGTGGTCCCGCCGCCGCGCGAAGGTGCGGGCGCGTCACGTGGCCCGGATCGCGATGCACGCGATGTGCGTCCCGTTCATCGCGCTCGCCTTCGGCGCCGCCGGCTCGATCTGGTCGGCGCTCCTGCACCCGCCGATCGTGCGAGGACACGCGCTGCACTGGCTCGCGATCGTCGTGCTCGTCGTCGGCACGCTCCTCTGGTGGCGGGCGGCGGTGGACGATTACCTGCGCATGGAGCACCCGTGGGCGGTGGCCGTATCGGCGAGCATCATCGGCCTGCTCGCGCCGGTCTCGGTGCTCGGCGCGCTGTGGGTGATCTTCGGTTGATGGAAGTTGCCACGGGCGCTGCGCGACGCAGATCGCCCGTGGCACTGCCGGTCCATCAGCTTCCGCTGCTTCCGCTGCTTCCGCTGCTTCCGCTGCTTCCGCTGCTTCCGCTGCTTCCGCTGCTTCCGCTGCTTCCGCTGCTCCCGCTGCTGCTGCTCCCGCCGCCGTCGTCGATGGTGACGGTGATCCGCGCGACGTCGTAGCCGGGCTGCACGAAGT
>JAAELP010000304.1 GCA_024226535.1 Planctomycetota bacterium | reverse complement strand
GCGGCGACACCGCCATCGTCGGGGCTAATTTAGATGATGACGCGGGTTCCGAGTCTGGCTCGGCCTACGTCTTCAGCTCCACCGGCCTGCTCCTCTCCATCCCGACGGCAATCCCCGCCGCCGAGGGCGAAGCGGTGGACGTAGACGTCGACTTCACCAACGGTGGACAGAGCATCGCCGCCACCGCCTTCTCGGTTGACTACGGCCAGGGGTGCCTCGACTTCGACGACGTCGACGCCGACCCGGACGACGACATCCCCGACGCCATAGACGTCCAGGTGCCGGCCGACTTTGACGTGTACGCCTATCATGAGCTCGGCGACGAGGACGGCGAGATCGACGTCTCGATCTTCGACTTCAACCTGCCGATCGCGACCCTCGCCGACGGCACGCTGCTCAGCGCCACCTTCACCGCCACCTGCTCCCCCGATCCGGGAGCGACGATCACCGTACCGGTGGTCTTCTCGACAGACCCACCAGCCAGCTTCTCCGACGACCTCGCCCAGGACGTCGACGGCAGCACCTCAGGCGGCTCGGTGACGATCTATCCCGGACCGCGCGGCGACTGCAACAGCAGCGATTACGTCGCCGTGGCCGACGTGGTGGCCGTCGGCCACGAGATCTTCGACGACGACGGCACCTTCTGGGTCGACGTCCCCGGCGGCACCTACCTCGGCAGCCCGGTGGGCTGCGACGCCAACGCCGACACCGAAGTCAACGCCGGCGACGTGTCGTGCACCATCCTGCTGATCTTCGGCGGCACCTGCGGCGGCGGCTCACGCTTGGCCGAGCTGCCGCCGGCGGTGCTGCGCGTCGACGGCACGCCGCGCCTCCAGCCGGGACGATCGCTGGATACTCCGGCACTCCGTATCCCGGTGCGCTTCGAGGGTCACGGCCGCCGGGTCTCGAGCCTGGCCTTCTCGCTCGACCTCGAGCCACGCCTCCTGCGCTTCGATCCGGCCGACTACGACCGCGACGGCGTGCCCGACGCCGTGCGCTTTCCAAAACCGGGGCCCTCCTGGACCGAAGTGCGCTTCGATCGCCGCGACCGCGACGGTGAGCTCGACGTCCTGCTCTCTCTCGAGCCGGGAGCGACCTTCGAGGACGGCGTGCTGCTCGAGATCGTGGTCGAGCCCGTGCGCCGCGGCCACGTCGGCAGGGCGCTGCGCTTCTCGAGCTCGCCCGCGGCTTCCTTCGGCAGCGTCGACGGCGAAAGCGTCCCCGGCCGGACCGTGGTCGATTCTCGATTGACGCCCCGGCCGACGGGTTCGCCTCCCACTACTACGCTCTTCCCGATTCACTGAACGATCAAATCAGGAGAAAGACCATGTTGAACAAGATCACATGGATCAGCCTTTGCGGACTCTTTGCCGCCATGGCGGCTTTCGCTCAGCCCCCGCAGGTGGCCAAGCTCACCGCCGACGATGCCGCGCCTTCCGCCCGGTTCGGCTTTTCCGTCGCCGTCAGCGGCAACACCACTATCGTCGGGGCATACTACGACGATGACGCCGGCAGCGAGTCCGGCTCGGCCTACGTCTTCGAGCGCGGTCATGGCGGCACCGGCAACTGGGGGCAGGTGGCCAAGATCACCGCTGACGATGCCGCGGCGGGTGACCATTTCGGCGTTTCCGTGTCCATCAGCGGTGACACCGCCATCGTCGGGGCTACCTGGGACGATGACGCCGGCAGCAACTCCGGCTCGGCCTACGTCTTCGAGCGCGACCAGGGCGGCACCGGCAACTGGGGGCAGGTTGCCAAACTCACCGCTGACGATGCCGCAGATGGTGACTCCTTCGGCACCGTCTCTGTCAGCGGCGACACCGCCATCGTCGGGGCTACCATGCACGATCACACGGGAAGGATCCACGCCGGTGCGGCGTACGTCTTCGAGCGCGATCACGGCGGCCCCGACAACTGGGGGCAGGTGACCAAGATCACCGCCGACGACGCCGCGACGGGCGACGCCTTTGGTACCGTGTCTCTCAGTGGCGACACGGCCATCGTCGGGGCTCACGGGGACGATCACGCGGGAGGGCTCAACGCCGGCGCGGCCTACGTCTTCGAGCGCGATCACGG
>JAAELP010000303.1 GCA_024226535.1 Planctomycetota bacterium | reverse complement strand
GCCGTGTCGACCAGGCCGCCCGAGTCGAACAGGCGGACGGTGACGCCGTTGAGGCCGACCTCCGCGCCGCCGTCCTGCACGCCGTCGCCGTCGATGTCGTGCCACACCCGGTCGCCGATCGAGCCGAGCTTGCGGTAGCCGAAATCGACGTCGTCGCGATTGTCGTCGAAACCCAGAGTCACCGACGCCTGGTGATCGAGCGGCAGAGTGATGTCGAAGGTCTGCACGAAGCCCGCGGGCAGCGTCGTGTCGTCCACCACCACCGTGTAGTCGCCCGGCAGAAGGTTCTCGAACAAGTACCCGCCGTCGCCCGAGGTCATGTCGGTACCGACCAGGCCGCTCGAGTCGAACAGCCGGACGGTGACAGTGTTGAGGCCGACCTCCGCGCCGCCGTCCTGGACGCCGTCGCCGTCGACGTCGTGCCACACCCGGTCGCCGATCGAGCCGAGCTTGATGTAGCCGAAGTCGTAGTCGAAGTTGTTGTCATCGACCAGGGTGTCGATCTGCCGGTCGACGTCGCCCACCGGATCCTTGATCGTGGTACCGATCAGGCCCGTGAGGGCGCCTTCGTCGTTGTAGCCGAAGTTGATGCCGGCCACGTCGGCGTCGACGATCGTCACCGCCAGCGAACCCGCCGCGGCCGGCGGAGTGGTCGGCAGCAGGCTGACCGGCGACGGAGCATAGCCACCGGAGAGCACGCCACCGCGATCGCTGATCACCAGGGTGTACG
>JAAELP010000302.1 GCA_024226535.1 Planctomycetota bacterium | reverse complement strand
GCGCAGGAGCGGCTCGACATGCTCTGCGAGCTCATGGCCCGACGCGAGTTCCACGGCAAGGCCGCCGTGGTCGTGCGCCTGAGCAAGACGGATATCGAAGCGGCGCCCGAGCCCATCTGCGAGGTCCGGCAGCCGCAGGGGGTCGGCGACCGGCCGCATCTCTCGCGGAGCCTGCTCGCCGTCGTGCGTGGCAGCGAAGCGCCCGCGCTGGCCTCGCACCTGTCGTCGGATCCCGGCGCGGTGCGCATGACGATGATCTCCGGCGGCGAGGAGTCGTCGGCGGTGGCGTGCCCGGTGCGCAGCACGCCGGAGTGGCTCGACGTGCTGTACGTCGTGCTTCCGAGCCAGTACGGAACCGGCGAGTGGCTGACGCTCGTGGCGCACGCCGCGCAGACGTTCCAGCAGGCGGAGGTCACCCGGGAGAACCAGAAGCAGCGCGAGGCCAAGGTGATCTTCGACCGCGAGCTTGCCCGCGCCTCGGAGATCCAGCGCGGGCTGGTGCCGGAGGAGCCCGAGATCGAGGGCCTGGAGATCGCGATCGGGTTCGAGCCGTGTCGCTCGGTCGGCGGCGACTACGTGGACGTGCTCACCGTGAAGGACGGGCGCACGTTCCTCGCGATCGCCGACGTCTGCGGCAAGGGGCTGCCCGCGGCGATCGTCGCGTCCACGATCCACTCGATGGTGCACACCTGCGAGCGCGCGGGCATCGGTCTCGCCGAGATGATGCTGGCCCTCAACGAGCACCTCGTGAAGTACCTCGACGATCGCGCGTTCGTCACCATGGCCGGCATGATGCTCGACACGACCACCGGCCACTTCGAGATCGTGAACGCGGGTCATCCCGCCCCGACCGTGATCGCGCCGGACGGTTCGCTCCGTCCGCTCCAGGAAGCCCAGCACTTCCCGCTCGGCGTGATGCCGATCGAGTTCACCGTCGACGAGGGCACGCTCGACCCCGGGCACGTGCTCTCGATGTTCACCGACGGCCTCACTGAGCTGACCGACGAGAACGACGAGGAGCTCGGCCCCGGCCGAATCACCGAGCACATCCGCGATCTCTGCGCCGCCGACGGGTCGAGCCTCGACCGCGTCGCCCGCGAACTCGAGGGCGTCCTCGCCGAGTACCTCGGCGGCCGGGCCCCCGCCGACGATCGCACGTTCCTCCTCGCCCGCCGCTCCTAGTGGTGTCCGCCAAACATCTTGTAACATATCGACGGACCTCGCCGCCGCTGGCTGCGTTGCCGCTCCTCGACGTATCCATGGATATGCCAGCGTCGCGTCGCCTTGCCAGCGACGACGATCTCGCGCCGATAAGTC
>JAAELP010000301.1 GCA_024226535.1 Planctomycetota bacterium | reverse complement strand
TCTTCGTGGACGGCGCGTTGGACTTCGACTGGTGGGAAGCGGTGCGCTATGCGGCCGACTACGGCACGAGCAACGGCATACCGACGACCACCTTCCTGGCCACGGCCGAGAATGCGGTGCAGGCGGCGGAAATCGCGGCAGTGGCGCCGGAACCCGGGGCCGCCTTGACGTTCGATTGGGGCTCCTATCTTGGGTTACCGGTTCCGAATATGATGCCCTCGACATTCACCTGGATCAACGGCACCTTTAACGGCGCCGATTGGCTGGTCATCAAGGACTACAGCTCCGCTAGCTACACGAATAACTGGGGAGGCATCAACAACGCGGTGTGGTCGGAGCTCAACTTCTTCGACTGGGCTAATTCGAGTAGTCCGCCTGGCGACACGTCCGACAACCGTTACATCGGCTACGTCAAGATCAACTGGCCCGATGGTTCGCGAGCTGCAGAGGGGTGGTTGAACAAGAACGTCTACCGAGGCCCCTCGGCGGGCCTGATCGTCCAGGTCGAGCCCTACTACGACACCTTCGACTACTGGGAGACCTACCGCCACTACGAGTACGACTGGGCCTCACACACCGAAGTCCTCACCGACGCGCGCAACACCCTGTACTACAACGGTTACAGCGACACACGCGACGTCTTCGGGTCCGAGGCGCAGTACGAGAGAGTCACCGAGACCCGCGAGATCGTGATCGGCACCGAAGACCACGTCAATACCAAGACGGTGCCGGTCTACGGCACGCGCACCGTGTTCACCACCGAGCGCCTCGACAACATCGCCGCGCCGGTGGCGACGGGCATGTTCCAGGCGGACTCCCTGAGTGCCATCGACGCGGTGGGCATCCGCGCCGGCGGCAACGTGGCCCTGAGCGGCAAGATCACCGCATCGGGCGCAACGAGCACGGTGACCGTCGCCGCGGGCGCGGACGTCATCGTGCAGGGCGCCGTGCCGGAGAACTCGAACATCCTCGCCGCCGTCTCGGAGGTGAGAGCGGGGCAGGCCATCGACATCACCGCCGCCGGCACCGTGACCGTCGGCGACGCCGGTCTGCTCGACGTCGACGACGGCGGCGCCGGCAGCACCAGCCGGATCAGCATCGACGCCGGCGCCGACGCGGTCGTCGCGGGCGAGGTCACCTCGCTGGACCGCGTGGTCATCGAGGCGGACGATAACGTGGCGCTGCGCGGCGACGTCGGCAGCGCCGTGCTTGTGGACGTCCACGCCGGCATCGACGGCACGGGTTCGATCACCGGCGACCGCTTCGGCGACCTGGCGACGACCGGCGGCGGGCAGATCAACCTGACCGCGGGCGCGAACAGCGGCGACATCGCCATCGACGACGTCGCACTGACCAGCGCGACGGGCACCGTGAGCCTCATCGCCGACGGCGGCCTCATCTCCCACAGCGGCGCCACCATCACCGCCAGTTCGCTCTCGGCGCGCAGCCGCAGCGGCATCACCGCCAATACCGCGGTCGGCGCCCTCGGCGCCTCGGTGACGAGCACCGGCGACGTGGCGGTCGACAACGGCGGCGATCTGACGCTCACCGCGGTGACGACGCAGGACGGCGCCATCGTCGTCGAGAGCTTCGGCACGCTCGCGGTCACGCGCGTCGAGACCCTCGGTACGTCCGACGCCAACGACATCTCGCTGAGCGCCTATGCGGTCGGCAGCACGCCGTCGGACCTCGATTTCACGACCATCGCCGCCGGCGGCCTCGGGGACGTAACCCTGGATATCGGGGGCAGCATCAACGCCGTGCCGACCGGCCAAGTGACCGCGCCGACGGTGGTCGGAGACCGGCTCACGGTCACCGTCCCGGGTGCGCTCGACCTCGTCACAGATGTCGTCTCCCTGGTGCTGCAGACCACCGGCCCGGGCGCCGGCGACGTCACCATCGCCGAGACCGACGCCATCGACCTCGTCGACATTGAGGTGTTCGACGGCAGCCTGGACCTGGTCGCGGGCGGTAACCTCACGGCGACGAGCGTGCGGCTGCTCGCCAACGCCGCCGACCGGGACATCCGCCTCGAGAGCGGCGGGGTGCTCGCGGTCGGCCTCGTGCAGGCGGGTCCCTATGTGGTGACCGCCGCCGAGGCCGAGGCGTACCGGCTCCTGGCGCTGAATACCGCGCTGCTCAACATCGGCCTGTTTGGGGACGGATCCGATCTGAACGCGAGTGTCGCGCAGTTCCTGACACTCGCGGAGGCCCAGGCCATAGATCAGCGCGGCGACTTCAGCCAGATCCGCAGCGATCTGATCGCCTACCTGGTGACCCAGGGTGCGCCGTCCGCCGAGGCCACGGCGGAGGCCGACGACATTCTCGCGCTGAACGCGACGCTCCCGGGCTCGGTGGCGGGCGACGTGACCCTCGTCGCGACCGGCGCCATCGTCGAGGCGGGGACTGCCGACGCCGGCGTCGATCTGATCGCCGACGCGCTCACCATGACCGCCGGCGGCGACATCAACGGCCTCGAGGTCGCGATCAACGAGCTCACCAGCGCGAGCACCAGCGGCGGCTCCATCCAGCTTGCCGACGTGGACGGCGTTGCCGAGGAGAGCCCGGGCCTTAGCGTGCTCGGCGCATCGAGCACCAGCGCCGGCGCCGCGGTCGACATCTCGGCCGAGGGCAACCTGCGGATCGGCCGGCTGGACCTGGACGACTACAACCAGCAGGTCATCACCGCCGGCACCGTGAGCGTGAGTGGGACCGGCTCGTCGGTCGCGCTTCGCTCAAGCGCGGGCGACGTGCGCGTGCTCACCGGCGGCGCGCTCTCCGCGGTCGGCAGCGTCGTGATCGACGCCGCCGGCGCGATCGAGGCCCCGTCGATTCCGACGCAGGTCTCCGACCGCATCGAGCTGCGTGCGGGCGAGACCCTGAGCTTCGCCAATCTCGCGAGCCTCAGCTTCACGGCCGACACCATCATCATTGAGACCGGCGGCACCCTCGAGGTCGGCACACTCGCGGCGACCACCCTGGTGGATCTCGCGAGCACCGGCGGGGATCTCGTGCTGAGCGGCGCCATCACCAACGGCAGCGGCGGCGCCGTGGCGACCCTCAACGCGCGCTCGAGCGGCAGCGGGACGGCCACCACCTTTGACCAGGACGCTAACTCGGGACTTGTGCGCCTTCTGGACGGGAACGGAATCCTCTATCTCGGCGATCTCGTCAACAGCCAGTACATGCAGTGGCAGGATCCGATGAGCGGGCGTTACGCCTTCTCCGGTCTCGACGAGGAGGGCGCCGATGCCATATTGACCAGCACCGCTGAGGACCCGACCGCGGGCGTGCTCTACGACGCTGGCGGCACGGTCGTCATGCTCGCTGACATCACCATCTTCGCGCCGGCATACACGGAGATAACCGATCCGACAGTGATCTCCGGCCTCACTGGCGAGACGACCACGGTCGATCTGGGCGGCCTCTACATTCGCGGCGCCGGCGAAATCAGGGCAAGCAGCATCAACCTCGGTGCGACATCGGGGGCCGTCATCAACCAGGGCGGCGCCACCCGGGTGCTCACGGGCGGCGCGCTCGTCGTGGACGCCGCCGAGGGCGTGGACCTTGCCACCGACATCGCCACGTTGACCGTGACGACCTCCGGCGCGGGCGACGTCCGCATCGCAGAGGCCGGCGGGCTGACGCTAACCCGCGTTTCGGTGAACGACGGCGCGCTCGACGTGCAGGCGGCCGGCACCGTCACCGTCACCGACGTGGAGCTGCTGACCGACGGTGCGGACAAAAACGTCGACATCAGCACCACCGGCAGCACCCTGCTCGTGGATCTGATCACCGTCGGCGGACCGACCGCGGGTGTGAACCTGTCGGCCGCCTCGGTGGTCAGGGAGGTCGACGCCTTCGATGCGGACATCGACGTGAACTCGGCGACGGTTGCCTACGGCAGCACGCCGACCGTGCTCGTGAATCCCGCGGGCGTCGACGACAGCGGCACCTACCTGGAGATCAGCGGCCAGGCGGTGACCCGGGACTTCATTCGCGACGTGGACGGCGACATCGTCATCGACGAGGACGTCGAAGGCATCATCGACGTACGTGCCACCGGCAACATCATCGTCACCCAAGCCATCTCCGGCGACGGCTCGATCAGCCTCGACGCCGGTGGAGATATCCGCATCGCCTACCTCGACGCTGGCGCCAGCGGCAACACGATTCTCAGCGCCGGCCGCTCCATCTACGAGGTCGACGCCTTCGACGCGGACATCGATCTCGTCACGGGTGTCCTCACGGCGACTGCCGGCGCAGTCACGGTCGGCGGCAGCATCAGTGGCACCTCGGCCGACCTCGACCTCGAGACGCGCATCGCGAGCGCGGACCTTGCCGCGACGACCGGCTCCATCGCCTTCGATGAGTTCGACGACATCACGTTCAGTGACGACGTCTCGGTCTCCGGCAGCATCGACGTGAACGCCGGTGGCAACATCACCCTGCCGGCCCTGTTCAGCGCCGGCGGCAACGTGACCCTCGGCGCGACCGGCACCATCGGCGGTGTCGGCGGACACCTCGTGAGCGCGACGGGGCTTGCGGTGCAGGCGACGACCGCCATCACCCTCAACACCAGCGTGGATACGCTCGCCGCCGACCTCAGCCAGTCCGGCGACCTGTCCATCTTCGAGAGCGGCGCGCTCACCGTGAGCAGCGCCACGACCAATGACGGTAGCATCCTGATCGAGGCCGGCGGCGCGCTGGTCGCGACCACCGTGCGCTCGAACTTCGACGTCGACGCGAACGACATCACCCTGCGCACGACTGTCGGCGGTATCACCCTCGCCACCGTCAATGCCGGCTTGCGTGGCGACGTGGTACTCGATTCGGCCGCCGGCATCACCGGCGGTCGGGTCAGCGCGGACGGACTCGCGGTGACGGCCAGCGGTGCCGTGGCGCTCGACACGACGGTGACCGCGGCGGACGTGACGCTCGATGCGGCCGGTGGTATCACGCTCAACGAGACGGATGAGATAACGCTGACGCGGCTCGCGAGCAGCGACGGCTCGGTGCTCGTCACCGCCGGCGGCCGTGTCGTGGCGACTGACGTTTCGGCGAGCGGTGCAGGTGCGGACGTCGATCTGTCGACGACCGCGGGCGGCATCGAGGCCACCCTGGTGGGCGCCGTGTCCGACCTCACGCTGGACGCCGACGGCGGCGACATCGACCTCGGGACCGTGGTGGCGACCTCGGGTTCGGTCGTTATTTCGGCCGATGCCGGGGCGATCAACGACGCCGACGACGACCTTACCGCCGACATCTCGGCGGGGACGACGATCACGCTGACTGCACGGGACGAAATTGGTGGCTCGCCGGGTGCGGGCGCCTCGACGGACCCGAGCGGCAGGCTCGAGCTCGCCGCCGGCAGCGACGTCAGCGCCGTCTCGACGGGCAGCGGCGCCATCGCGCTTCGCGGTCTGGGCGCGCTGACGCTGACGCAGGTCCGCACTGAGAACGGATCGATCGATGTTATGGCGGCGGGCGCCGTCTCGGCCACCCTGGTGCGGTCGACCACTGACAGCGCCGACAACGATATCGCCCTGTCGACGACCTCGGGCGGTATCGGCGTCGGCGTCATCGACGCGAAGGCCCTTGGCGGCGTGACCCTCATCGCGGCGGGTGCCGTGGGCGTCGGCCAGGTCTCCGCGGACGTGCTCGAGATCGACGCCGGTCTGGGTATCGACCTGTCCACGGACGTCAACCGTCTGGCGGCGAGGGCCGGGACCGACATCGCCATCAGCGAGTCGGATGGTCTGGTGCTGCAGGGCGTGAGCACCACCACCGGAGACATCACCGTCAGCGCCCAGGGTACGATCGAGGCGACGGGTGTTGCCGCCCGCGGCGGCTCGGGCTACGACGTCGACCTCGCCACGACGACCGGCGGCATCGTCGCCGCCAACATCGAGGCGGCAGACACGGTCACGCTCGACGCGGACGCCGGGGACATCGACCTCGGCACGATCACGGCCACCCTCGGCGCAATCGCGATATCGGCGGACAACGGCGCCATCAACGACCTCATGGACAGTGAGGAGATCAACCTCACCGCCGGCACC
>JAAELP010000300.1 GCA_024226535.1 Planctomycetota bacterium | reverse complement strand
GGGATGACGTCAAGTCCGCATGGCCTTTATGCCCAGGGCTGCACACGTGCTACAATGGCCGGTACAGAACGACGCAATACCGCAAGGTGGAGCAAATCGCTAAAGCCGGCCCCAGTTCGGATTGGAGGCTGCAATTCGCCTCCATGAAGTTGGAATCGCTAGTAATCGGAGATCAGCTACGCTCCGGTGAATACGTTCCTGAGCCTTGTACACACCGCCCGTCAAGTCATGGAAGCTGGCAGCGCCCGAAGTCGCCGCGATTCAGCGGTGCCCACGGTGAGGCTGGTGACTGGGACTAAGTCGTAACAAGGTAGCCGTAGGGGAACCTGCGGCTGGATCACCTCCTTTCTAAGGGATGAACTTAGACGCGGTCGTGCCGATGGAAGAACTCCTCGGGGAATCATCCCCGAGCTTCACATCCGTCGGCCGGAGAGAGATCTCCGCCGTGTAGTCAGCATACGTCTCGCCTCTCAACGGCCTCGGCCGGCGAGAGATAGCTGCACAGTGATGTGCCGCGAAGTGCCTACCCAACTGTTTACGATATATGCACAACCCCCGTCTCGTCTGAGGCGGGGGTTGTTGCGTTTTGTGAGTTGCCGCGTCTTGTGACGCCATGGCAGCGCGAGCGCTCGAACTTCCAGGTCGGGCGTGCCCTTCCGTCTAGTCTGCTGCGACGATCGTTGACCGGTGCCGCTCGGACGTCACGGCGCGATCGAGAGCCTCATGAGCGGCGGATCGCACGCCGGGGTCGCCGTCGTCGAGGCGTTGGAGCAGGGCGGCGCGGACGGTCGGCTCGTTGGCGACGGTGGCGAGGGCGCCGGCGGCGGCGTATCGCACGCTGGAGTGGCCGTCGTCGAGACGTTGGAGCAGGGCGGCGCGGACGGTCGGCTCGGTGGCGACGGCGGCGAGGGCGCCGGCGGCGGCGGATCGCACGCTGGGGTTGCCGTCGTCGAGGCGTTGGAGCAGGGCGGCGCGGACGGTCGGCTCGGTGGCGACGGTGGCGAGGGCGCCGGCGGCGGCGGATCGCACGGCGGGGTCGCCGTCGTCGAGGCGTTGGAGCAGGGCGGCGCGGACGGTCGGCTCGGTGGCGACGGTGGCGAGGGCGCCGGAG
>JAAELP010000299.1 GCA_024226535.1 Planctomycetota bacterium | reverse complement strand
CTGCATGGAGCCGGCGTCGCACACCGGCGCGTTCCTCTCCGGACGCCGGGCGGTGCCCGTGCCGAAGAAGCGCCGCACGCTCAAGGAGTCCGAGGCGATCGTCGTCAAGGGCGCGCGGGCGAACAACCTCAAGTCGATCGATGTTGCGTTCCCGCTGAACGGTCTCGTGTGCGTCACCGGCGTGTCGGGGTCGGGCAAGTCGACGCTCGTCAACGAGGTGCTGCTGAAGTCGGCGCGCCGCGCCGTTCACCACGCCCACGTGACGCCCGGACCGCACTCCCGCGTCAACGGCCTGGGGCGGATCGATCGCGTCGTCGAGGTCGACCAGTCCCCCATCGGGCGCACGCCCCGCTCCAACGCGGCCACGTACACCGGCATCTTCGACGACATCCGCAAGCTCTTCGCCCTGACACGCGAGGCGCGCGTCCGCGGCTACCTGCCGGGGCGTTTCAGCTTCAACGTGAAGGGTGGACGCTGCGAGGCGTGCCAGGGCCAGGGCGTGAAGAAGATCGAGATGCACTTCCTCCCGGACGTGTTCGTGACGTGCGAGACCTGCCGCGGGCTTCGCTACAACCACGAGACGCTGGAGGTCACGTTCCGGCACAAGACGATCGCGGACGTTCTGGAGATGACGGTCGAGGACGGGCTGGAGTTCTTCGACGCGCATCCGCGCGTGCTCCGCATGCTCCAGTGTCTGCGCGAGGTCGGGCTGGAGTACCTGCACCTGGGCCAGCCGTCGACGACGCTCTCCGGCGGCGAGGCGCAGCGCATCAAGCTGGCGAGCGAACTCGGCCTTCGGACCGCGGGTCACACGCTCTACGTGCTCGACGAGCCCACGACCGGCCTCCATTTCAGCGACGTCGAGAAGCTCCTCGGCGTGCTCCAGCGGCTGGCGGACCTCGGCAACACGCTCGTGGTCATCGAGCACAACCTCGACGTCATCAAGGGCGCCGACTGGATCGTCGACCTCGGCCCGGAGGGCGGCGATCGCGGGGGGACCGTCGTCGCGTCGGGCCGGCCCGAGGCCGTCGCCCGAAGCCGCCGCAGCCACACGGGACGATTCCTCAAGCCGATGCTCCGCGCCCCGGCGTCGCGCGTCGCCGCCGCCGCCCGATGAACGCGTGGCTGGTGGTCGCCATCGTGGTCGGCGTGTGCCTGATGGACGGGGTCATCCTCGTTGCCCTGCTGAGCGGCCTGAAGAAGACCGCGTTCGGGCCGCTCTCCGAGCGGTACCCGGCGCTCCCGCCCGGCGAGGACGCGGTGACGCGTCGCTTTCAGAGCTTCAGGATCGGCATGTACAGCCTCGGCTTCTCGATCCACGTCACCGCCGACGAAACGCACCTGCACCTGAACCCCGCCGGTTTCTGGCGGCGGCTGGGAGCCGGCCCGTCGAGCATTCCGTGGTCTCAGATCGAGGTCGTCCGCCGCTCGCGCCGCGGCAACTGGACGACGGTCCGCATCGGGGGCCATCCTCTTCGGATCTCCGGCCCACCGTGGTGCCTGGACCTGGCCGACGCCGGCGGGGAGCCGGGCAACACGGGCTGATCCGGCCCCCCCGGGGTGACGCCGTCGCATCCAGCGGCAACAATACCCATAGAAGCAGGGAGACAGGAGGCGGAAGGACCGCGGGCCGACGATGCCAGGCGCTCAGCGCCGAAGGAGGTCGACGATGGGCCTGTTCCAGAATCGCAACGAGGCTGCCCACGAGCTTTCGCGCCTCCTCACGTTCCTGAAACCCGAGAACCCGATCGTGCTCGGCCTCGCCAACGGCGGCGTGCCGATCGCGGAGATCGTCGCCAAGTCACTCGAGGCCCCGCTCGACGTGATGATCGCCGAGCGCCTGCATGCGCCGAAGGCGCCGACCCACGTGGTCGGGGCCGTGGACGAGCACGGGCGCATCTCGATGATCCGATCGTCCGCGCGCTGGCACCACCTGACGAGCCAGCAGATGGTGGGACCGGCCCGCGAGGTGTTCCGCGGCCTCCAGCGTCGGCGCGGCGCGTTGCGCGCGATCCTGCCCGAGATGGAGGTCCGTGACCGCACGGTGATCGTCGTCAGCCAGGGCGTCGTCTCCGGCGCGAAGATGCTCGGCGCAATCGCGTCGGTGCGCGATCGCGGCGCCCGCAAGGTCGTCGCCGCCGCGCCGGCCGGCGCCGGCGAGGCGACGTGGCAGCTCCAGGACGCGGCGGATCTCGTCGTCATCCCCCACCGCCCCACCAAGTTCAAGGGCGTCGAGGCCTTCTACCAGGAGTACTCGGAGGTCAACGACGAGACGGTGCTCAACATCGTCGAGCGCTGGGTGCGCGAGCGGCCGCAGGAGGAGGTCGGTGTCCAGACGATCGTCATGAAGCTGACGAACGAACAAGGCCACCTGCTCGCGTGCGAGGTCGACCTGCCGCCGGGAACGACGCGCGACAGCGGGCCCTACCCGGTCGTGGTCTTCGCGCACGGATTCGAGAGCGACGGCCGGAACCGTCGCACGGTGCCGATCAGCCACCGGCTCGCGAAACGCGGCATCATCGGCGTGCGCGCCAACTTCACCGGCCACGGCCGCTCCGAAGGCGAGCTGGGGGAGGCGACGGAGGCGCGTATGGCCGGCGATCTCGCCCACGTTCTCAGCGCGGTGCGTCACCTCTCGGAGGTCGACTCCGAACGGATCGGGCTGGTGGGCTCGGCGTCCGGGGCCGCGATCGTCCTCAAGCTCGCGTCCAGCGAGCCCGGCGTCCGCGGCATCGTCGTCCGCGGACCGATGATCGGCGGTGAGCTGGAGCTGGCGGCGGCCGTGCGGCCCGCGACCCTGCTCGTGTACGCCGAACAGGACGAGCCGTTCGCCTCCGACGCCCGGCGCAAGGCGGATATCCTCGCTTCCACGCACCAGGTGCTGGAGATCCCGGACTCGACGCGGCTGTTCAACGACGCCATCAGCCTGGAGATGATGGTCGGGGCAAGCGTGGACTGGATCATCGACCACGTGGGCTCGGTGCCCGCCGCCGAGGTCATGGTGGACGAGACCGACGAGGAACCGGCGACCCCTTAGAGAGATGGCGGGGATGGCGGG
>JAAELP010000298.1 GCA_024226535.1 Planctomycetota bacterium | reverse complement strand
CGTCCTTGCATGAGCGGGCAGGATGCCCGCGGGTTTGGCGGCCTAAGGACTCCGTGAGTGAGCCGCAGGACGCGGCGTCAAAGCACGGGCGTTCGAACGTGCAAGGCGCTACCTGGCGCAAACGCCCAACTGTAAGCGGAGCCGGCAGGACGCCGGCGCAGCGGTACGTCAACCATCGCGCCACGACACGTCAACAACCACACAACAGCGCGTCGCCACCCCCCCAGGCACCAAAAGAACAGGCGGCGGTCTTACGACCGCCGCCTGTGGGTTGCTGAGAGGATCAGTCTCGCGGAGCCTTAGCCGAGCAAGGACAGCACGGCCTGGGGCTGGGCGTTGGCGATGGCCAGAGCCTGGGTCGCCGCCTGCGTGATGATCTGCTTTCGCGTGAGCTCGGCCGTCTCGACCGCGAAGTCGGTGTCGCGGATCTTCGACTCCGCCGCCGCGGAGTTCTCGAGCGCGACGCCGAGGAACCGGATGGTCGAGCCGACGGTGTTCTTGGAGAACGCGCCGAGTCGGCCGCGGAGGCTCGAGGTCTGCTTGATGGCCTTGTCGATGATCGACTGCGCCCGGGTGAGGTTACCGTTCACCACGTTCGCCGTGCCACCGGCCTTCAGTTCTGAGAGGAAGCCGCCGGTCGCGGTGCCGAGGTTGCCCGTGGTCACCGTCTCGATGCCGAGGGAGACCTTGCCCGCCAGGTTCACCGAGGGAGCGAGGTTGAAGTCCGCCCCGCCGCCGGTGATCTGGAAGGTCGCCGTGCCGTTGACGGCGTTCAGGGCGCCGGTTGCCCCGATGTCGACGGTCACGTCGAAGCCGTCGCCGGCCACGCGGGCTCGGAGGCCGTCCGCCTTCGCGGTCTGACCGTTGATCAGGACCGTGGCGTCCACGCCGGACTGCTTGAGGTCGGTCACCGTACCGGCGCTGCCGGAGGTGGTCGAGACCCGCGTGTCCGTCGTGCCCTCGAGGATCTTCACCCGCACGAACTCCGCCGAGCCGTACTCCGTGGAGCGGACGTCGACCTGGCCGCCGGTGCCCACCGCCGCGGACACGCCAAGGGCGTCCTTGAAGGTGTTGATCGCCGAGATGATGTTCGCCTGCGTGCTGTTCGACGCGAACGTGAACTGCTGCACGCCCTGGTTGCCGGTGACCTCGATCGTGATCGATCCGTTGCCGGCGTTGTCGAGCTTGGCGCCCGTGGACAGGAAGACGCCGGCCGTCTCGGCCTTGATCTGCGTGTCGATGGTGACGTTCAGGAACGCCCCGGCGGTGTCGGAGAGACGCGCGCCCTGGATCGAGATGGCGTCGAACTTCGCAGCGTCGGCGGTCGTCGACGATGTCGTGTAGTCGAAGTTGCCGTTGAGCAGCTTCGTGCCGTTGAAGCTCGTCGCGTTCGCGACGCGATCGATCGTCTGAAGGATCGAGTCGATCTGAAGCTGATTGGCCTCCTTCTCCTCGGCGGTGACGCCGGCGTCGTTCGCCGTGGAACCGACGAGTGACTGGAGTTCGACCAGCATCGCGCTGATCTCCTGGAGACCGCCCTCGGCAACGTTGACGACCTGCTCGGCACGCTCGGCGTTGGCAATCGCCGAGGTGATCGCGGCTTTCTCCGCACGCAGATTCTCACTGGCGATGAGGCCAGCGGGATCGTCGGAGCCGCGGTTGATCCGCAGACCGGTGCTGAGCCGCTCGAGGCTTGTCACCAGGGATTTGTTCTGAGTACCCAGAACTCGCTGGGCAAGCAGAGACGGTACATTCGTGTTGATACGACTCATGGTGTCCTCCGTGAACACGTTTGGCCACGGTGTGGCCGCCTAATCCGTCAGCAACCCAAGCGAGAAGCTATCCTCGTGTTCCTGCATGCCGCCGACGGCGACCTGCGTCCCTGGATCGGAGCCAGCGAATCTCGCCGCTGCACTCCTGCCTCTTCGCCCCTCCAAGCCCCGGCATCATGTCTACTCTGATCCGGGGGGCTACTCTCCGGAGCAGAGGCGTTGGATCAGTATCGGGTGCGTTGGGGTGCCTCTTTACTTGGGTTCAAAAACCCGGCGCATTCCGAACCAGCCGCGCGCGCATCCGGCGTCAAAGACTGCCACCAGCCATGAAACAAGCCCCCGCGTGGGGCGGGGGCTTGGCAGCGTGCGTTCTTATCGGGCCCGGTCGGCGCGTTACTGGAGCAGCGCCAGGACGTTCTGGCTCGTCAAGTTCGCGGTGGCAAGCACGGACGTTCCCGCCTGGGTCAGGATCTGGGCTCGCGTGAGCGCCGCGGTCTCCGCGGCGAAGTCGGTGTCGCGGATCTTCGACTCGCTGGAAGCGATGTTCTCGAAGCCGACCTGGAGCGAACGGATGTTCGTCTGGATCGTGTTGCGCTCGAACGCGCCGATGCGCCCGCGGAGAACGGAGACTTCCGTAATCGACGCGTCGAGCACCAGCGCCGCCTCGCGGGCGCGTCCGCCGACGAGCGAGTTGGCGCCGCCGGATTTGAGCGAGTCGAGGAAATACCGGACTCCGCCGACGAGCGTGCCGCCGATCCGGCTCGCCGCGATCGACTTGAAGCCGACGCCGACCTGCTGCGTCGACGAGATCTCCGGACCGAGCTGGAACGTCACCCCGCCCCCCGTGATGTCGAAGCTCTTCACGGACCCGGTGGTCTGCGCGTATCCCGGCGTGAGGTTCAGCTCCAGCCGCAGGCTGGGCGTGTTGAGCGAGACGTCGAGTCCGTCCCCGGTCGCCAGCGTCCCGTTGATGATGGCGGTCACGTCACGTCCGGTATCCCGCTGCGTCTCGATGTTGGCGTCGCCGAAGACCCGGAAGAAGTCTCCGCCCGCGCCCGTCTTCCGCACCGACACGAACGCGTCGGAGCCGTAGGTCAGCGAGTTGAAGGTCAGCCCGCTCGACTGGTCGGTGGCCGAAACGAGCGACGCGCTGACGCCCGTGGACTCCGAGACGGTGTTCACGGCGTCCACCACCGCCTGCATCGACGTGCCGGAGACGAAGGTGAGCACCTGGACGCCTTGCATGCCGGCGATCTCGATGGACACGCTGCTGGTCAGGGCCCCCACCGCGGTTCCCGAGAGGAACAACTGCCCCGTCTGGGCGGAGCTGATCACCTCCACCTGCACCGGGATGCTCGAGTTCGTGCCGAACTGGGCGCCGAAGATGTCCACGCCGGTAAGGGCGCTGGTCGCCACGCCGCTCGTGAGATAGGCGAGCGAGCCGTTGAGCAGTTGAAGCCCGGCGAAGCTCGCGGTGTTGGAGATCCGTGTGATCGACTCGATCGCGCTGTCCACCTGGAGCTGGTTCGCGGCGATCTCCTCGTCGCTGACGCCGCCGGTGTTGGCGGCTTCGATCACCAGGCCCTTGATGGACGTGAGCAGATCGCTGACCTCGGTGAGGTACGCCTCGGTCGTCGCGATCACCGAGCTCGCCCGTTCCGAGTTGCCGATCGCCCGCTCCAGCCCCTGGAGTTCGGAACGCAGCCGTTCCGAGACGATCAGGCCGGCGGGATCGTCCGCGCCACGGTTGATGCGAAGTCCCGTGGACAGGCGCTGGAGGCGCAGGGCCAGATCGTCGTTGGCCCGACTCAGCGAGCTCTGCGCGATCAGGGACGGGATGTTCGTGTTGATCCTAGCCATGGCAATCCTCCGTGATTGAGGCTAGACGGTCGGCTCCGAGAGACCTCCCCGTCGCGCGATCACGCGCTCTCCTTCCGCTGATCGGCGCTCCGCCCGTGGACGCGCGTGGCCGGCGCCTTGGTGTGTTGCCCACGCGGGTCGGTGGCGTGCGGGCGCACCGCGGTGAGCTCGCGCTTGCCGAGACACGACGCCTGCTCGTTCTCCCGCTTGATCGCGTCGTACACCTCCTTGCGGTGTACGGCGATCCTCGCCGGCGCGGTGATGCCGATCCGAACCTTGTCTCCCCGTATGTCCACGACGGTGAGCTCGATGTCATCACCGATCATGATCGTCTGGTCGCGCTGACGTGAGAGCACCAGCATGTTTCTGGCTCCTTCCAGAGTGCGTCCGGAGGCGTGGCTGCGCCTCGTTCCGCCGCCGGGACGTCCCTGTCCCGTCGGGTCTGCTTCCTTCCTTCCCTCCTCGTGATCGCGGCGCCGCTACGCGGAAGCCGCCTGCACGCCCGCTTCGAGGCGGACGATCTCGTGACGTGTCGTCCACCGCTTCTCCGCCAGGACGAGCTGGACGGCGAGACCGCTTCGGACATTGATGACGATCGGGCCCTGGAGGTTCGTGGTCAGCGCATCGCCGTAGCGGTTCACGATGACCATGATCTGGGCGTCGTCGAGACGCTCGAGGCCGAGGTCCTGCATCTGCTCGGGCCGGATCGTCGCCTGGTAGTCGGGGATCCAGAGGCTCGGGTCGGTGACGACGAACGCCAGCTCCGGCGCGTCGAGCGACTGGAACCAGAAGAAGACGCCTTCCTCGTCCGGTTGGAGCAGCGTGTAGCGCTGGTAACTGGAGAAGCCGAGCAGCCCCGCGGGCAGGTTGATGACCCGCTGCTCGTCCACTTCCACCGTTCCGAACCTGGTCGTGTGCACGTTCATCCGAACGCTCCAATCCATCGGCCAACCATTCCTTGGTCAAGCGGCCCTCACTCCGAGGCGCCCGGACCTCCGGTCCTTGAACACCGACCCGGCCGGCCGGTCGGTGTCCGACGTACGTGCCTGCTACCCGATGAAGTCGAGCAGGCTGAGTTGCGACATGCGGCTGGCGCTGGAGAGCGCCGCCTGGAGCTGCGTCTGAAGCATGCTGAACCGCATGGCCGCGTCCGTGAAATCGAGATCCTGAAACTCGCTCTTCAAACCGAGATCCTGTATCCGCAGGTCCTCTTCGCGAAGGGTCGCGTCCGCGACACGCCGGCTTCGCACGCCCACCTCCGCCCGGGTCTCTGCCGCGCGAGAGATGTCCTGTTCGAGCTTCTCCCCCGCAAGCGTGATGCCGCGCTCGTCATTGGCCACCAGGGCGTCACGAAGGCTGATGAGGTGGGTGAAGACGCTGTCGACGGCAACTCTTGCGCGATCCTCGCTGACGAGGCTTGCGCTCGTCGTCGAGCCATCGAGGCCGAGGTCGCCCGCCGCGAACGAGCCGTTGAGCCGCGCGACGGTCGTCGTCCCCGGCCCGGTGTTGTCGGTCAGCGCGATGCCGTTGCCGTCGGCGGCGAGGCCCGCGGTGAACTCGGCCGGGACCGCCACGCCCGCCGCGGTGGCGGCGGCGTTGATCGTGTCCAGCACGTCCTGAACAGTCACCGCGCCGGCGAGGTCCACGTCGAAGGTGCGAGCGTCCTTGAGCGTCACCTGGAAGTCGAGGTCCGCGGCGGGATCGGGCATCCCCGTCACCGGATCGACGCTGCCGGAGCGGATCTGCACGCCGAGGCCGTCGTTGAACAAGGCCAGGTCGGTGGAACCGTTGTACGAACGCACGCCCAGCTCGGTGGCGGTGGTGCCGCCGGCGACCTCGCCGATCGACATCGACCCGCCGGACAGCTCGTTGATGAAGTTCAGGCGGTCGTGGGTGTCGGCGATCTCCACGCGGATCCCGAGACCGATGCCCTCCACGAGGTTCATCACGTCCTGGACGTTCACGGCGCCGGAGAGATCGAGATCGCGGGTCTGCCCGTTGTTCTCCAGGCGGATCGTGCCGAGCGGTACGGTGACACCGGTCAGCGTCGCCAGCGGCGTCAGCTCCATGATCCGCGGGTCGACGTCTGAGCCGACCGTGGCGCCGACGGGGAACGTCCCGGCGAGGCCAAGGTCCGCCGCGGTCGCCTCGGTCCCCGGATCGGTAATGGTGATGGGGCCGGCCACGGCCGTGATCTGAAGCCGGTTCTGCGTGCCGGGGTCGATCGCCACCGTCGCGCCGGCGTCCACCGTTTGGATCTCGGTCTGGAGCGTGTCGATCACGTCCTGCAGCGTGTGGGCGTTGGTCAGGTCCACCGTGATGTCGGTGCCGGCCACGTCGACGTTGATCGATCCCAGCGCGATGCCCAGGCCGCGGGCACCGCCGAGGTCGGCGAGCCGCGTCGCGCCGGTCATGACCGGGTCGAGGTCGCTCGCACCCTGCACCCGCGAGCTGAGCGCCCCGAACGCCTGGTCGGCGCCGACGGTGATCGGCAGGTCGCGCGAGAACCCAAGATCGGTGAGCAGCCCGTTGCCCTCGCCCACGTAGCGCAGCCCCGTGCCCAACCCCTCGATCGGCGCCTGCGCCGTGTTGCTGCCTCCGAAGAGGTGGATCTTCTGGTACTTGCGGTTGGCGATGTTGCGAACCTCGTCGAGCATCGCCTCGATCACCCGCGCCTGGTTGTCGCGGGTCTGGGCGTCGCTTCCGAGGCCGATCTGGCTCGACGCGATCCCCTTCGCCTCGATCACGATGCCGGAGAGATCACCGAGCGCCGCGTCGACGTTGTTCAGGACCGCCTCGCCGTGCGAGAGGTTGCGCAGACGCTGCTCGCGCCGCTCGATGATGTCGTCGAGCACCGTCACGGCGCTCGTTCCGATCGCGTCGTCGGAGGGCCGGTTGATGCGCTGGCCCGTCGTGAGCTGTACCTGCAGCCGGAACATGTCCGCGCTCGTGCGCGACAACGCGCCGTGCATGATGCCGGCGGTGAGCATGTTGGGGACACGGGCGAGGTTGCTGGGAATCGAGCTCATGCGGACACCTTCAAAGCGCAACTACGCCAGGTTGATGAGAATCTGAAGCGCCTCGTCGACCACGCTGATGAACCGGGCCGCGGCCTGGAACTGCCGCTGGTACGTGAGCAGGTTGATCGCCTCCTCGTCGAGCGACACGCCGGAGACCGCCTGGAGCTGTCCGTACAGGCTCTCGCGTACGAGCCCCGCCGACTCCACGGCGGACGTCGCCGCGCTCGCCTTCACCGCGAGCTGGTTCACCTGGTTCTGCCAGAACTCGCGCATGCTGACGTTGCCGAGCCCGGTGACCGACTGGTCCTGGAGATCCGCGATCGCGAGCGCGGTGTCATTGGAGCCGGGCACGTGCGCGGCCCCGACCGCGAGCTTCGTCGGGTCGTTCAGGAGCACCTCGTTGACGGCGATGGTCCCGGAGCTTTCGCCGTCGAAGAACGTGTTCAGCCCGATCGCGGCCAGCGCGCCGCTCGAGTCGTCGGAGAACGACATCTCGTAGCCGGCGGACGCGGTCAGGGTCAGCGCCTGCTCGACATTGAGCGCCGCGGTCACGTTCGGTACGCCGACGGCGACGTTGATCTCGTTGATGAGATCGTTCATCGTCATCGTGTCGCCGTCGACGTTGATCTGGTAGCTCGTGCGCTGCCCCGTATCCTGGTGCGTGACGTGGATCCGGAAGCTGCCGTTCTCGGCGCGGAACGGAAGACCCGCCGCCGCCGAGTTCAGGTTCTCGTCCGGGTCGTCCACCGTGTACGTGCTCGTCATCGTCTCGAAGCCGCTGGCGCCCTGGCCCTGCGTGTGGAGCCGGTTGACCTCGAAGATCAACTCCTTCGAGAAGGTGTTGAGGTTGTCGATCATCGGCTGCACGGCCTGGACGTCGCGCTGCCGGAGCAGGCCGCCGAGCGTGCCGGAGTTCACGGTGAGGTCGGTCCCGTCCTCCTTGATCCTCAACGACACCTCGAGCACGCCGTTGACGGTCTGCTTGTCGACCATGAGCCCGCGGTTGCGCCCGGCCAGCACGACGGGGACCGAGTTCACGAGCACGTCCGCCGAGCCGCTGCCGTGCTCGATGACCGTGATCTCCATGTGCTTGGAGATCTCGTCGAGCACCCGGTCGCGCTGGTCGCGGAGCGACGACGCTTCGCCCTGGGTGCCCGGCTCCGCGAGCGCGATCTCGCCGTTGAGATCGTTGACCTGGTCGAGCAGGTCGTTCACGGCGTCCACCGTGGTGCCGAGCTGCCGGTCGATCTGCTGGAGCACGACGCCGTAGTCACGGTTCATGTCCGCGATCCGGCTCGCGACGTTCACGCCCTGCTGGATCACGACGGCCCGCACCGCGTTGTCGGAGGGGTTGTTGCCGAGTTCGGAGAAGCTGTTGAAGAACTGGCTGAGCAGCGAGGAGAGGTCGTTGTCGGTCAACTCGTTCTGGAGCGTCTCGATCGCCGTGAGGAACCGGCTGTCCATCATCATCGCCTGCTCTTCGCTGAGGGCATCGCGATAACGGGACTGGAGCGCCGTATCCACCTCGCGCCCCACCGACGCGAGCTGCACGCCGCGACCGACGTACGAACCGTTGCCGACGTACTCGCCGCGGAGGGGCGAGAGCTGGACGGTGCGCCGATGGAACCCCTCCGTCGCCGCATTGGCCATGTTGTTGCCGGCCACCTGGATGGCGGTCTGGCTCGCCACGAGGGCGGTGCGTCCAACTTGCATGGCGCCGTTGAGGCTCATCGGGAAGCTCCAGCGTCAGGTCGTCAGGTCGTCAGGTCGATGCAGCAGTCCATCTGTGAACCGACCGCGATCCTCCCCCGGCGCTCGTACACGCCGACGCGACTGAGCGCGCCGTGGATCGTCTCGCGGATGCCGGCCATGTGACGGCCCAGCGCCGACGCCGACGCCGACACCACGGAACTCTCGCTTCGCACGACCGCGATCTCCTCGCGCAGCGCGTCCGCGGCCTCCAGCAGCGCCGTCCGAGCGCCCTCATCTGCGACGGCCGCAATCTCGGCGAGCTTCATCGGCTCGACGCGTTGCGGATCGATCTTCCGGGTCACGACGGTGATCAGCTCCAGGCGCCCGCGTTCGAGGTCGCTCATCGTGCCGGTAACCTTCTGGGTCCGGCGGCACGCGTGGGTCAGGTCGTCGATGGCCGCGGTGCGGATCGCCTCGCGCTGGTGCGCGATGCACTCCCGGAGGTCGCGGTGATGCTGGGTCTGCGCCTGGAGAATCTTGACGAGCGCGTTGATCTCTTTGGAAGGCACGGGCGCGGGGTCGGTCATGAATCTTCTCCGTCGCCGGTCAGGAGTTGATCGGCGAGGCGGTCGACGAGCGGGAAGTTGGCCTTGCGCACGATGCGGTCGGCCACCTGCTGGTCGAGCATCGGACCGAAGCGGCGCTCGGCGGGACCGGGCGCGAACGGCTCCTCGAGGCGCGAGTTCTCTCGCACCATCGCGAGGATCGGAAGCACGAGCGCCGACGAGACGAGGTTCTCGGCGGCCTCCCGCGCCTGTTCTTCCCGGGTCGGCTGCCGCGCCCCGTGCAACGCCTCGGCGAACGTTGCCAGCGCGTGCGCCGGCGGTTGCGGCGCCGGGGCACGCGGGGCAACGGTGGCTTCGGGCTGGATCGCGCTCACGCTCATCGGCTGATGATCTCCGCATGCAGCGCGCCGGTCTTCTTGAGCTCGTGGATGATCGCCATCTGGTCCTGCGTCGGCACGTTGAGCTGATCGAAGGCGGCGAGCAGATCGGTGAGCCGCGTGGATCGACTGCCGCTGTCGGTGGTGTCCACGCCCACCCAGCGCCGGGGCTGTTGCAGTCCGGCGGCGGGGTTGACGGGGTCGGGTCCGATGCTGGTGAGCTGCATCCCTCGGTGGGTGATCGCGACGGGACCGATGTTCACGTCGCCGGTGACGGTGATGATCCCGGCCCGCTCGTTGATCACGATGCGGGCCTCGGTGCGGATGAGCGAGGGATCGATCGGCACCGTCATGAGCGTGGCGATGAAGCTCGCCGGCTCGGGGCGGTCGGCGGAGGGAATCTGCACGCGGATGTTCTTCGCGTCCTCGACGGTGGCGATGTTGCTGTAGCCGTCGATCGCGAACTCGTCGTTGATCGCGCCGGCGATCGTCGCCGCCACCGGGTATCCGGCGTACTGCTCCTTGAGGACGAGCGTCATCTGGCCACCGGCGGAGACCGGGTTGGCACGGATGTCGGTGAGCATCTGGCCGCCGGCGCGCACGATCGCGCTGCCCGGGTTGCCGCCCTCGATCACGAGCGGACCCTCGGCGAAGGCCATCG
Source organism: Planctomycetota bacterium (assembly GCA_024226535.1). Classification (GTDB taxonomy): domain Bacteria; phylum Planctomycetota; class Phycisphaerae; order Phycisphaerales; family SM1A02; genus JAAELP01. The sequence continues at coordinate 5,460 of JAAELP010000298.1, read as the reverse complement.
GCAGCAGCTCCGGCGAGTCGGGCCCCGGCAGCCGGAGCATCGAGGCGATGAGACGACCGCCGGCGAGGCTCTCGGCGTTGAAGAGCTTCTCCACGGAAACGTCGAGCCGGTCGCCGTCGCGCACGCCGGTCGGCGGAATCCGCATGGTCACGGCCACGATCGCGAAGGCGTCGGCCTGGGACAGTTCCTCCAGGTCGACGATCGGGTTGCCCAGGTTCGTCAGCAGCCGCGCATACGGCCGGGCGGCGATGTACGAGTCCTTCGAGGTGTCGCCGGTCCCGTTGAGCCCCACCACGATGCCCATGCCGAGGAGCACGCTGTGCTCGTGGCCGCGCAGCCAGATGAGATCCTGGACCGAGGTGGCGCCGGCAACTCTTGCGCAGAGCGCAATGATGGCGGCGCAGAGGAGTGGTTCAAAGCGTCGTGAACGGTGTTTCACCGCGGACCTCCTGTCCCTGGGGTGAGGGGCAGAGGGAGATGAGCAAAGGGTGAGCCAGCTAGGGACGAACAAGGACGCTCGCCCGCGGACACGGACGCGGACCTCGTACAATCGCCGCGTGCTCGATGCCGGTCTCAACGCGTTGTTCACGCTCGGGGGGGCCATCCCCCTCGCTGCGTTCTGGATCGCGGCGGCGATCGGCTTCGGGTGGCCGCTGCGGGCGTGGCTCGTGCCCGGGACCCGGGCGCCGCTGTGCGTGCAGGCCGTGCTCGGGGTCGCGGCCCTGCTCGTGGTCGACACGATCGCGGCGCGGACCGGCGCGCTGTACCTCGCCGGCGGCGCCCTGGGCTGGTCCCTGCTCGCGGCGGGCACCCTGATGCTGCTGGAGCAGGCCCGTCGCCACGGCGGCGGCGGTGCCCTGGAGCGATTGCCCCGGCTCAGCCGCGTGGCGTGGGCGGCGGCGCCCCCGCTGCTGGTGCTGCTCGTCGCGGCGGCCTCGGCGCCCGGATGGCTGTGGGGCAGCGAGTTCGGCGGCTACGACGCGCTCAGCTATCACCTCCAGCTTCCGCGAGAGTGGTGGGACCTCGGCCGCGCCGCGGGACTCGAGCACAACGTCTACAGCTACCTGCCGTCGTACGTCGAGTGCGCCTACGCGCACCTGTTCGCCGTTCGACACGGAGCGATCGAAGCCGCCTACGCCTGCCAGGTCCTCCACGGGGGCCTCGCGGTGCTCGCGAGCATCGTCACCGGGCGGGCGGCGACGATGCTCGCCGGCCGCGCGATCGGCGCCGCGGCGGCCGTGCTCGTGCTCGCCACGCCGTGGGTCGTGGTCGTCGGCTCGCTCGCCTACAACGAGATGGCGGTGACGCTCATGCTCGCCGGGGCGTTGCTCCTGCTCCTGGACGACGCGGAGGCGAGGCCCGCCCGGCTCGGCGTGGCGATCGGCGTGATGCTGGGCGTCGCCGCCGGGGCGAAGCCGACGGCGCTGCTGCTCGTCGTCGTCCCGGTGCTCGGCCTGCTCGTGTTCAGCGCGGCGCCGCGCGGACGCACCCGGCTCGTGAGCGTGTCGGGGGCGGTGCTGGGCGTCGGGCTCGCGATCGCACCGGCGCTCGCGCACGACCTCGTCGCCACCGGGAACCCCGTCTTCCCGTTCCTCACCGGATGGCTCGGCTCGGGGCACTGGAGCGCCGAGCAGGCCGCGATCTGGGACGCGGGGCACGGGGCGGACCTCCGGCTCGGCGAGCGACTGCGCTCGGCGTGGGATCAGCTCGCACGCTACGGGATCGGTCCCGCGCCGGATCCCGGTGAGCCGTGGCGCCCGCAGTGGTCGGTGCTGCCGTGGCTGGCGGTGGTCGCGTGCGCGATCGGCGTCACCGATCGCCGACACCGCGCGACCGCCCTGCGTCTCGCGACCGTGCTCGGGATCCAGGTCGTGCTCTGGATCGCGTTCACGCACGTGAAGTCGAGGTTCATGGTGCCCGCCGTCGCGCCCGCGGCGCTCGTGATCGCGGTGGCGGCGGCGAGCCTGCGTCCGCGTGTTCCACGCGCCGCCGCCGCCGTCGGCCTGCTCGCCCTCGTGGCCGCCTCGCTCGTGCCCGCAATCCTGCTCGCCGGCGAGAAGGACGGGCGCCCCTTCGCCGCCCTCGGCGCGACCGGCGTGTTCGCCGGTGAAGCCCACGCGCAGCGGCTGCGGGCGCCGGACCTGACCGCGGCGGAGCGCGGGCAGCTTCTCGCCGACGCCGTACCCGCGCTCTGGGTGAACTTCCTGCTGCCGCCGGACGCCCGGGTCCTGAGCGTCGGAGACGCCACGCCGCTGTACTACCGGGGCCCTGGGCTCGTCTACCAGACGACGTGGGACCGCGGTCCGTTCTCCGCGGCGCTTCGCGATGGCGGCGACGACGATGCCGCCGTCCTCGACGCCCTCCGTCGTGACGGCTTCACGCACGTGCTCGTCGACCCGGCGATGCTCACGATCTGGCAGCGCGAGGGGTGGAACGATCCCCCGCTCACCGCCGAACGCGTCCTCGGCGCGTGCGAAGCGCACGCGACGGAGATCGCGCGGATGCGCAGCGGAGCGCGGTTGTTCAAGCTGTAGCTCAGCCGCCGGCCGCCGCCCGGAATCCGATCAGGCTCAGCACCGCGCCCGCGAGGGCCACGACGACCACGAGCACGGTGAGTATTCGGTTCATCCGCTTCTGACGGGCGAGCGTGCGTCGCATGGAGCGCACGAGCGGGCTCGTGAGCGGATCGGCGTCGGTCACCGCACCGGCGTCGGGCGCCGTCTCCTCCGCGGTGCCGCGCCACGGCTCGATGGGCTGGTTGGGCGCCGGGCCGTAGCTGGTTCGTGGCGACATCGTCGCGAGCAGTTCCTCGTCGGAGGCGAAGCTGGAGATCCCGCGCAACGATCGCCCGTTCCCGTACCGCCCGTTGCCCGTGAATGCCGGGTCCTGGCTGCCGTCCGGCGCCTCGCCGGGCAGCGGTCGGACCTCGGGCAGACCGAGGTGGTTGCGGTCGAGGTACGCGCCGAAGGGAACGCCGCACCGGGGGCAGCCGTGCGTGTCGGACTCCACCGCTGCATCGCAGGCGTGACAGTAGCCGAGCAGGTGCGCGATGCCGGGCACGTGTCGGGCGACCGTCCAGAACTGCCGTGTCGTCGGCCCCCGCAGGACCGTGTACTTCGTCACCTGCCCCCGCTCGATCATCCGGGCCAGCATCTCGTAGCTGCACCCGGGACGGAACGGCCGCTCCGGCTCGTGGAGGTACCACGGCCCCATGTCGTTGTGGGTGGCCTGGAGGCTCAGCGGCTCGAAGATGCCGCGGCAGGAGCGGCAGCGTTCCTCGGCGGTCTGGGTCTCGCCACAGTACGGGCAGATGATGAGCTTGGTGTCGGGCATGCCTGGTCACATTGACAGGTTCGGGTCATCTATGGTCGCATATCGCCATGCTCAACGATACCGCCAGAAGATCAGTGGGGTTCCACCGGAACCCGTGGCTTGCGATCGTCCTCACCGTATGCCTCTCCGGATGCGCCGCCCCGCCGCATTCGTCGGGATCCGACGACCTCGCCGGAAACACCGTCCGCCCCGCCGCGGCCGGGGCGCCGGACGCGGCGCCGACGGCAGCGGAACCGGCTCCGTCCACGACCGCGGACGAGCCGGTCAGGACCCTCGTCGACGCCCGGCCCGCGGCGATGATCGAGGGCCGCGGCGTCCTCTGGGGTCGCTTGCGACCGATCCTGACCGAGCTTGCCGGCGCCCAGGCGCTCCAGGAGATGATCCTCGATGAACGGCTGGCCGTGCTCGTCGCCGACGCGCCGATCACGATCGAAGCCGACGCGGTGGCCGAGGAGGAGCGGCTCCTGCTCGCGACGCTGAGCGATGACCCCGACCTCGCCCGCCGACTCCTCAACGACCTTCGCGATCGCGAGCGGCTGGGACCGAACCGGTATCCGCGTCTGCTGCGTCGCAACGCGATGCTCCGCGCGCTCGTGCGTGACGACGTGCGCATCACCGACAACGACGTGGTGCAGATGTACGACATGGTGCACGGCTCGAAACGCCAGGTTCGGATCATCACGTCGCCGGATCTCAGAACGGCGCAGGCGGCGCGGAGCCGCACCATCGACGGCGCCCACTTCGCCGACGTGGCGGTCGAGCTGTCGACGGACACGAGCGCGTCACGCGGCGGCCTGCTCGCGCCCTTCAGCCGGCACGATCCGACGTACCCGGGCGCCGTGCGCCAGGCGGTGTGGAATCTCGACGTCCCCGGCGCGCTGTCCGATCCGATCCTTCTCGACAACGGGTACGCGCTCGTCCGGCTCGAACGCGAGCTGCCCGGCAGCGGCATCGCGATCGGCGACGTCGAGGACCGCATGCGCCGGCTGGCGCGGATGCGCCGCGAGCGGCAGCTCATGGACCGGCTCGCGCGCCGGGAGGTCGGCGTCGCCCAGGTGCTGATCTTCGACGAGGGACTCAACGCAAGCTGGGAACGCCTGGCGCGCGTCGGCCAGGAATGAAATGGGGTCGGGTCTGATTTGGAAACCAGACCCGACCCCGTTTTCTCCGGGCGGCTCCCGTCAGCCGGTCCAGTTGGCGATCACGACGAGGATGTCGGCGAAGTTGACGGCGGTGTCGCCGTTGGTGTCCGCGGGGCACTCCCCGGGCGGAACGGGGCACTGACCCCAGGCGCCGATGATCGCGAGGATGTCGGCGAAGTTCACGACGTCGTCGCCGTTGACGTCACCGGGGATGCCGGCGTCGTCGCACTCCAGCGACCGGATCAGGATCGCGTCGACCGCGGCCTCCACGACCGAGTTGTTGGGGTTGTCGGTCACGCTGAACCGCAGCCGCATCTGATCGGTGACGTCGGCGTGGTCGAGGATGCGTACGGTCTTCACCTCCCAGCCCGAGATCTCGACCGTGGTGTTCTCGATCTCGGCCCACGAGGCGCCGTCGTCGTCGGTAAGCTCCACGACGAACGCATCCTCGTCGGGATCGTCCTTCGTGAACCACCTCGCGTAGCTCACCGTCGGATCGGTGTGGCCCGTCGCGTCGATCAACTCGCTCGTCAGGGTCGTGGGTCCGCCGTCGACGTCGCTGTTTCCGGCCTGGTTCTGGGTGAGGAAGCACTGGCCGGAGCCGTCGAAGTCCTCGGTCGGATCGCCGCGCAGGCCGTCGCCGGCGGGGACACCGACCTCCCAACCGCCACCGGTGATCGCCGTGTTCACGACCGTCCATCCCGTGGACGTCTCGAAGTCCTGGGTGAATCCGGTGAGTTCGGCGCCGACGACGTAGCTCTTGAAGAGGCTCGGGGCCAGCGGCGGGTCGCTCACCACGGTGCCACCGTCACCTTGGGCGCTCACGTAGTACTGCGGCTCGTCGCCGCAGCTCGCGCCGGGGACCGTTCCGAGGTAGCTGCCGCCGCCGAGATCGGTCAGCGGGACCGACGCAAACGCGCTGCCGGCGTCGAAGCGGTAGTGCAGCGTCTCCGAGCCCGGCACGACCGCCTCCGCTCCGTCGTTG
>JAAELP010000297.1 GCA_024226535.1 Planctomycetota bacterium | reverse complement strand
CGGCGGCGACGCCGGCAACGACGGCGTGCTCACGCCCGGCGAGACGTGGACGTACACGTGCACGTACGACGTCAGCGGCGCGGTCGACAACATCGCCCAGGTGATCGCCGACGTCGTGAACATCCCGTCGCCGAGCTACGTGGAGCAGGCGCTCTACTCGATCAGCGCGCTGCCGGCGCCGCCGTGCGTGATCACCGGGCCCACGAACGTGTGCGTGCTCACACAGCAGGTGTTCACCGGTCCGCCCGGCATGGCCGCCTACGACTGGAACGTGACGCCCGGCGTGCTCATCGTCGGACCGGATGACCAGCAGGCCGTCACGATCGACGCCGCCACGCCCGGCGGGTTCACGCTGAGCCTCGAGACCACGGGCGGCAACGGATGCACGAGCACGTGCGAACTCCCGGTCACGGTCAATTTCATACCCAGCTGCTCGCTCTGGGGTTTCTCGTCGATCTGTCCCGGGGTGATCGGCACGTACCACGGTCCTCCGGCGACGTCGTACCAGTGGACGGTCGAGCCCGCGGGCGTCGCGGTGATCGTCGGGCCGAACGACCAGGAGGACGTGCAGATCCTGGGCGTGTCGCTAGGGTTCTTCACCATCCAGGTGGAGTTGACGAACGCCGAGGGGTGCTCGCGCCTGTGTCCGAGCACACCGCTCGTGCGCGAGGTGGTTCCCGATCCCACGTGCATGATCATTCCGCCCGACGAGCAGCCGCAGTGCGGCTCGACCGGCAACCAACTCACGGCCAGCGTGAACGGCCCCGGCAGCGGCACGGCGTATTCGTGGAGCCTGGCGCCGGGTTCGGACTGGTCGATCACCGGCGGGCAGTTCACCGACACGGTGACCTACACGGCGGGCAGTGGCAGCGCGACGTTCCTGCTCGACATCATGAACGGGGGGTGTCCCGCATCCTGTCAGTTCATGGGGAGCTGCGCGCAGGTGGCCGCATGCTGCCTTCCCGACGAGACGTGCGTCGAGGTGGACGCCGCGAGCTGCGCCGACGTCGCGGGGTTCTTCCACAGCGATGGCGTCGGCTGCGACGCGGCGGGGTGCCCGACGCCGGGCATGGTCACGCAGCAGCAGAAGATCAGCGAGATCGCCGGCGGCTTCGAGGGGACGCTCGACGCCGATGACGAGTTCGGCGCCGCAGTCGCCGAGATCGGCGACCTCGACAACGACGGCGTACCCGATCTCGCGGTCGGAGCGCCGCGTGACGACGACGGCGCCATGGACGCCGGCGCCGTCTGGATCCTCTTCATGAACGCCGACGGCACGGTGAAGACCGAGCAGAAGATCAGCGCCACGACCGGCGGCTTCGGCGGCGCGCTCGCGGCGGGCGACGGATTCGGCTCATCGGTCACCGGGCTCGGCGACGTCAACGACGACGGCATCGAGGACATCGCCGTGGGCGCCCCGTTCTCGAATCGTGTCTTCGGCTTCAACGACGAGGGCGCGGTCTACGTGCTGTTCCTGAACGAGGAGGGGAGCGTCGGCGGTCAACTCGAGATCGCCAACACGACCGGCGGTTTCGAAGGGCTCGTGGGCCCGGGGGCCAATCTCGGATCCGCCGTCGGGAACGCCGGCGACGTCGACGGCAACGGCGTCGTGGACCTCGCGATCGGCGCGCGCAACGGCGGCACCGGCGGCGACGGCGCCGTGTGGATCGTCTTCCTGAGCCCGGGCCCGGAGGTCATGGGGCAGACCCGCATCACCGAGGGCGAGAGCGGCTTCGTCGGACCGCTCGACGACCCGCAGTTCGGGTCGGCGATCACGCGCCTGGGAGACATGGACAACAACGGCACCGAGGATCTGCTCGTCGGGGCGCCGAAGGACAGCGCAAACACGGGTGAGCTGTGGGTGCTGTTCATGACGTCGGCGGGAACGGTGCTCGGCGAGCAACGCATCGCGCCGGGCGTCGGCGGTCTCGAGGCCGGCGGGATCGACAGCCTGGACCTGTTCGGCGCCGCCGTCGCCTCGATCCGCGACCTCGACGGCGACGGCGTCATCGACGGCGCCGTCGGCGCGCCGGGCGCGGACGGGGGTGGCAACACGGGCGCGGTGTGGATCCTGTTCCTCGAGTCCGACGGGACGGTGGGCGTCCAGTTCGAGATCGCCGACAACGTCGGCGGGTTCACCGGCGGGCTCCAGCCCGGTGACGCG
>JAAELP010000296.1 GCA_024226535.1 Planctomycetota bacterium | reverse complement strand
GCGCAGGCCTGACCGATCGCCCGGGGCACAGGGGAGTGACATGAGCACCTTCCAGCAGATGACCGAGCGATCGCACGAGCAGGTCTCGTTCCATCGAGATCCGGCGACGGGAACTCGCGCGATCATCGCGGTGCACTCCACCGTGCTCGGCCCCGCGTTCGGCGGCGCCCGCCGCTGGTACTACGCGACGGAGGCGGACGCGCTGTACGACGTGCTGCGTCTCGCCGAGGGGATGACCTACAAGGCCGCCGCCGCCAACGTCCCCATGGGCGGAGGCAAGGCGGTCATCCTGCTGCCGAAGCGGACCCACCCCCCGACCGAAGCCGAGGCCCGCGCCGTCGGCCGCTTCGTCGATTCCCTCGGCGGCAAGTACCTCTCCGCCGAGGACGTCGGCCTGACGCCGCAGTACGTCGACTGGATGGCCCTGGAGACGAAGTGGGTCACCGGCGGCGACCACGCCTGTGTGGGCGGAGATCCCTCGCCGCACACGGCGCGCGGCGTCGTGAACGCCATGTTGGCGGCGCTGGCGTTCCGCTCGCGGCCCACCGACCTCGCGGACGTGACGGTGGCGATCCAGGGCGCGGGGAACGTCGGCTCGCACGTCGCGCGCATCGTCACCGACCTCGGGGCGCGCGTGATCGTGTCGGACATCGATCGCGGCAAGTCGGACCGGCTCGCCGACGAGTGCGGCGCGACGGTCGTCGACCCCGGCGAGATCCTCACGGCGGAGTGCGACATCCTCGCTCCGTGCGCGCTCGGCGGCGTCATCGACGCGAGCATCATTCGAAAGCTGCGCTGCTCGATCATCTGCGGCGGCGCCAACAACATTCTCGACGACTACGACGAGGACGGCGTGGCGCTCCAGGCGTCGGGCATCGCGTACGTC
>JAAELP010000295.1 GCA_024226535.1 Planctomycetota bacterium | reverse complement strand
GCGCAGGCCTGACCGATCGCCCGGGGCACAGGGGAGTGACATGAGCACCTTCCAGCAGATGACCGAGCGATCGCACGAGCAGGTCTCGTTCCATCGAGATCCGGCGACGGGAACTCGCGCGATCATCGCGGTGCACTCCACGGTGCTCGGCCCTGCGTTCGGCGGCGCACGCCGCTGGTACTACGCGACCGAGGCGGACGCGCTCTACGACGTGCTGCGTCTCTCCGAGGGAATGACCTACAAGGCGGCCGCCGCCAACGTCCCCATGGGCGGGGGCAAGGCGGTGATCATGCTGCCGAAGCGAAACCACCCGCCGAACGAGGCCGAGGCCCGCGCCATGGGCCGCTTCGTCGAGTCCCTCGGCGGCAAGTACCTTTCCGCCGAGGACGTCGGCCTGACGCCGCAGTACGTCGACTGGATGGCGCTGGAGACGAAATGGGTCACCGGCGGCGACCACTCATGTCCGGGCGGCGATCCTTCACCGCACACGGCGCGCGGCGTCGTCAACGCCATGTTGGCGGCGCTGGCGTTCTGCTCGCGGCCCGCCGACTTCGCGGACGTGACGGTGGCGATCCAGGGCGCGGGGAACGTCGGTTCGCATGTCGCGCGGATCGTCACCGACCTCGGGGCGCGCGTGATCGTGTCGGACATCGACCGCGACAAGGCCCACCGGCTCGCCGACGAGTACGGTGCCACGGTCGTCGACCCCGGCGAGATCCTCACGACGGAGTGCGACATCCTCGCCCCGTGCGCGCTCGGCGGCGTCATCGACGCGAGCATCATTCGAAAGCTGCGCTGCTCGATCATCTGCGGCGGCGCCAACAACATTCTCGACGACTACGACGAGGACGGCGTGGCGCTCCAGGCGTCGGGCATCGCGTACGTC
>JAAELP010000294.1 GCA_024226535.1 Planctomycetota bacterium | reverse complement strand
GCGGTCTACGAGCGGTTGGGCGATGGCCGCGTGCTGGCGTGCGGCGTCGAGCGTGAACATCTTGCGACCGTGCTCGACGACGGGGCCGTGACGCTGACGCCCGAGACGCTCCCGACGGCCCTCGGCGATTCGGCGGAGCCGAGCCGGCTGAACGTGCTGACCGGTGAGTTCGTGCCTGCGCCGGTGCGTCGGGCGCGCCGGCGCCTCGCAATCCTGCTGCTGCTCATCGCATCGGCGGCGACCTTCCTCACCGTCGTGGGCATCGAGCGGCGTGTGCAGGCCGTGGAGACAGCGGTCGCGGAGCTGCGCGCGCGGGAGTCCGCAACGTACTCCGAGGTGCTGCCGGCCCTGCCGCCGGGCGCTACGACACTGCCGCCGGAGCGCCGGCTCGCCGCCGAGCTGGCGCGGCTCGAACAGACACGGCGACCGACGGCGCCGACGGCCAACCGCGGCACCATCGCACCCGTGATCGGTGCGCTGCTTGCTCGCTGGCCGAAGAGCGTCCACGCGGAGACGAGCCTGCTGTCGATCACGCCTGATGCGATCACCGTGCGTGCCGAGGTCCCGTCGATGGCCGACGCCCAGGCGCTGGCGACGGCGCTCGACGCGCCGGCCGGATGGGCGCTCGACCTGCCCCAGACGGAAGCGGGCAAGGACCATGTCGATGTCACGATCCGGCTGCGCCCCGTGGAGGAGCCGCCATCGTGAGGATCAGACCGACCATCCTC
>JAAELP010000293.1 GCA_024226535.1 Planctomycetota bacterium | reverse complement strand
GTGACCGAAGCGCCGGGGGCGGAGCTGGCGTTCACCGTCATGCTGTCGTTGCCGAGCGGATTCGACGTCGCGGCCGACTACCAGACGGCTGGGGACACGGCTCTCGGCGGTCTCGACTACGTCGAGTCCTTGGGGACCGTGAGCCTGCCGGCGGGGACGGTCAACGCCACGGTGATGGTGCCGGTCCTCGACGACGCGCTCGACGAGTACGACGAGACACTGCTGCTCATCCTGTCGAATCCGGTCCACGCGCAGCCGCCGGCGGCGCCAGCGGCCGGGACGATCGTCGACGACGATCCGCTGCCGGCGGTGTCGATCGACGACGTGACGGTGACGGAAGGCGACGCCGGCACCACCGGCGCGGCCTTCACCGTCCGCCTGTCCGCGGTCTCGGGCCGCCAGGCGTCGGTCGACTTCGTCACCGCGAACGGCGACGCCGAGGCTGGGGAAGACTTCGCCGCGGCTGCCGGTACGGTGATCTTCGCTCCCGGCGAAACCGCCAAGCCGGTCCCCGTCGAGGTGTTGTCCGACGACTACCAGGAGCCGGAAGAGAGCTTCTCGGTTCTGCTCGCGTCGCCGGTCCACGCCGTGCTGGCGGACGGGGTTCCCCCGGAAGGCATCGGCACGATCGTCGACGACGACGTGCCGGCGCTTTCGGCGTCGAAGACCGACCTGCTGCTCGAGGAATTCGACGCAGCGGTCCTCGGCGAAGCCAACCCGGGCGACGTGCTGCGCTACGAGATCATGATCGAGAACCCGGGCACCGGCATCGCCACGGCGGTGGTGCTCGAAGACCCGATCCCCCTCGACACCATGCTGCTCGCGGGCTCGGTGACGGCGACGGCCGGCACGATCACGTCCGAGGACCCGCTCCAGGTCGTGATCGGCGAGCTGGCGGTCGGCGAGTCGGTGGCGGTCGGCTTCGACGTCAGGGTCGACAATCCGCTGCCGGGGGAGAGCGAGGTCTCGAACCAGGGCATCGTCACCAGCGCCGAGCTGCCGGACCTGCTCACCGACGACCCCGATCTCCCGGGGGTCGCGGATCCGACCCTGACGCCGATCGTCGGCTGCGACTACGGCCTC
>JAAELP010000292.1 GCA_024226535.1 Planctomycetota bacterium | reverse complement strand
GATCTCCGGTCCCTGCTGGAAGACCGTCTCGCCGTCGATCATGACCGCGCGCAGCGCGTCGTTCAGCCCGGTCAACGGCAGCAGGCGCAGCAGCGGGTGGAGCGCATCGGGGAACCGCTCGTAGGGGAAGAACACCCCCGATGCCAACCACATCGGCATCATCACGAAGTTCATGAGGCCGGAGACGCCCTCGATCGTCTTCGCGCGCGATGCCACGAGGATGCCCAGCCCCGCGAACGTCAGCGCCCCGAGCAGCGAGACGGCAGCGAACGAAAGAACGTCCCCGTTGAACGGCACGCCGAGGACCCAGAAGGCGAAGCTGACGAGAACGAGCAGCTCCAGCGTCAGGAACACGAGCCGCGACAGCATGAACGACAGGAAGAACGACGAGCGCCGCATCGGCGTCACGAGCATTCGCCTCAGGAGCTTGCGGCGACGGACGTCGGCGATGGCGAAGCCGACGCCCCACATGCCCGTGCCCATGAGGTTCATGCCGAGCAGGCCCGGAAAGAGGAAGTCGACGTAGCGCGATCCGGTCTCGGTGACGGGCTGGAGTTCCAGATCCGGGTCGGCGTCGGGGTCCTCGGCGAGGGCGAGGGCGCGGAGCACGCGCAATCGCGCCGTCGCTGCCTCGGGGCGCTCGGGATCGAACGCGAGCGCGGGGGGCGAGCCGGGCTCGACCACGCCGTCCACCACCACCTTGCGGAGCTTCTCGAACGCTTCGTCGCGTTCGGCGCAGACCGTGACGTCCAGGTGCTCGTCGCGCTCGAACGCCTCCACCAGCAGCGCGCTCCCTTCACCCTCGACGAGCGCAATCCGGGTCGGCTCGACGTCGCCGCTGCGGAAGGCGAAGCCGAGCACGGCGGCGAGCACCATCGGAAAGACGAACACCCAGAAGATCGCCTCCGGCTCACGCAGGAACGACAGCACGCGGATGCGGGTCAGCTCTCGAAGTTCGTCGAGTCTGCTCATCGGGCAGCCCATCGAGGAAGTCGCGCGGGCTGCGAGCGGCCCAGCTTCGCCAGCTCTGCGTCGCCGAATCTCGCCGTATCTCCCTGATATGCCATCGATCCGGCTCCTTGATCTGACGAACCTGGTCGCGCTCTCGCCGCGCGGGACTTCCTCGATGGGCTGCTACTCGTCACGAAGGTGTTTGCCGGTCAACGAAACGAACACGTCCTCGAGCGTCGGCCGGTGCGTGTGCAGGTCTTCGAGCACCAGGCCGCGTTCCTCGATCAGGGCGAACAGCGCCGAGATCGTCGCCTGCGTGTGCACGACGGACAGCACCACCGCCGCCCCCTCGTACCGGACCGAGCGCACGCCCGGCAGCGCGGCCAACGTCTCTTCGCTGATCTCGCTCGCGCCGGGCTCCGCCACCGCAAACCGCACGACGCTCTCGGCCCCGAGCGACGCGATGATCGCCGATGGCGAGCCCCGCGCGATCACGCGCCCGTGATCGACGATGATGAGGTCGTCGGCGAGACGCTCCGCTTCCTCCATGTAGTGCGTCGTGAGGACCACGGTGCCCCCGTTGGTCTTGAACGACTCGACGACTTCCCACAGGCGGCGCCGCGCCTGCGGGTCGAGCCCGGTGGTCGGCTCGTCGAGGAACAGGATCTCCGGCTTGTGCAGCAACGCGCACGCGATCCCCAGCCGCTGCTTCTGCCCGCCGGAGAGGGTCTTGACGAACGCTCCCCGCTTCTCTTCGAGACCCGCGACCGCAATGACCTCTTCGAGCGCCGCTCCGTCGTGATAGAAGCTCCGGAACATCCGCAGCAACTCGTACACCTTGATCTTGTCCTGGAACTCCGTCTCCTGGAGCTGCACGCCGATGCGCTCCTGAATCTCACGCGGGCTGTCATCCCACGCGCGGCCCAGCACGCGCACCGTTCCCCCGTCGGGCTTCTTCAGCCCCTCGAGGATCTCGATGGTCGTCGTCTTCCCCGCGCCGTTCGGACCGAGCACGCCCAGGCACGTGCCGCGGCAAACCTCGAAGTCGATTCCGTCGACGGCGGTCAGATCGCCGTACCGCTTGACGAGCCCGACGGCGGAGACGGCGACGTCGGTGGCGGGTTCGGCGTGGTCGGCGGTGATCGTCATGCGCTGGCGGGCATGGTATCGCGCTCGGCCGTCGCCCGGCTCGCTCCGGACCCTACGAGCCTGCCGCTGGCGCTGCCTTCTCGGTGACGAGGTCGCCGCGGGTGAGGCGGATCTTGCGGTACACCTCGTCGGCGATCACGTAGTACCAGTCCGCGAAACGGTCGTTCAGCTCGGCGACCTGCTGCCGCGCGTCGGCGATCTTCCGCTCGTGATCGGCGCGTTTGCGATCGTTGTCGGCGGTGATCCGCTCTCGCTCGGCGATCGCGTCCGCGTCGCCGTCCGGATCCGCCGCCGGGACCTCCTCGTACGCCGGCTCCGGCATCCGCGCTTCGTCGAACTCGGCCATGACGAACAGGAACCGCGCGGCGCCCTCCCCGGCCACCGGCGGCGCCTCGGCGTCGCCGGCGAGATCGGCGCTGGCGGCCACCTGGGCGATCTCGCCGAAGCGGAGCACGTAGCGCACGCCGTCCTTCGTCGTCACCGTCGTCTCGCCTTCGTTGGAGAGCAACGCGTTGCGCGCGATGTAGAAGCCGCGACGAGCGAGCGAGTTCTGCGCCTCGCGGTCGAGCTCGAGCGCGTCCTCGGCGCGAAGCTCACGGCTGAGCCCCGCCGGCTTGCGGTGCACGTCCACGATCGCGAGATCGTCGAGAGCGCGCTTCAGCTCCTCGATCTTCGCGTTCTGGAGCTCCTCGCTGTCCGCGATGCCCGCCTCCAGCTCCCAGCCGGCCGTGCCGGTGTCGGATCGGAGCCGGAGCAACTCGCCCTGGATCACGCGCTGGTTGGCCTCGTCCACGGTGTAGTCGTTGATGACGATCTCGCGGAGGTCGTACGGGTCGAGCTTGAGCAGGTCGGCCTCGATCCACGTCTCGAACTCGGTGGAGAGATACTCCGTTTCGACCTTCGCCGTGTAGACGCGGTCACGGTCCGGCACGCGCACGAAGCGAAGCCCGTTGCTCTCCTTCACCTCCTTGCCGATGATGAGGTCCATGAGCGTGTTGCCCGACTCGTCCTTCATCGTGACGCGTGTTCCGGCGCCCTCCTTGCCCGCGGTCGGATCGATCACGCCGTAGAGCGCGTGATCGGTCGCGCGATCGCTGACCCGCGGCCCCTTGACGAGGTCCACAACGCTCGCCGCCGCGTTGCCAAGCTGGCTCTCGGCGTCCGCCGGGTAGTCCTCGTGGGACGGGATCGACCAGATGCCGTTGCGGTGCGCGACGTTGAACGCGCTCACGGTTGCCGTGACGTCATCCCACGTGACGATCTCCAACGAACGCGCGTCCAGCGGCTCGAACGCCGCCCAGAACCGTTCCCCGGAGTCGTCGAAGGCTTCGCGCTCGGGCTGGGCCGGACGCACGAGGAACGCCACGACGCCCAAGACGACCGCCAGCGCGACGAAGATGCCGGTCCGAGTCCACTCGCTCATCGATCGGATCCTCCATTGGAATCACCCTTGCCGGCTCCCCCCGCTGCTCCACCACCCCCGCCACGCATACGCGATCGCGGCACGCCGATCCGCTCCAGTCTGCGACGCCGCAGGGCGACGATGAACGCGACGATCAGCGGCGGGATCGGGGGCAGGCCCACCGCCGCGAGCTTGTAGGTGTTCTGCACGCGCCGGACCTCGATCGCGAGGTCGCGTTCGATGCGCTCGACCTCCTGGTCGCGCTCGCGCTCCAGCTCCGCGATCCGCGCCTCGAGTCGGTTCTGGCCGACCTCGGTCTTCATCGAGACCTCCAGGCTCATCTCGCGGGCGTCGATGCCCTCGCGTTGCTGGAGCCTTGCGATCTCCTCCTGGAGCTTCGCCTCCTCGGCGGTCCGCTGCTCCTCGAACGCGTCGAGGAACCGGCGGCGCTCGTCGTCGGCGGCGGTGCGGGCGACTTCGGTGCGCCGCTCGACGGCGGTGAGCGTGCGGTGCCGTGGACGCCGGCTGC
The DNA here is from genome assembly GCA_024226535.1 of Planctomycetota bacterium. GTDB lineage: Bacteria > Planctomycetota > Phycisphaerae > Phycisphaerales > SM1A02 > JAAELP01. Next base: position 2,478 of record JAAELP010000292.1, on the reverse strand, counting down.
GGATGGGAACGAAGCGCTCGTCGCCGGCGAGCACGTCGAGCAGGTTGAGCACGTACGTCACGTTGTCGAAGTCGAACGCGACCGGCCCGCCGGCTCCGCGGCCTGCGGCCCGCACCGCGAAGAACGCGGACTGGAGCATGTCGAGGTCGGCAGCGAGAACGACGTCGATCGTGTGCGACATCGGCGGCTCGTCCTCCCCGTCGGCGGGCGGCGGGGCGGGGTCGTCCTCGGCGACCACCTCGCCCTGAATCCGCGCCGCGAGCACGAACGATTCGCGCGTGGGCACGAGCCGGCGCTGCGGGTTCAGGCTCGTCATGCCGAAGATGCCGCGACGCAGGATGTCGTCGAACGCGACGTAGCCGCTCTCGGTTCCGCTTCGCAGCAGCGGCGTGAACGTGAGCGAGCTTCCCGGTCGCGATCGCAGGGAGCCGGAGAAGAGCAGAAGCACCTGCTGGAGGTTCTCGGTGACGACGCTGTCGAGCGCGAACGGCTCGTCGGCGCCGCCGCCGGGGCTGACGAAGACGAACTCCGGGTAGAGGCCTTCCATCTTCGGATACGGGTTGTAGGCGTCCCACACGACCTGGGTGTGCACGAAGTCCACGGCGAGCATGGACCACAACGCGTTGATGTCGCCCTTCGGCTCCGGCGGCGGCTGCTGCTGGAACGGGTTGCGGCTCGCCGGGCGCCGGGGCTGGCCGGTGCCGGGAACGCTGGCGTCGAGGAACGGCATCGGGTCCTCGAAGATCGCCGTCGGCTGGCCGCGCCGCACACAGCGTATGAAGTTCTCGAGCTGCGGTTGCGGCAGCGACGACGGCTGCACGGCGAGCAGGACGTCGTACGTCTCCGTGATCTCGCTCGACGGGTCGACGGGCACGACGTCGTATTGCTTGCGCAGCTCGGCGACGATCGGCTGGTCGGGACGTTGCGACATCGACTGCATGTCGAAGCCGCCGAAGAGCTTCGCGTCGGTGGCGAGCACGCCGATCCGCTTGCGCTGCTGCTGGCTGACGGTGGCGATGGAGCGGATGATCTCGTACTCGACGGGGATGCCCCGGTCGAAGAACGGGACGACGACCTTGTCGAGCCCGGAGAGGAACGCGACGCCGAGGTGGATCTCCTCGATCGAGATCTTGCCGCCGGTCGTCGCCGGCACCTGGCGCGCCGTGATCCCGAACTGCTCCTGCGCCTCGCTCGCGGCTTCGCTGAATCGATCGGTGTCGTTGATGCGGACGATCACGCCGTCGCCGCCGAGCACGTCCACCTGCCGGAGCATCGTGATCAGGTTCAGGCGGGTCTGGACGAAGCCCTGCGGCACGTCCGGGCTGATGTACGCCTCGATGAAGACCGGGCGCTCGGGATCGAGCTTGGCGAGCAGGTCCTCCGTCTCCGGGCTCACCGAGCTGAGCCGCTCGCTCGTGAAGTCCGCGCGAAGATCGAACCGGTGCGCGGCCAGCGACAGGCCGACGGCGATGACGAGCAGGCAGATCGTGCGGAGCCCGTAGTGCGCCGACATCGGCGCGGGCACCGGCCCCGCCTCGCTTCGCGCCGTCCAGTGCCGGCGCCCGATGAGCACCATGCACAGGTAGAGCATGACGACGATGATCCCCGCGAAGTAGACGATGCTCGCGAAGGAGACGAGCCCGCGCCCGAAGTCCTCGAACTGGGCGGCGAAGCCGAAGCTCTTGATGAACCGCGCCGCCTCGTCCCACGGCACGATGGCGTCCGCGGATCCGGCGAAGATGAGCGGCACGTTGAACGCCGCCGCCAGCACGAACCCCACGGTGAGGTTGCTGGTGAGGAACGACGCGACCATCCCGATCGAGATCATCGCGCACCCGATGAGCAGGTAGCCGACGTAGTTCGTCAGGAGCAGGCCGAGGTCCGGGTCGCCGAGGCCGGTGAGCACGAAGATGTTCGAGAGCGAGAACAGCAGCGAGATCGCGAAGATCGCCACCGCCGCGAGGTACTTGCCGATGACCACCTCGAAGTCGCTGGCGGGCAGCGTGAGCAGCAGCTCGTCGGTTCCCTGCCGTCGCTCGTCCGCCCAGATGCTCATCGTCACGGCGGGGATGAACACGAGCATGATCAGCGGCAGCTTCTCGTTGAGCTGATCGAGGTTCGCGAGGTTCGCGTTGAAGAACTCGTTCGGCCAGAAGGCGGCAGCGGCACTGAGCAGCACGAACGCGCAGATGAACACGTACCCGATCGGGCTGCTGAAGTAGCTGACGAGATTGCGCCGGAAGATGGCGGTGACGGCGTGCGTCCTCATGGTCGGATGCTCTCTCGAAAGGAAGGATCAGGCGGCGACGGTGAGCGCCCGGAAGCACTCCTCGACGGTGGAGCCGTGCTCCCGGAACTCGTCCGGCGTGCCGGTGAAGACGAGGCGCCCCTCGTGGATCACGATGACGCGGTCGGCCATCGCCTCCACCTCCTGGAGGATGTGCGTGGACAGCAGGACCGTCTTCTGGCGGCCGAGCG
>JAAELP010000291.1 GCA_024226535.1 Planctomycetota bacterium | reverse complement strand
CAATCTCGAACTGCACCGCACCAGGCGACTGGAATTCGTGCGTCCCGATCCAGTTCGGATCGCTCAGCTCGTCGGCGACCAGATACGCCGTCCCTCCGACGTCCCGGTACTGCGAGCCGCCCTGCGTCATGTACGCCGACAGCGTGCCGGACTCGCCTTCAGCCGTCGTCGGCGAGACGTTCACGCGATACTCGACGAGATTGCCCGTCGCCTCAATCCCGGTGTTCATCTGCTGCAGAACGAACGCCGGCTCAGTCGGTGACTCGAACTCCGCCGGATCCTCCGAATTGTACGAGCGCAAAATCATCGGCTCTTTCCAGCACGCCGATCGATCCGGACTCGTGCACGTGCCCCCTGAGCCGTCGAGCTCGGCCGATGCGAGCAGCCCGAACTTATCGAATACTGTGCGGTTTGAATTGTCGGAATTCCGAACCTCGATGCAGTTATCGCTCTGTGAATCCGCGCAGCGAATCAGCAGCGTCGGCAGCGTGGTATCGGATCCGCGCACGTCGAGTTTCGCCGCCGGGAGCTGCTCATCCGTCTCGGTCGAAATGCGAACATTGCCCTGCGTCGCGTCGCCGTAGATCCACCGCGTACCAGCAACCCCGTCCCCGATGAACCAATCCTCGGCCGTCGTATCGCTCAGTCGAAACGATGCTCGCAAAGTGTTCGCACGGGACAGGACGAACGCCGACGGATCGCTGTTCCTGTCCGTGATCAGAGCACCGTCGATGAACGTGAGCTCGCTGCCGTTCCCATAGTCGAGCTGCAGACCGGTCCCCTCGATCCACCGGATGAATTTCTCGGTGCCGATGCGATTGAACCTGATCGTAATATTCCCAAGCACGTCGGTGCCGATGATCAGCTCATCAGCCTGCACGTCGAGCGGCTGCGTGATCACGCGATTCGCCGGAGCGGCCGAGCTCGTACCGCACAGCACAAACGCGAGAATCGATGCGACGAGTAGCCCTGCTCTGCTCATCTCAATACCCTCGAATAATGCAGTGACCTTGACCCGCCGTGCCGGCCGGATCCACCGGCGCGCACGTGCCGGCGCCGGCGCCCGTGCAGCAATCCCAGGGATCATCGCTGGCCGTGCAGCTCGTGTTCAGCGCCGTCTCAGCCCAGAGCCGCACCGTCCGTTTCTCCTCTGTGTCGAGCTCTAGTTTATCGTGGCACTGCATCCAAAACTCCGACGCTCGCGTCGCACGATGTGATTCGCAGTAGATCTCCGCCTCATCCTCGGTGCCCACCCGAAAAACGTACTCGTCGGTTCCCGTGCCCGTCGGCTTGTAACAGTCGATCTCGATGATCGTGAACCCGAGCGGCAGCGTGAGATTTCGCTCGAGCTTGTAATCATCGGGTTCGCTCGTATCGTATCCCGGCCAGCCGTCCGTTTCACCCGCGAGCACCATTCCGTACGTATAGGTATCGGTGACGCCGGTGCCGGTTTTCCGGCTCGAGAGATCCATCGAGTACCCGGCCCGATTCAGATCGCTGAGATCGTTCGCCGCCGGCTCCGCGCCATACATCCCGTCGACCGTGACGCGGCCGAATGCGCGATTAGCATCGTCAAATATCACCCGCTCGTCGATGCGATTCTCGAACGGCGTCACGCTCGAATCGCGGAAGATGATCCAACCCTGCATAGTGCCAGTATTGCTCGACGTAGCCTCTCCCGTGAGCCGATAGAACATCGGCGCCCCGTTCTCTCTGATCGTCGAATTGTTGAACCGCGCCTGCTGAAACGCGCCGATCGTGACCCACTCTTTTGGGTCCGTGTTGCTGTTCACGAAATGGCAATCATTGAACGATGCTCGTACCGTGACGTTGCTCAGACTCGTCGGAACCCACATCAGCAGCGAATCGAGGCGAACCTCGAACCCGGCCGCAGTGAACGAAATCGTGCTCGAGCTTCCGCGAGATGGACCTCCGCCGCTCATCGCCCAGATAAACGCGGTATGATTCGCTACACACTGCGCGCCGCCGAGTATCGACTCCGAATCTGAATAGCTCACCTCGTCGGTAACGCCAATTCCGGTCCATGAGAGCTCATAGCTCGTACTGCTGTTTTTCTCGACGACTCGACGGCCCTCGGTTGCGGCAGCGCCGACGAAAATCCAATCGCCGACCGCGAGCGAATCGGCATCGTTGACGGTGAGCGTCGTGGTACTACTGCCGGCGCCGTCGGCTGTCGTGATCTCGTCGGCGCACTCTATGTCCGTCGTGCACGATGTGAAAACATCATCCGTGCAATACCCTTCTTTCGGGCGGTACGGCGACTCCGGATCGTTGAGAATCCATGAGCCGCCGAATACGTGCACGTTCCCGCCGCCCTCCGGCCCGAACTGAAAGGCATTCCCATAGATACCCTCAACGTCCGTACCGATGAACTCGTGATTCACCGCTTGAGCATTGTTCCATTCGAACGCATAGCCGAACGGTCCGATTTTCACGATCTCCGATCCGATGAACTTGTTTTCGGATGCGGTGCCGGTGCCGTTGAAACTCACGCCGCCGTACAACATTGCGAGTTTTGACGACTCCCACCGCCACGACTGCGCCTGGCCCGTCGAAAACACTCGAAACCCGTATGCGTTTGTCGGAATCTGCGTCACAAGGCCGCCGCCGTCGGCCGTCGATGGATTCGCGCCGACGAACGCGAGATGCTTAAACGTCACATCCTTGTAATCGTTCGTCCCCGAGCTCGGATCGCAAAACCCCGCCTCGATGCGCCACACATCGTTTACAGCGTGACCCGTCGTGAACTCGAAATCGACCGTCACGCCATCCGAGAGCGTTTGCGCCGAGCCAGTCACCGCGACCGGACTAGACCATGAGCCTATCCCGGTGACGCCTCGAGTGCGCTTGCGCCACCTGAAATCGTCCGGCGTGCCGGCTGAGCTGATCGCGACCTCGAACTCGGCGCGATTATCATCGGTGAACGTACCGCCGGAAACGACGCCGCCCGGCGGATCGGCGTTATCCGGCATCGGCATCGCCGCAGCGACCACATCCGCAGCCGTGCACCCATCGATGAAATAGAAATCGGCTGAGCCGGAATAGTTCCCGACTATGAACGTCGATCCGGTACCGGAACCCTCGAATACGAGACCGTCGACGGCGCTCGAGATTGCTTTTTGCTTTCCGAGACAATCCGTCGCCGTGCACTTGAACCAACCCTGAGAAAACACGGCTTTGCAGTTGTTGTGTACGCTCGACGCGGCTGCGCAAAGCTGAGCCGCGGTGATACACCCGGTTTCCGCATCATCCCACCCGATGAACGGATCCGCCTCTGTGCCTACGCCGCTCGTCGCGAACTCAGCACACTGATACTCCCGATTGATGATCGAAAGAGAGATCGGCACCTCTGCCCAGATCGGCGTAAGCTGATCCTCGTCGCAGTACCATTCTTTCCCCGTCTTACGGTTTTTCAGAATTGTGTCGGCGTACGCAAACTCATTACACGTATCGCCGCCCGTCGGTTCAACGTACCGAACGCCGTCGATCACTACGACCCCGGCGGCGTCGACGACCGTCGACGCGATGAGCAGCAGCAGCAATGCGGCAAGTTTTTTCACTTTGTGTTTCCCGTCAGAGCTGAGATGCGACTCGAGACCGAATCCCATCCTCCCCGAGTGTATCCGGATCGCACGCCGGCTGCGGCATCTCCGAAGTTGCCCTGATCTTCCTCCGTTGCTGTCGTCCCAAACTGACGCGGCACGCCGTCGCCGAGCGTCTCCTCAAGATTATCGACGTCGACGCCGACGGTCCCGAGGTACCGCACAATAACCTCCGCATCCCCAGCGATCGAAACGCCCGGCGTGAACCTCTGAGCGAACGCCTGAAAATCATCGCTCACATCATCCTTATCGAAATCGGCCGCGAGATACTCGGTGCCCGTCTGCGTTTCGCGCACGTAGATCGTCACGTTTGCATCGACGGCCGACGTCTCGCCCTGCCGACGACGAATGTAAAGGCCCCACGTAGAAACACTCTCCGTGTTATAGGCGAGTATCGTCGGATCGCCGATCTGGCCCGGAAACGGCCTCGAGAGCTCAGCCGGCGTAACACCATCCGAAACGAGCGTCGCGATACCGTTCGCGATGATCGAAAACGGCGCCGTCGCGCCGGCTTGATCAGCGAATCCGATCACATACGCTCGATGGTGCCCCGGCAGCCAAGGATCGAGACGGTCCCGCGGATTCCGACCCGAGTATCCCGTCGCGCGCATCCGGAATAGGCTCATGTCCTGATTCACGATCTGCGGCCCGAGCTTCTCGGTGAGCCCCTGACGTGTTGTCACGAGATCGAGCTCGATCCAGCTCGAGCCGCCGTCCTTTGTGAACTCGAGCCGCACCGATCCATTGTTGTTTGTGGCCCAGACCTTACCGTACGGCTGCCCGGTTTTCGTGCCGGCCGCGAACGTGAACTCGACCGTGCCGGAATTCCCATCGTCGACGTCGAGCTCAGCATAGGAAAGATCGTCGGCATTGTGAGCATTGTCGGGATTCGTCCAATCGCCGCCGCCGACCGTCGCATCCGCCTCGACGATCACCGTCGATCCGCCGGCCTCGGTTTGCTGCCAATGACGTTCAGAATCGAAACTACCGCCGTACACTCGATTCTGTGATTCCGGTTCCTCATCCGTCGGATCGTCGAGCGTCGCGAGGATCGAGACCTCGTTCGAGTACGAGAACCCATCCGGCCGCGGCATCCCGCCCGAGACGATAAAATAGAGCGTCGTGCCGATCTCGTCGGCCGTCGGCTGATAGACCCATTTGCGCCGCTGCAGCACGCGGCCGATCCGCTCATCCGGCGCCGGCGGTCCAGAGCCGAAACTCGAGGCACGTTTATAGATATTCCAGACGAGCCGCGGCACGCCCTGCGCGTCACCGCTCCATGTGAGCACGATGCGGCCGGCGGCGTTCATGTTCACGACGAGAACGAGCGAGAGATCACCGTAATCGAACAGCGGAATCGGCGTCACCGTCGGCACGACGTACACGCTCGAATCATAGTCCACGACGGTGAGAGCGACGCATCCCTCATCATCGTCGCCGAGCCCGAGATACTCGGTAGCGATCACCCGCTTATCGGCGTCGACCCATCCCGGCGCCGCGTGAGTTACCTCGATGTGATCGCCGACCTGAACGGCGAGCCCGATCGGGCCGACGGTAAATTTCGCCGGCCGGCCGAGCTCGCGATGCTTGGAGTACCTGAGCTGCGTGATTCGATTCGCGTGCTCGTGCGTGAGCACGGCCGGCAGATCAATCGAATCCTCACGGATCCGGCCCGTGCGGATCGAATTCCAATCCGATTCCTGCACGCCGGCGTCGGCGCCGTCGTGATCGCGATAGGTTGTATCGACGCGATTCTGCCGGTGATCGTGCTCGCCTCGTACGTTCTCCCACCTGAACGAACCCTCGAGAATCCCATACCCGGCCGCAGCGCCGGTATCCTTGAACGTCGCATCGACGACGCGCGCCTGCTCCGAGACGATCTGTATTTTCCCGTCGCCGAGCGGCATGTATCCGAAACACGGAACGAGCAGGCTCTCGAGCACCTCATCGGCCGATGCCTCTCGATCGATCGTGAGATTCGACGTGAACCGCGGCGTGCGCCCGGTGACGGTGTGACCGGCTGCAGGATTGCGCGACGTGCCGAGCCGGATCAGCCGGCCGTTTATGATCTCGAGAACCTCATCGACCTCATCGGAGTACGGCCCGCCGTCGTATAGCACCTTCATGCCGCGATAGAATCCGCTCGCGTCGTCGACGGCATACCGATCCGTCGAGCTGCCGGATGCGATCACCGTCGCCTCGAACGAATCGATTTCGACGTCGACGTAATCGGCCGTCGGCTTGATCACCGACCAGTCGAGATCCGATGCGGCGATGAACCTGCCGAATCCGTAATCGTGGCTCAGCAGCAGATCGACGAGCTGCCACACCGGATTTTCAGACCAGACCCGCGCGCCGTCGGTAGCGCCGGCCGCGGTGTACTTCTGAACCTTGATCCCTCGAACGTCGAACGAGATATCGCTGATGCGATCGGAATCGGTATCGGCTTCCTGAATGAAAATCGCGTACGCCATATTCGAATAGGCGAGCGGCACGTGAGAGAGCGCGTCTCGGTTCTGAGCTCGCTGCAGAGTATTCGGATCGGCGAGATACTCGGCTGCCGTCTCATCATCGTCGAGCCCGATCGTGCCCGACCGCCAATAGATGCCGAGCTCTTTGTACCCGGAGCTGCCGATGCGATCGACGCCGATTAGACCGTCGCCGTACCATGCCACGATGTTATCGATCTCGCCGAAAGAGAGCAGCTTGAAATCGACCTCGAGCAGCGTGCCGCCGGGAGTGACGTACTGCTGCACGGTGCGCTCGATCGAGCGGCCGATCACCCGGCGCCGGCCGTAGATCAGCGGCGCCGCGTTTTTGATCGAACCGAGCGGCTCGACTTCCGGCACGTCGGGATCCGGCGTGATGCGGATCGCGATTCGGCGCCCCTCGGCCGACGTCGGCGAATCGAACAGGATCGGCCGATTGCGGCCCTCGAGCAGATACCTCAGCCGCTCGAGCGTATCGACGCCGGGGAACCCGCCGAACTCGTGTTCACGTGAGCGGCCCGAGCAGCCATCCGTCGAGAGCAGCCGGCGATCGCATGTAGTGAGACCGCCGACGTAATTGCAGAGCCGGCCGTCGGCGAAATCCTTCCAGCAATACACGCCGGTGCGAACGCCCGGCAGCGGGTTATCGTAATTCCACGACGGCCCGACGATGTGCAGATCGATCGATTCCTCATCGCCATCGTCGACGGATTCGATCAGACCGAAAAACCGCTCGACGGATCCCGAGAGAAACGTGCCGCCGGAATCGCGCAGCATCACGCGGATCACGACGCGCGAGCCCTCGAGCAGATCGAGCGGCTCGAGATACGGCGTGAGCGTCTCATCGACGTTCGAGAGTGTGAGCGTGAATTCGGGAACCTCGAGCGAGAGAGATTCCTCGAGCTCTGTCATCTCGAGCACCTGCCGTTTGTACGTGTTCGAATCGAACGTGAACCCGTGCGATCCGTACCGCAGCACGGTGCCCGACTGCAGCGTTATCTCATAGCCCGTCACCGGGCGATGATCGGTGATGAGCTCTGCGGCCCACCCTGCCGGCAGCGTGATCACTACGCAAGAGCCTCGATCGTCGAGAGCCGCACGACGTGCCAATCCGGCCCGCGGAAACTGATCGTCGGCCGCTCGAGGAATTTCACGTTTGCCTCTCCAGCCGGTGCATCGTTTGGATCGTACGTGATCTGCGTGAACGTCGTCGCGAGCCGTCGAGCGAGCCAGAACGTGCGGAACGTCGCGATATCCGTCGCATCGAGATAGAGCGTCATCTGCCACTGCCGCGGCGCCGTCGTGCGCTTTTCCCGGCGCACAATCGTGCCATCCTCGAACGTGCTCTCGAGCGTCGGAGGTTCCTCGGAGATCAGCTTAAAATCGCCCTGCAGCGGTATGAACGGGAAATCAGCCATCGCTCAGCCTTTCCGATTGAGGATCGCGCGCTCGTACGCTCGAGCGACGGCTCGAGGATTCCGACGCAGCACCCGCATCACATCTCTACCATCCATCGCCGAGATTCGATTCTCGACGATCACGGTGATGCCGCCGCCGCTGCCGCCGCCGTCGGCCGGCACGATGCGAGCTCGGCCCGAGAGCAGAGCTCGACCCTCGGCCGGCGTCGTGTCGAGGATCGTCTCGCCGCCGTCGACCGCGGCGAATTGAGTATCTCGGCCGCGTCGCGGCCCCGTGACCTGCCCGCCCTGCTGAAACCCGCCGGCCGAACCCTGCGAGGCGCCGACTGCGATTCCGGCGGCGAATGCACCCGTGCTACCGGCGAGCATCGCAGCCTGAGCGCCGGCGGCGACGCCCGGCGCGAGCGCCGGCCCGACGATCGGGATCGCAGCCGTCGCGGCGAACGCGGCGCCGTACGTCTGCGCGGCGAGCTGCCCGAGCCGCGATGCGTGCTCTTTCGCTGAGGCAACGCCCGACGCCACCGACGCGGCGACGGCCTGTATCCCTTGATCGACGAGGAAACTAATCACCGTCTGCCCGATGCTCTCGAACAGCGCTTTGAGCCGCTCCCCGCCATCCTCGCCGCGGATCAGCACATCACCGAGAGCGTCGCCGACGCCCTGAGTGAGCTGCCCGTATAGATCCGTCGCGAGATCGGTGAGCGTCTGCGCCTGATTCGCGATCGACGCAATGAATTCCTCGCCGCTGAACCGGAAACCATCGGTGAGTCTGGCGACATTATCCTGAAACTCGGTGAGCCCGTCGGATGCTTCCTGCAGCCCCGGCACGATGCCGCCCTGCTCGCGGATCGTCGCGGCCATCTGCCGCAGCCGGCCGAGCACTGCATCGTATCGCTCGGGAGAGATCGCGCCGGATGCGAGCTGCTGATTGAGCAGGCCGACGGCCTGAGAGATCGAGCTTGCCTTTTTCTCGAGATCCGAATCGAGTGTGATGCCGAGAGATTTCAGCGCGGCATCGAACTTTGATATTTCCTCAGCCGCACCGCCGCTCTCGTCGCCGGTGTCGGCGAGCGGTTTATTGAGCGGCTCAGTCGACGCCTCGGCGATGCTCTTACGCAGAGCTCGGAGCTGCGCCTCGAGCTCGGCCGTCGCATTCGAGACGGTTTGCATCCGCTCGAACGTCTCGAGCATTCCATCGATCACGTTATCGGGAACGCCATCGGAGAGCACGCCGATCAGCCCGGTATAGAACGTGATGAAATTCGCGATGATCGGCGTGATCTGCGAGACGAGAATGCCCATATCGGCGAGCAGCAAAACGAACTTCTTTAGCTGATCCTGCCCCGTCGATGTGTCGATGCGATCGGTGAGCTCTTTGATTATGTCGGAGAGACCCTCGAGCGCGGTGCGAACGGCCGGTGAGGTTGTGATCGTGAGCCCGAGTTTCTCGATGAAATCGCCCCACCGATTGCCGAGCTCGCGCGTCCTGCCGGCGTACGTGTCGAGCTGCCGAGCGGCCTGGCCGCCGAACCGCTGCTCGATCGCGTCGAGCGCGGCGGCGAATTTCTCCCCTTGCGGTATTCCCTTATCGAGAATGATGCCGTACCGGCTGAGCGTCGACGTATAGCCGGCGGATGCTTTCGAGACGAGATCGAACGCCGTCGCGTTATTGCGGATCTGAGCACCGAGATCGAGAGCGGCTTTCGTCGCACGCTCGAGCTCGTCGCCGACGATGCCGCCGAGCGCGACGATCTGCTGCTGCCCCTCGAGTATTTCCTCATCGCCGATGCCGGTGAGATCCTGCAGCGCCGATGCCATCCGGCTTATAGATGGCAGCGCGCTCTCGACGGCCTGCCCTCGGTTCCGGAGAGCTTGCGCGAGAGCGACCTCGACCGACTCCTGCCGCTCGGCTGCGGCGACGGCCTGCTTTGTCACGTCGGCGAGTTTGCGAACCGAGACGAACGCAGCGACCGCGCTACCGATTCCGCCAGCGAGCCCGAGACTTTTCCCGAGCCGCTGCAGACCTCGAGACGCGCGGCCGGTGCGCTTGTCTAATACGCCGAGCTGCTTGCCGATCCGAGTGAGCGTGCCCTCGAGCTCACGCGAATCGCCGCGGAACCTGAGCGCGATATTACGATTGCGTCGCCCGAGAGCCATCGTTCACCCTTCACTCGAGCGGCGTTTTCGCCGCCTCATCGTCGAACAGCGTCGCCCAATACCCTTCTAGCCCGACGAACTCACTCGGCCGGCATCGGTATCGGCGCCCGAGCTCGTCGCATCGTCGAACGAGCCCGCGGCGCTCGATGAGTTTCCCAGATCGGCCGCGTCGCCCTTCGTGTACCCGCCCTCGGAGAGCAGCCGCGTTGCCATCTCAGCACGGAGCTCGCTCGGCAGCTCGTCGATCGGAAACACGCCGGGAGGATTCTCGAGCAGATTTTCCTCGGTGAGCTTCGGATGAATCGAGCACCTGAGCAGCATCTCGTCGCCGAGCGCGAACATCAGCATGAGATGATCGGTGTTCTCGGCGTCGAACATGAACTTGCCGCCGGGGAGCATCTCAGCGGGGAGCTCCGAGCGCAGCAGTAGCCAATCTTTCGTTTGCGGAATCCTGAACACGAACTCGTGCTCGAGGTTGTCGGCCGTGATGGTGCAGCGCGAGCCGTCGCGCTGCACCTTGATGAGATCCTGCATGAGTGAGCCCCTTTCTGCCGCCCGCTATTACGGTGCGGTGTCATTCGTCTCGACGTACTCGAGAGCGGTTTTCGTTGCGTGATTGAGAGAGAGAAACGGCAGCTTTTGCGGCAGCTCGCCGCCCTCGGCCGGCTCCGGAGTCTGCCCGGTGAATTGCACGTTCTGGAACGTGAACACGCCGATGCGGTTCCCGCTGCCCGTCGACGTGCAGATGATCGTCGCCGTCGCGCCGCTCACGAATTTGTCATAGAGCGTTTTCGAATCCGCCGCGGTTCCGAGAGCGTTCCAATCGATCTCAATCGTGCCCGTGACGAGCTGCTTACCCGCGGCCGGCGTCGGCGAATTGATCCCCGTCTGCCCGAGATTCGCTTTCTCGGTGTTCATGTTGTGATTGCAGCGGAACGTGAAACCGAGCACCGGCAGCACGGCGCCGTCGATCGTGAACGCGATCTGCGACGGCTTGAGCCATTCCGTAGCCAGATCGGGGAACGTCTCGCCCGTCGACTTGGCGCCGAGCACGACGCTCGATCCGACGAAATCGGCATCGAACCGAACCTCATTCCCTTGCCGGAACTCGCCGCCGAACTCGGTGCAGCGCATCCCGGCAGCGATCGCCGACTCGAACCCCGACTGCGGGATATCGAGCATGAGCTCGGCCGAGAGCGCGGTGAGCGCCGTCGGCGACGTGCGCGAGAACGGCCGCTGATCGAGCGTGAACGTGCGGGTATACGGCCCGGCGCCGGCCGTGACCATCTTGCCGAACAGATGCTCGAGGAACTCGGCCATTCCATCGTAGACCCACGGCGTGATGATCTTGCCGACGCACGAGCTCGGCCCGTCGAACATCGTCTCCGGAGAGCGAGCTCCGAGAAACGTCGCCGGCTCGCGAGGGATCTGCTGCCGCAGAAACGTGCCAGGATAGGCTTTCGAGAACAGGGTACGAGCGACGGCCGATCCGGGAGTGACCTCGACGCCGAACCCGAGAAAATGCCCGTAGAAACTCATCCGGTACCACCTTCCGCGGGAACGGCGTTATCCGGCTCGACCGGGGGAGCCGGCTCGGCATCCTCCGCGGTGACTGCCCAGCCGACCGGCTTGAACCACTTCGGGCGGCGCGCGACCATCGCGCGAGCTTGCGGCTCGTCGATGAACAGCGTATCGCCCGGTCTGAGTGTGCGATTGTCCGGGAGTGTGTGACCCCGGTGATCGATGTTCTCGACCTCGAGACGCTTCATGCTTGACCCCTATCGTATTTGAATGTCACGTTCACCTGAATGCCCCACGTCACGAGATCGCGGCCGATCTCATCGGGGAGCATTACGGGATTCACTACCTCGGTACGAACGTCGGAAATGAAATCGACGCCGAGAAACTTGCCATCGCTCACGAGCTCGACGGCAGCCTCGACGTCTGCAGCGAGATCCGCAGCCTGATCCTCAGCGCCGTCGCCTTTGCATTTCACCTCGATCACAAAGGTCGCATCGCACTCCGTCACCGTGTAGGCTTCCGGATCCTTTTCCTGCGTGCCGAACACTACCTGCAGATGCGGCCATGCCTGAATCGCTTCGTGCTTGAGATACTTTTCCGAGACGCTCCCGACGTCCGTCATATAGCCGTTCGCCGTCGTGATCGTCTTGAGCTGCGTCTCGAGCGCCGCCTTGATCGTGCGTACTTTCGCCGGCATCAGATCACCCCGCTCGCATCACGGCCTCGAGCAATCGCTGCTCGACCGTCGGAATCATAATCCCCGCTGCGCGCAGCACGAACTCGGCCGGTGCGACGGATGTACCGCTCCGGTGAGTGTATCCGCCCTCGAGAAACCGCCAGTAAAACGCCTGCTTGCGAAACCCGACAATGCCCTCGACTATGCTTTTCTTCTTCTTCAACGCGCGGCGGCCGTACGCCTTTTTGATCAGCGTGCCGCTCCGCCGTTTTACGCCCGATTGCTCGACCTGCCGACGGAGCTCATCGCGCGTATCTCGCATCGCGGCGCCCATCTCATCCGCGAGCTCTTTCGGCACCTGCCGACCGGCATTCGAAAACTCGCGCAACACCGTCGCGAGACCGACTGCCTCGATTTCATACTGCCGCGCCATTCCTATTTCGCCTTGATCATGTTGAACACCTCACGAGCGTGCATCGGGATATCGTCGAATCGAATGCCCGTCACGCTGCCGTCGCCGCGCGACTCGCCCGTGACATGATAAAGCTGACCCTTGCCCTTGCTGTATTTCGTCGCGATGATCTCGATCGCTGCGCGCTCAACGTGAGCCGGGATTGCGCCGTAACCCGCCGTATAGATCACCTTGACCGACTGCGGGGAACGCGGCCAGTAAGAGCCGTCGACCCGGTGAACGATGCCTCGCTCGAGATCAACAATGAAATCGGTTCCGTCGGTGAGCAGCGCATCCGCATCGAAAACACGCGGCAGATCCGTGTTCACGTGAACCGAAGTGATCGAAGTGAGCGGAAACCGCTCGAGCAGCAGCGCGCACGATTGATTTCCGAGTGCCTCCGTGAGCATAGTGAGCGTTTCGGAACTGAACTCCCGGCCGGTGTAATCCTCGGCCCACGCCGTTACCGATGCGAGCAAATCGTCGATTATCGTATCTGCGTCATGCGTACCGGTGTAATCCCCGTCAGAATCCTTCAAATCGAGAGCTCGGCGCACGGCCTCGCGCGTCGTGAGATACGGCCCCGTCGATGCAGCGTATCCCGAGACCTGAATTTGGAATTCATCCGGGTCGGCCGTGTTGTTGCCATCGACCGGCGCCACGCTCAGCCGGTAGACACGGCCGGCAGTGAGCGGCGTGAATTCGAGCCAGTACAGGCCGTTTCCGATCTCGACGACCGTCACAGATTCCGGCGCCGCGTCGAGCGCGTCGCCGTTCTCGACCTGCAACGTGAACGAGAAATCCGCCGTCTCTAGACCCGTGACGTCGGCCTGCACGAGATCCGTTACGTGCACGATCCGCCGCACCTCTGTATTGACCTCAGCCACAGCAGCCACCTATCAGCGGAGAGCGACGGCGCCGAACCCGTAAGCGCCGCCTCTCTCCGCCCCCTCAGAGGGATGTCTAGAGCGCGCTCGCCAGGTTCGCGCCCGCGTAATGCGGCTTGCTGAGAATCGCGACCACGCCGGCCGCGACCGGCGAATCGACTCCCTCGGTGAGCTGCATCCGCAGCCACTTCGAACCGTCGGAGAGATCCGCGGCGTCGACCTCGATCACGGCCTGCTGATCGGCGCCGGCCGCGATCGTGAACCCCGTGGCCGTCGCATCCTGCAGCGTCGCGGCGCCGAGCGGATCGGCGGCATCCGCGACCTTGTACTTGAACGGGATCGCCGTCGCTCCGGTGCCGTCGCTCGCGGTGCATTCCTCCATCGTGACGACGACGGTGCCCGTCGCTCCGGCGCCGTGCTCCACGATGAACGCAGCGTGACCGTAAAGGCCCATGTTCACCACATCCGACGCCGGATCGGAATTGTACCGATCCGCCGCCGGCGCGAGCGCGGTGACAATCTGATGATCTTCGGAAAAGAGTTTCATTTGATTCGTCTCCTCAATCGGCGCAGCCCGAGCTTACCGCCCCGGCTGCGCCTGTTCCTGCGAGTTACGCCCGAGCGGCGAGCGTGACCACCGTCGATTTCGTGCTCGTGCCCTTGTACGGCGTGATCGGCGCCGCGAGCCACGGCTTCCCGTCGATCTCGAACATGAATCGGAACGCCTGCTCGGCGTACTCGAACCGAACGTGCATCGACGTATCGGCCCGGATCCCTCGGTGTACGGCCGTCGCGTACGAGCCGAGATCGGTGAGAATCAGATCGCCCTCGTCGCCGAGCTGCGGATTGAACGGCGTTTCGATCACCGGGCGACCCTTGAGCGTGGAAAGCGCACGATCGGCGAGACCGCCGGACGGCACATACACGAGCTGTCCGCCCGAACCGAGCTCGAGCCCGTCGAGCTGAGCCTCGCACTCCCCGTTCATCAGCCAGACGGCGCGAGCTTTCGCTGCGGGCAGCAGCCGAACCCACATCTTGCTGATGTTCGCGGCCACGATGGTATCGGCTACCTGCGACGTCTCTTTCGCGACGGCGACCTTACACCCGGCGTTCATCAGCCCGAGCGGCTTCCCGGCGCCGTCCCCGTTCACGATCGCGTCGCCGACGAGGAAATTGATCTCGTCGATCGCCGATCGACGCACGTACCGTTCGAGCGCGCCGGCCGAATTGAACAGGGATTTCTCGGTCGCGTAGACGAGCACCGCGAGCTCCTGCGGCTCGAGCCGCACCTTACGGAGCTTCGGAGCGCTGCCGGTGATCTGATCCGCTTCGGAAATCCAGTACCCACGGACGCCGCCGTACCTCGAGCCCGTCGCGCGACTCGTTTCGGCGTTTGCCGGGAACGTGATCGACTCTCCGGTGATCGGATACTGATCGGTACGCCCGAGCAGGTTGTCGGGGCTTTCGTTCATCCCGTCCCAGATCGACGAGCTGAACGACGGCGGAACGGCGAACCCGCCCTCCGAGCCGACACCTTGACTCATCCCCTGGGCCGCCTGCAGGTTGTTCGGCGAACCCTCGACGAACGTCAGACGCGGATCGCGGACGCCGCCCGGCAGCGACGCGGCACGCACCGCGAGCAGAAAATCGCTCGAATCGGTGAAACCCTGCGTCTGATTCTCGACCGCATCCGGCCGCTCGACCTGGCCGCGCGTCTCGAGGCCCCGCTCCCAATCGGCGGTATCCTCGAGCATCGAGAGCGTCTGTTCGACCTCAGCGAGATTCGCCTTGACCCGATCGAATTCCTCCGCCTTTTCTCCCTCGATCGTCTCGAGGCCCTTGCTCGCGGCCTCGTCGATGATCGCTCTCGCCTGAGCGACGAGATCCGCGCGGCGCTGCCGCAACTCTTTCACTCGCATTTCAATGCGCTCCTTTCCCCGTCTCTCAGGGAGGTTTACGAAAGCAGCTCGAGACGCCGTGCCTCGAGCTGCACAGAAATCCTATTCTCATCGCGCGCCGGCTCGGATGCCGTCGCGGCTTTCGCGGCGAGCGCGGCCTGCTGCTCGGCGCACCCGTCGCACCGGCCGGCATCGTCGAGCTCGAACCCCGTCGCGGAGCAGCTCGAGCACGCCGAGCCGCACGTGCAGCCGGACTGTTCGCAGCTTTCGCAAGCGACCGAACCGGCCTCTGCGTCGGTGCGTCGCACGTACTCGGCCGCGTGACAATCGGCGCAGAGATTCTCGGCCGTGAGCTCGCTCGCGGCGAACGTGCCGTAGCACGTCGCGCACGGCTGCTCGAGCGGCGCCGCCGTCGCCGCGGTACGCCGGCGCCTCGAGCGGCCGGCGCCCGTCCTGAGCCTGCTGATCGTGTTCTCGAGCGTATCGACCCGATCCGCCATCCCGCGACGCACCGCATCTTTCGCCCGCACGATGCGGCCCTCGCCGAACTGAGCCCGCACCTCCGAACCCTTCCGGCCGCGACCGCGAGCGACGGCATCGATGAAATCGCGATAGACCGAATCGACGCGATCCTGAATGAACTCGTGCGCCGATTCGCTGAGCGGCTCAGCGTCGTTACCCTCTGTCTTGAACCGGCCGGCCGAGATCAACGTGCGCGTGATCCCGAGAGCCTCATCCTGCTTCGAAAGATCGCTGTGCATCGCAATCACGCCGATCGAGCCGACGTCCCCGGAAGGAGAAATCACAATCTCGTCGGCCGCCGTCGCAATCCAGTATGCAGCCGACGCCGCAAGGCTATTCGCGACGGCAACGATCCGCTTTTGAGAGCGACCCTGATAGATGATCTCCGCGAGCTCGGTGATCCCGTACACCTCTCCGCCGGGAGAATCGACGTCGAGCACGATCGAATCTATCGCTCGATCGTTCAACGCCTCGCGCACCTGAGCGGAAATCCGCTCCGTCGATGCGCCGCCGCTCATCGCCGAGAGCATCCCGAGACGACGGCCGAGCACACCGTGCACCGGAATCACCCGCACCGCGCGGTTCGACGGCATCGTGCCGCCGGCGGCAGCCTCGAGACCCGGCTCCTCGAACGCCACCGTGCGCGGCTCCGCGCGCTCCCGGCCGGCGTATCGCTCAATCTCCTCGAGATCGACGCGGCCGGATGCGTGCAGCCCGACGACCCTGAGAATCTGATCGAGTTTCTCCGGGAGGATCGCCCATACACCCGATGCTATCGCCTGCATAACGTGCTTATCACGCATGAGTTTCTCCGTTACGATGCCGATCGAGCTCGGCCGATAGATCGCTGCCGTCCGCGATCGATGCCTCACCGTTCCCGCCGGCGCTCGGCACCGTCGGCGTATCCGAATCGACTTGAATGTTAGACGGGCGCCAGTACCGGCCGCCGAGACCATCCGAACGCGGGTTCATGTTCTCTCGCCGACGAGCCTCATCGGGCGAGAATACGCCGTGCATGATCGCCGTTTTGTAATTGTCCCATCGCGTTTTCGAATCCCCGCGCAGCAGACCGTCGACGAGATACTCGAAAAAGAACTTGCGCGGATTCAGGATCAGATCGCGTTTCACGGCCTGCTCGGTGCAGACGAGCAGCGGAGCGAGAGTGTAGACCACGAACCCAAGCGAGAGCTGCTCGATGCCCGTGCCCCACGCCGTGCTTTTCTCCTGCGCTGCAACCATATGCGGAGGCACGCCGAAAATACGGCAGATATCGATCACCTGAAACGAGCGGCTCTCGAGGAACTGAGAATCCTCGTTTGTCACCGTCATCGCCTGCCACTTGACGCCGCCCTCGAGCTGCACCGTTTTGTGGGAATTGTACGCACCGCCAAACGCCTCATTCCAGGCGGTTTCGTTTCGCGTACGCGACGGCTCCGCGAGCTTACCCTCGGCCGTGAGCACGCCGCCCGGCCTCGCGCCGGCGCCGAAAAACCGAGACGCATGAACCTCGAGAGCCTGCGAGAGTGCAATGCCCTCGCGAGCGAGCCCGATGATCGATGCGCCTTTCACGCCGTCGAGAGACAATAGGTGAACGTGGTGCACTTCATCTTGCGTCAGAACGCGAGCTTTCCCATCGTGGTTCGAGCTCACATCGTAGACGCGGCGCCTGGTTTCCCGCGTAATGTCAATGTTCACGTGATCCGGATGAATCGGCTCGAGCTGATCGGCGAACCCGCGCGGACCGGCGATAACCTCGTCGACCGCATTGCCGCGGAGTAGCAGATGAGCCGTCTGCATCTCGTCGCGCTCGTATGCGGTTTGCCGTCGATTCGGCTGATCGTGCATCACATCGTAGAGCGGATGTGAGCTCGCCCGCTGCTTCCCTTCCTTTCCGACTCGCTCATAAATGAATTTCGGCAGCATCGCTTTGCAACGAGCAATAAGACGGATGCACGACTGCACGGCCGAGATCCGCATCGCGGAATCTGACGAGACGCCGATGCCCGCCTGCGTGCCGTGCGCCGATTGCTCATACCAGAAATCGGAATGCGCCGCCGGCGCTGCAAATGCCCGCGACGTGCGATCGACGGTTTCCGGCCGGGAGTGCTTTGGTCCGAGTAGCCAGCTCATCGCCCGATTCTCCGCCAGATCAGACCAAATAGACACAGCGCCCCGAACGTGCAGACGCCAACGCGCCAGTCCCAGAAACCTAGACCGGCCGGGAGTGCCAGCGTGCCGATCGAGAGCACGTCCTCGGCATCGACTCGGGCAATCGCGTCGCGTAGCCTGCTCACTCTGCACCCCCGCCACCGATAACACTGATCATTCCGCCGCCGCCGTCGGTGTGCGCGATCCATCGGCCGAGCGCCATGATCAGCGCAACAATACCGTCGACGCGGCGGCGGCCCTTCTTATCCTTCACCGGGCGCCAGCCATCCATCGAATCGCGAGCGAATCGCGTGTTCCGTGCATTCCACGCGAGCACCGGATGCCCACCGTGACGCAGCATCCCATCGAGCGCGAGACCGACAAGAGCCTTGCTCGGTTCGCTCAAAGTTTTCGCACCCTGCCGCATCTCGACGATATCGAGCCCGTCATCCTCCTCGAGCCATGTCGCCATTTGTGAAGCATTCCAAGGATCGAAACCGAGCTCGACGAGCTCGTACCGCTCGGCGATCTCGTTCACGTACTTGCGGATCGCACGCTGATCGACGCGATACCCCGGCGTGGTGTGAATGTTTCCCTGAGCGACGTGCTTCGGATAATCGAACACATCCTTGCGCTTGCGCTCGTCGAGCTCAGCGCCGGGAACCCAGAACCGCATCAGAACATCGATGTACCCGGCATCCTCGTCGGGGAAGATGAACGCTGCAGCATTGAGATCGAGTTTCGCCGCGATATCGAGCCCACCGTAACACTCGGCACCGTCGACGAACCGCGGTTTCCGATTGCACCGATTCCAGGCATCCATCTGTATATCGCCGTCGACCGTATGCTGCCAGATGTTCAAATGCAACTGCTTGACCGTCGGCTGCTCGACCGGCTTGCGCGTCGCTTGCCGGATGATCGCGACCGCCGTCGATTCCGTGATCGTGACGCCGAAATTAGGATTCGCTTTCCGCCACGTCTCGAGATCGGTCCAATCATCCTCGGGATCGGCCGCGTAGATCACCGCGTAATAGTCCGGATCGTCGATGCCCTCGGGATCGCTCGGATCCTTCCGGTGCTTGATCACGGCCTCGGCATACTCGTGCTCGGTCCAGCACACCGATTCCTCGTCGTACTCGCCGGCCGTAGTGATCATCACGATGAGCGGCTGCGTACGAGCAATGATGCCGAGCCTGAGCGTATCGTATAGATCGCGATTCGGCTGTGTGTGCAGTTCGTCGAATACGATGCCGTGCGGGTTCAGGCCGTGCTTTGTCGGCACGTCCGAGCTGCAGACCTCGTACCAGCCGGCATTCTGCTTGTTCAGGATGCGCCGCGTTAGAACTCGAGACCGCTTGCGCAACGGCTTCGAATTCAGCGTCATATTTTTCGCGTCCATGTAGACGATCTCAGCCTGCCGACGATCGGCCGCGGCCGAGTACACCTCGGCGCCCGGCTCACCGTCGGCGAACAGCAGCAGCAGAGCAATCGCTGCCGCTAACATCGTCTTTCCGTTTTTCTTCGGGACTTCAACGTACATGAACCTGTATTTGCGAGTGCCGTCTGATTTCCGTTTCCATCCGAACACATCGCGAACGATGATCCGCTCCCACGGCTCGAGCATGAACGCGCGGCCGGCCCACTTGCGGCCCTTCCAGTGTTTGAGCAGCCGCTCGATGAACTCGCACGCTCGATCGGCGGCGGTCTCGTCGAAATAGTAGTCATCGAGCGACACACCCTCACGCTACCGCCACCGGACCCATAATCCGGTCGGCGACGGCATCCTCGGAATTCTCCGCCGGCGTCGCATCGGGGAACGTAGCCTGCACGCGAGCGATCGAACTCGGTGTCATTCCGAATTCGCTCGCAAACGATCGGATCTGTTCCATCGCGCGACTCTGAATCTGATACGCAGGATGAATCTTGATCTGCCCCGACGGCGTTTTGTACGTCTTCCCCTTGATCCGTTTCAACTCGCTGCTCGCCCAATGGAAATCGCTCCACGCCGTGCAGTAGCACGCGAGCGCCGCCCTGTTCACGAGACCGAGAATCTCGAGCTCGAGCAGCAGCGGAACAACCCGACGCCACTCTCGAGCGGCCTCACGGCTGAGCCAGCTCGGCGGATTCGGAGCCTCGACGGCAACCTCGACGTTTCCCGTCTCACGATCCGGGCGATACGTGCCGGCCGTCTCTTTGACAGAGCGCGGCAGCCGGCGGCGACCTGAGCGACCTTTCGTCCCGCTCATCGCTTCCCCTCGGCGAGCCGGCGCTCGAGCTCGCGGTGCAGAGCTCGCATCCCGGTGCGGCGACCGGGGAGAATCGCGAGCCGCACCGGCCGACCGGTACGAGCTGCCGCCTCGAGCTCATCGAGAATGCGACACTGCCAGTCCGGAATATGCGGATTCAATACTTTGGATAGATCCAAAAAACCGATTCCATATTCTGACGGAGCGCGCGAAAAAGGGCTCCTACCGGGGTACCTCGGCAGGTTGTGTACTTTTTGACACCCCCCCCGCTGCTGCGGTGCCGTATTGACGTGCTCGGGCGGCGAACCATGGCGCCGATCGCTCATCCGGCACGCTCCTGCCCGAACACCGCGCCACCGTCCTCGAGCACGGTTTTCCGTGAATGGCATCGAGTGCAAAGCGATTGGAGATTGTGTTGCTCGTCGGTGCCGCCCTGGGATTTCGGCAGAACGTGATCAACCTGATCGGCAGGATCACCGCAGCGGCGGCAGATAGGCTCGAGCCTGAGCTGAGCAGCCCGACGCCGGCGCCAGTCCCCACCGTACCCGCGAGCAGACGGCGACGGCCTCGATCGCTTCGGTCGACGCTTCGCTGCTCTGCTTTCGCTGATGTTGTGCGCTTTGCGTACGCGACGCAGACAGCGGGAGCATCGGCCGCGATCAGCATCCCGCGGCACCGTTCGCCCGCATCCGCCTCGACAGGTTGTTTTCGGTACCGGCACCGGGATCTCCCGGCCGGCGAGTGATTCAAGGGGAGCGAGTGACTCGGCATCACCCGCTCCCCTCGGCCGACCTGCAACGTAGGTAAACCAGGGAGGCACTCACGTCGCTACGGCATCAGCCTGCTACGGATCGGTGCCCCGTGTCAATGTTTGTTGCACTTCTGGCACATCTTCACGGAGACGATCGACGCCGTGCATGGCCGCATGGAGCGTGCGCAGCTCGACGTCGAGACGACGCAGACGGCGGCGCCGATCTCGTGCGCTCATGCGCCTGAACCGGTAGTAACGCGCCGTGCAGCCCGAGCACGTCCGACGGCCCGACTCGGCCGCCTTGATCGTGCAGATCAGACAGAGCCCGTCGAACATCAGCTCATAATCACCGGCGGCGCCGGGAACGAGGGATTCTCGACGAACAGATTGACGACGTACTCCCGGATCGATGCGAGAGCCGCGAGCTCCCACCTCGCGCCGCACGGTTCGTGCAGCGCGACAGTCGGCCCATGTTGCCCCTTCTTGATCCGCACGATGAACTCGGATTCAGGCTGCTCGAGCTCGGCGAACGTCCTGAACGGTGCAAGCTTCATCACTTTCGGGATATCGGCAAGCTGAGCTCCGGCGACGCCATCCGTGACCGTGACCTGCTGCGTCGCGCCAGTGTCGCGGATCTCGAGACGATCATCCTGCGTGACGTTCGAGAGTATCGTCACGAGAGCGTCACGCTGTTCGCTCTGAGCGAACCCCGTACGCATCCAGACGTTGAACGCCTCGAGATCCATCGAAACACCGAACGGATGGTACGGCTCCCCCGCACTACACACCAGGTAACACGGCCGCAGTCGGTGACGACCCTCGAGCGCGCCGTACACGCCGACGCTCGTCGGATGGACTTCAAGTAAGAGATCATCCTGATTCTCGATTGTGTCGCGCGTCATCTCGTATTCGATGATCCGCGGGATCGCGTCGAGCGTCGATGCGCTCATATGTTCCGGCAGCGGCTCACCCGGCGGCAACTTGATATCGCCCCGGCAATAGACGCTATCGCCGATCATCACCTGAGCCTCTGCTGCATTCTCGAGTACCCACGTCGCAAATCTTACCGGCTGATCCATTGCTAGAAACCTCCCTGTTTTGGCGATGCGACTCACGACTCGTTTTGTGGATATGCAACTCTTTCCGCACGAAAGAACCGGTCCTTTATTGAGCCGTAAGCCGCATCATAGTGGAATTACTTGACCCCGTTGTACGTGAACGAAAAGTGTACGGCGTCTCGATGCGGGAACCTACCGCCCCACGTCGCACGCTCGTGCAGCAGCTCCCACATCTCGCCGAGCTCGATGTAATCGTTGAACTCGCCGAGCTTTTGACCGTGGACGAGCACGTACAAATGAATCGCGAGCTTTTTGAAATGCAGTGAATTCGAGATCCCGCCGAGCGACCGATAGCCCGGCTTGCAAGCCGGCGGAATGAACAACTCGCCAAGCGTGATCCGATGCCCGTACGCCTCGGCCCACTTGTACGCAATCGGCAGAAACGCAGCGACGCATCGTCCGAACTCGTGCTGAGCCTCTGATAGTTTCACCTATCAGCTCCTTTCCCTCGGAAATCCTGCGGATGTTCCGAGCCCGTTTCCCTCGAGCTGCCGCACTTGCTCGCGCAGCAAATTAGCCTCATCGAGAGCAGCCATCAGATCGTGTTCGAGCAGCTCTGCATCGTTTCCGAAATCGCTGAGCCACGTCGAGCCGGATGCGTCGCCGATAGCGTCGAGACCGTCGGAAGCAGCTCGGATTTTCGACGAGAGCGGCGGCGAGACTCCGGCGCGTACGCTCGGATCTGTGTAGCCGGTGATTCCGCGCTCGAGCATCGGACTGATCTCCGTTTCGGATCCATCCGGCCCTCCGTCATCGAACCTGAACTCGAGACAATCGGTTTGCGGATTCAGCACCACAGAGATCAGAGGCACGTCGCGCGGTAGCCCACTGATGCACGTGATCGGCGCCGCCTGCGGCGTGAAAAACATCGGCATGAGCTGACGCGAGACTCGTACGATGATCATTCCTCGCCCTTCATCGAGTTTGCTAAATCGTGCAGCGCTTGCCAAGTACGGCGAGACCTGCCGCCGCCGGCCCCAGGACTACAAAACTCAATACAAGCAGAGCGCCGCTGATCGCGATCGTCGACAACTCGAATACATACGTCCCCGTCTTCTTGAACCACAATTTCCAGTGATCCCGCGCCCATGTCCGACTTACGTCGGAGAATAACCTCACGCGGTGCCCGGCCCGAATCGGGACTCACGATTGCACCGCTACCTTTCCGCCGCGATAGGCACGCGGGCACCACGGACAATCCCGCAACGTCCCGATTGCCGGCGGCCGTTTCCCATGAGATTGCACCTCGTGCCCGCACTTCAGCAAAGCAATCCATGAGCGGCCGATGCGCTTGATTGCGATCACCCTACGATGCACCCGTTTCACAGAGCTCTCCACTTGAACAGCAGATCCGAAATCAGTTTCGTCGCAGCGGCTTCAATCGCAATCGCCGGATGCGGAATCACTGAACCGCGCATATCGCGCACGACGATACCCTCATCGGCGATACGCTTGCGCGATTTGTCGGCGAGCTCGAGCTGCTCAGTGATCAGATCGACGACGGCCGGCGGTGTATCTGAGCTCAGATTGAGCTTAGCCGTTTTTGATTGTGTGCGTGGCATACGGCTCCACAACTGAATCACGATCGATGTACGATGCGACGATCGGTTTGAAAGCACTGGTCTCGGGGATTCCGTCGAGGGAAAGAGATTGACTGCGCTTTTCCGAAACGCCGACCTCATCGAACACGCTATCGACGATCCGCTGCACCCACTCGGCAAACACGCGGCCCTCGGAAATCTCGAGATTCTCAACGCGAGGATTCTCGTTCAAATTCATGCTCGTGCGGATAACGACGTCGAACGAATCTGATCTGAGCAACGCAAATTTAGCGTGCGACCGAATGAACCGAATGCAATCGAATCCGAACAACTCGCGCATCCGGTGACAATATGCAGGCTGCCGCGTCTCGAACGAGCGATCGACGATCATCCTGAACGTACGCACGTCGCTCGATGCGACGAGATTCGCAGCGCGCTCTAGATGCGCATCGGCTGCGGTCCATGTCGCAATTGTGAGATCCGTCGGCCCGATTTGAGAGACGATCTCGACGATCGCATCGATCAGCGAAAACTGACCGAACGTCAGACAGAAGATCTCAGAGCCGTGCGCGAGCTCGCCGATCGTCTCGTGCGCGCTCGCGGTTTTTGCGAGACGCACCTCGCGATCCGGGAGAGCCTTACGACGAATCGCAACCGCTCGCCGTTTCGTCGACTTGGCTCTCCGTGTCAATTCATCTCCTCGTCGGTGCTCGTTTCGTCGAGCTGCTCGGAGAATTTCGTGCCGTCGAACGCGAGCGCACCCTGATTCGGATCGTACTCGCGCATGAGAAAACGGCCGGTGCCCTGATCCTTGCCGATGAACGCCGTTCCAGTCGCGGCGCGCGCGGCGGCGAGCTTCGTCTCGACCTTGCCGAGCACGGCTGCGGATTTCCGATCGGCGCTCGGCTTGAACTCGATCGTAATCGCGATTTTCCGTTTCGCCGTTGGATCCGTGTTCACGTCGTCGACGTTCGAGGCGATGCTCCGGAGAGCTCGCTCGAATTTCTCAGCAATGGCGCCGCCGAGAATGGTGCCGAGAGCGATCTGATCGACCTTCATGCTTTCCTCCCTGTCCGGGGTTTTCCACAGATCCCCGGTAGTTACAACCGACTCCGCGCACTGCAGGCTCCGACTCTATATAAGACTCTAGAAGAGTCTAGGGAGCTCCGTAACTTGCGAGCGTGCAATGGTTTGATCGGTGTTAATTGCTCACCCGTGAGACGACTTTGCTCGGTACGGATCACAATGTGTCTCACCTCAGAGACGAGGCCCGTGCCACGTCAACAGTTTTTCCACAGATCCGCAAGAGAGGTTTTTGACCTCCACGCGGCTCGGAATAGAGCTCGAGGGACGTCGGCGCGAGACCTCGACCCCACGCGATTCTGAGATACGTGCATCCGCGAACATGCGGCGCTCCGCTGATCTCCGGAGCCGGATCGGCCAGCTCGCGGAGAGCTCGGTATGCAGCCGGCCTCGAGATCCCGGCCGCGGCGGCGACGGCTTTCGCAGAGATGCTCGGCAGCATGCCGTCGCTGAACCGTGTTGCATGCACGAGGTACAGATACACCTGTAGCCGCGGCCCCCGGACCCACCCGAGATGTTCGATGATCCAGATCGGAACCTTGAACCACGGGCGCCGCATCAGGTTTTGAGGGGGCTCGCCGTGCCGTTGCCGCATTGCAATCGACTCATCTCTTGACGTGCTACGACCTGATCGGTGCCCGCGCCGCTGAGCGCCTCATAGATTTCATCGAGTCTCGACGAACTGTGCCCGCCGTGGTAGCTCCCGCAGTTGCACGGCTGCGATGTCGCACCGCCCATCGCCCGTCTCTCTTTGCTAAGCCTATTCATAGTGACTCTTATACTTGAGCGCTCCTGTTCTGTTAATCAGTTTGGATACTAGCTATTTACATATCGCCATCCTATGAAGCATGGTCGCTCGATCGCCGCCGTGTCTGTCGTTCGTCACCCATCGCCGTTCTCCTCGTCATCCGGACACGCGATCTCGCACTCTTCGTACATCCGTTGACACTCGCGGTACGAGATCGGTTTGTCGGCGCGGATCACCAGGGTCAGCACAACTACGTACGCCACCGTCAGCACGCAGAGGACGATCCAGGGCACTAGTTCGCGCTTATTCACCCCGTCTCCTCCTCGTCCCGATCCAACCGAGCTACGCCTGTAGCACTCGTGTCAGGAACGCGGGGGCAATAGTCCAACCACCGTCAGCATCTCGACCTTTCGCGCGTGGAAACTTCACGGGTTCTCCTCGTTCCACAGGCAGCCGCGGCATTTACGCAAAGCATCGTGCCCACATGCGTTTGCTATGTGTGTATTGAAGCACCGCACCAGCCCATCCTCCTTCACGCGCTGGAGGGCCTTCGCGTCCGCTTCAGCACGCCGCACGAGGTCGTTCCAGT
>JAAELP010000290.1 GCA_024226535.1 Planctomycetota bacterium | reverse complement strand
TCGTGCATCGCCGGCAGCGACCCGATCAGGCTGGCGAGGAAGCCGGCGGTGGTGCCGCCTCCATTGTTCCCATTGGAGCCGCCGGAATCCCAGACGGTGATCTTGTCGATCTTGAGGTTCTGGATCGCCTTGACCTGCTCGGAGACGAGCGTCGGGAGCTGCTCGATCATGAGCAGGGTCGGCGCGATCTGCGGGTTCTCCGCGCACGCCTGCACGAGCTTGCGGTAGCCCTCGGCCTTCGCCTCGAGCACCTTCTGCGTGCCCTCGGCCTCTGCCTCGTAGCGAGCGAGGATCGCGTCCGCGTCACCACGCGCCTCGCGCCTGAGACGCTCGGCCTCGGCCTCGGCGGCGATCTCGATGCGCTGCTTCTCGATCTCCTGCGGGGCCAGCTCGACCTTGGAGAGGCGGGCAAGCTCCTGCTCACGCTCGGCTCGCAGGATCGCCTCCTGCGCTTCGGCCGCGGCGACGTCGGCGCGGCGCATCGCCTCGGCGCGGATCTCGGCGAGCTTCGCGTTGGAATCGGCGATCGTGGCGTTGGCCGTGTTCTCGCCGTCCACCGCGAGGGACTCGGCGTCGGAGACCTGGATGCGCTGCTCCTGCTCGGCCCGCTTGGTCGCGGCGACCGTCTCGGCTTCGCGTTGAGCCATCGCGATCTCCTGGTTCCGCCTCGACTCCACCTCGCCGGTAACGGCCTCGGCCTCGAGGGCGGCCACGGTGACACGCTGGCGTCGCTGGGCTTCCTTCTTGCCCTCCTCGGCAGTCGCGGATTCGTTGGACACGCCGACGATGCGCTCGCGGTTGGCCGTCGCCTCGCCCGTCGCACCGTCGCGCTCCTGCTCGGCCACGTCGACCTTCGCCCGCTGGATCGCTTCCGCCGCGGCCCGCTGGCCGATCGCCTGGATGTACCCGCTCTCGTCGGTGATGTCGCGGATGTTCACGTTGATCAGCTCGAGGCCGACCTTGTTGATCTCCTGCCCCACGTTCTCGTTGATGAGGGCCATGAACTTCTCACGGTCCTTGTTGATCTCCTCGATCGAAAGCGTGGCGATCACGAGACGGAGCTGGCCGAGGATGATGTCCTGGGCCTGGTCACGAACCTTGCGGTCGTCGAGCGTGAGCAGACGCTCCGCGGCGCTGTTCATCAGCACCGGTTCGGTCGACACACCGACGGTGAAGGTCGACGGCACGTTCACGCGGATGTTGTTCAGGGAGAGCGCGCCTTCGAGGGGAATCTCGATGACCAACGGCTCCAGGCTCAGGTACGCGTAGTCCTGGATGAGCGGCCAGATGAACGCACCGCCGCCGTGATAGCACTGGGCGGCCTTGGCCCCGCCGACGCGACCGTACTTGACGAGCACTCGGTTGCTCGGGCAGCGCTTGTACCGGGAGGCCACGATGAGGATGACGAGGAAGAGGATGAAGATGACGGCGGCAATGGCGCCGAGAACTGGAATCATGTTGTCCATGGCTTGTCTCCGATTGCGCGATCAGGTGTGTCTATCTCGTGTCTTGTCGTTGTTTCCGTGTCAGACCTTGCGCACCGTCAGCGTGTTGTCACCGGTGACGCGGACCACGCGAATGCGGGTTCCCGTCGGCAGCTTCTCGTCCACCGAGACCGCCCGGTAGAACCGCTCGCGCTCATCGATGACGACGCGCACCTGCCCGGCCCCGGCATCGGATCCGGGGATCTCGGCGTAGACCGTGCCATCGCGTCCGATGGCGCTCTCGATGCTCACGTGGCCGCTTCCCTGGAGGTCATAGACCGCGCGGAGCATGATGCCCAGCAGCCACATGAGGAACACGCCGAACCCGACGCCGAGCAGCAGGCTGTTGACCAGCGACCACTCCAGCGTTCGGAACCCGACGAGCCCGCCCCAGCCGAAGCCCATCAGAAATGCCGCGATGCTCTGCATCGAGATGAACGTGAACGCGTCCGTGGAGTCGCCGGGATCGTGCACGCCTTCGGGCACGTCCGCGTCGGCGTCGACATCCATCTCGACATCGGCGTCGACCGCGCCTCCGAGAAGCATCAGGCCCGTCTTCATGAGGAACACCGCCGTCCCGAGGAGGGCCGGCACGGTGAAGAGCAAGGCGTCCGTTGCGAACAGGATGTCGAGCATGGCTTCGTTCCTGACCTTTCTTGACACGATGCATCATGCCGCACCGCGGCGCACCGGTCATGTCCCGTTTGCGGGCCCCCGGGACGCGCAAGAGGGTCAGGCCGACGGAAGGTGGAGCGCGAAGAAATCCCGCTGTCGGTTCTTGGCGTCCGACGAGAGGCGCCCGAAGCCGGCGTGCTCGAACGGCGCGCCGGTTCGGTCGTAGACGACGAACTCGACGTCCTCGGGCGCGTCGTAGCGTTCGCGCAGCGCTTCGATGAACGCGGCCTGGCCGTCGAAGGCCACCCACATGTCCAGCCGCGAGTGGATCGCCTGGAGCGGGATCTCGCGCCAGCCGCCGAGGTGTTCGATCGGGTTGCCCCGCGCGATCTCGCTCGCGGGCCGGCCCTCGAACATCTCGCGGTGTCGTTGCTGCTCCCAGGACCCGGTTGACGCCTCCACGGCGGCGCACCGGAAGTCGTGCTCGCGGCACAGGCGGGACAACGCCGCCATCCCCCCGGCGGACATTCCCCCGATGGCCATCCGGGTCATGTCGAATCGCACCAGCTCGCGCAGCGCGTCGCTCACCTCGTCGATCTCGGCGATCATCTGGTGGATCAGCTCCAGCGTGTGGCGGGGGTGCTGGAGGGCGGCGTCGAAACGCTCACCGTGCCCGGGGAGATCCACCGCGCACACCCCGATCCCGGCCCGCATCAGCCGCAGGTAGCGTCCCGGATCGAGCTCCTTGCTCGCGGTGCGCCCGTGCATCCAGAGAACGACCGGCGGCGCCGGGCCGCCTTCGTCGTCACGCGGATCGACGAGCAGGGCGGGAATGCCCGACGGGCCCAGACGCTGCCAGTGGGAGCGCGCTTCCAACGCGCGGGGCAGGGGAGCGGAGCGGTCGTACATTGGTGGGAAGAGGGACTCAGGGACTGAGGTGGACGTGATGCGGACGCCGTCGTCCAACCAAGATACCCTTAGTCCCTTCGTCCCTCAGTCCCTGAGTCCCTCTCCCCACCAATGCTCCGCATCATCGGAGGCATCCACCGAACGCGACACCTCCTCACGCCGCCCGACGCGTCGGTGAGCCGGCCGTTCGCGCACCGGGCGAGAGAGGGGCTGTTCAACATGCTCCGCGAGTGGTTCGAGGACGCCTCGGTGCTCGACCTGTTCGCGGGCGTAGGGACGATGGGGCTCGAGGCGGTCAGCCGGGGGGCCTCCCGCGTGGTCATGGTCGAACGCGATCGCGGGATCGCGACGCTCCTGGAGAAGAACATCGAGGCGCTGGGCTGCGGCGACTTTGCGACGGGGGTGCGAGCCGACGCGCTGGGCGAGCTGGCCCTGATGCGGGCTCCGACCCCGGTGGACATCGTGTTCATGGATCCGCCGTATCCGCTCATGGGCGACGAACCCGGGCGTCTGCGGGTCTTCGCCCAGGCCGCCCGCTGCCGGCGGGTGATGGCCGACGAGAGCTTCCTCGTGCTGCGCAGCCCGCTCGGCCCGGATGACCTGGATCTGTCGGTCGAGGGCTTCGACGGTCCGGAGGCGCACCAGTTCGGCGCCACCATGTGGGTGCTGCTGTACGCACCGCTTCGCCGATAGACGAAACACTACGATCAACCGATGACCGCCGTCCCCTCCCAACCCGGTCCACCGGACTCCGATCTGCGCCTCGCCGCGGTCGAGGTCGCCGCGGCGCTCCGGGAGGCCGGCTATACGGCGTACTTCGCCGGTGGGTGCGTGCGCGACCGCCTCATGGGCCGGGAGCCGAAGGACTACGACGTGGCGACCGATGCGCTCCCGGAGCAGGTGCGAGCCATCTTCCCGCGCGCCCACAGTGTCGGGGAGGCCTTCGGCGTCATGCTCGTGCGCCAACGTCGTTGCATGATCGAGGTGGCGACGTTTCGCAGCGACGGAACGTATCGTGACGGCCGCCATCCGGAGTCGGTGACCTTCGGCGACGCCGAGCACGACGCCCGCCGCCGCGATTTCACGATCAACGGGCTGTTCGAGGATCCGGTCACCAACGAGATCATCGACTTCGTCGGCGGGCGTCGGGATCTCGAGCGCAAGGTGATCCGCGCCATCGGCGATCCCGCCGAGCGCGTGCGGGAGGATCGGCTGCGCATGCTTCGCGCGGTGCGCTTCGCCGCTCGCTTCGCCTTCGCGATCGAGCCGGAGACGGCTGAGACCATCCGCGAATCCGCTGACGATCTTCAGGGCGTGAGCCGCGAGCGCATCGGCCACGAGATCCGCATGATGCTCGACGACGACAACCGCGCCGTCGCGATCTGGGAGATCCAGTACCTCCGCCTCGACGGAGCCGTCCTTCAGGAGCCGCCCCGGTTGACGGCGCCACTGCGTGTCGGGCGCCTGCCCGCCGAGGTGCCGCTCGCCACCGCGCTCGCCGCGTGGTGGCTCGACCGGGCACGAGAGGAGCCGATCGAAGACGCCGTCGCGCGTTGGACGGCGGCGCTGGTGCTCTCCAACGACGAGCGACAGGGGCTTCAGCGTGTCCTGGAGACGCACGAGATCCTCGCGGGCCCGTGGCCGAGCCTCGGCGTCGCCGCGCAGAAGCGGCTCGCGTCCACCCCGGCCTTCGAGCCGGCTCGGATCCTCATCCGCACCGAGGACGCCCAGGCGTTCGTGGACATCCAGCGCCGCGTGATGGAGCTGGCCGAGACCGACCTCGCCCCCGAGCCCCTGATCGGCGGGGAAGACCTGATCCGCGCGGGCTTGCAGCCCGGCCCGACGTTCAAGCGGATTCTCGACGGGGTCTACGACGCGCAGCTCGAGGGCTCGATCGCGAACCGGGACGAAGCCCTGGCCCTCGCCGAGGCGATCGTTCAGACCGAGCCGGAGGGCGGCTGACGGGCCCCGAGAAGAGGCCTCCCGGCACAAAAAACAGCCTCGAGGGAACTTTGAACCCGCCGGAGCATCCTAATATGTGGCGACCATGGCCCCGCCGGGGCCGCGACGGCGGGCCTCGAATCCCTCGGACCTCCGGCCAATCACCAGGCATCCCCGTCAGTCATCCCCGTCAGTCATCCCCGTCAGTCATCCCCCCCCGGGGCCATTCCCCCCAGCGAGGACATGCGATGAAGAAGCGATTGCCGAAGTTCATGAGACTCTTCGTACCCGTCGCCCTCGCCACCTTCGTGCTGCCCGTGCCGCTCGATGGCCTCGGCCTCGAGCCGAGTGCGATCGCCGCTCCCGTCGAGGAGACCGAGGACATCCTGGTCATGGACGACGGCCGCGAACTGCACGGCAAGATCCTCGAGGAGAAGGGCGACTCGATCGTCTTCCAGCTCGTGCACAAGGCGAGCAACATCCGAACGCGGGTCACCTACCTGCTGGAGGAGATCGCGGAGATCCACCGCGACGTCGCGATCGCCGGCGAGGCAGAGGAGACTACGCACAAGCCGACCCGCAGGAAGCGCCGCGCGACGTCGCGTCCCGACGAGGACGAGCCGGAGCGCACCTACGGCGCGCACCGCGCGCACGTCGACGCGGACGCCCCGTCGTTCTACATCATCCCGATGAAGGGCCAGATGGGCACGGACGTGCACACGGACGTCTACCGGGAGATGCTCGACGACATCCACGCCACCAAGCCCGACATCCTCGTCATCGAGATGGACTGCAAGGACAACGAGGACGTGCTCTACTCGCTGATCGGCCGCGAGGAGATGGGGCGTGCCGACTTCGACGAGTTCCGCGAGCTCATCAACCTCTTCCGCGATGATCTCCGCGAGTACCGCCAGGTCATCTGGATCAAGGACTCGGTGGGCGTGAGCTCCGCCGTCGCCCTCGTGTGGGACGAGCTGTACATGACGCCGGAAGCCCGGCTCGCCGGCCTCGTCTCCGCCCGCGACCAGACCGGGTTCGACGCGTGGTCCGACGAAGACGTCCGCGGCAAGATGACCGCCGCGTTCATGAGCTGGGTCAAGGGCTTCCTCGAGTACGGCGGCTACTCGCTCGAGCTCGCCGACGCGATGGTGCAGCCGAAGTACTCCCTGAGCGGCACGTGGAAGGGCCGCGAGGTCATCTGGTCGCTCGACACCAAGGGCGAGTACATCGTCGACAGCAGCGAAGACCACACCTCGAACTTCCGCGCCAAGACCGCCGAGGACCTGTGCATCAGCGACGGCACGGCGGCGAACCTCGACGACCTCGCGTTGCTGCTGGGGATTCGCGAGTACAGGAAGCTCGATTCGGAGGCGGAGCGGATCTTCGAGGACTACCGCGAGGACTGGCGTCGCACCTACGCGAACTGCCACACCTGGCTCCAGGACTACAACCAGTTCATGGGCTGGGCGAGCGGCGAGGACACGCTCCCGTACCTCGGCAAGGCCAAGAAGTGCCTGGAGAGGGTGGTCGCCGCCATGGACCGATACGAGGCCGTCGAGACGCGCCTGGGCAGCGACGGCGTCCGCCGGTTCAGCCTGGAGATTCAGATCGAGCAAATGAAGGAGCGCATGCGCGGACTGCGTCAGCGCGGCCGCCGCGGCCGCGGCGGCACCGGGCCTCCGGGCGGGCGCCCCGGTAGCGGCCGCTGATCGGTCCGATCGAAACCCAAGGCAGACGAAGGTCCCGGAGCACGATCCAATGATCCCGAGGTTGAACATGAGAAACATCGCGTGCCACATCATCGCGGCGTGCATCGCCGTGGCGTTCCTGGCGACCGTCCCCGCGGAGGCCGCCGGCAAGTCGGTCGAGATCCGCCTCAAGGACGGTTCGCGTTGGCGCGGCGCCATCGAGGACAAGGTCGAGGTCACCTACCTCGAGCACCACACCAAGCTGAAGTTCTCCGGCAAGCTCATCAAGGTCGCGAAGCTCTACCTGATCGTCGAAGGCCACATCGCCGGGAACCCGCAACAGAAGACGATCTTCCGCGACGACATCGTGCACATGCGCACGATCGGCAGCGAGGAAGAGATGTCGAAGCCGAAGGCGAAGAAGCGTCGCGGCTCCCGTCGCCCCGGCAAGACCGACAAGTCCGCACCCGTCGACGAGAAGGGCCGGCCGCTCGGCGTCTTCGTTCTTCCGCTGGACGGTGGCGTCGGCCAGTCGTTCCGCAAGGAAGAGATCACCGAGATCGGCGAGCACGCCGACACCTACGGCCCCGGTCAGACCATCGTGCTGCTCATCAACTCCAACGGCGGCTCGTCGCTGGAGTCGCAGTACATCGCCGAGGAGATCTTCAAGATCCGCGAACGACACCGCGTCGTCGCCTGGATCAAGAAGGCGATCTCCGCCGGCTGCCAGACGGCCATGTGCTGCGAGGAGATCTACTTCATGACCGAGGGCTCGGCGGGCGCAATCACGACGTGGAACCCCGGCTCGGGCCAGTCGATCAAGGGCCAGGAGCTCGTGGACGCGATGGAGCACCTCGCCGAGATCGCCCGCAAGTCCGGGTACAGCGTGCACATCGCGAACGCCATGAAGACGAACACCGCCATGTGCTCGTACACCAAGGACCCGGAGACGGGCGAGGTGATGTTCTACGGCGACATGTCCGGCGACGTGGTCCTCTCCGACGATGACAGCAACCTGAGCTTCACCTCTTCGGTCGCCAAGGATTGCGGCTTCTCCAAGGGCACCGCCGACACCGGCAAGGAACTCGCCGTGCTCCTGGACCTGCCCGAATGGCACGAGATCGACGGCTACGGTC
Source organism: Planctomycetota bacterium (assembly GCA_024226535.1). Taxonomy (GTDB): domain Bacteria; phylum Planctomycetota; class Phycisphaerae; order Phycisphaerales; family SM1A02; genus JAAELP01. The sequence continues at coordinate 33,930 of JAAELP010000290.1, read as the reverse complement.
GCAAGATCGCCAAGAAGTGGAAGGACACGTTCGAGCGCGGGCAAAAGGAGATCCAGCTCCTGCAGCAGAGGCGCGGTTACTGGAAGTCGAGCGGGAGCGCCGTCGAGCGGCTTGGAGGGCTCATCAAGATCAACGAGCAGCTCATCCGCTGGGTCGATCGATGCCCCAACTGCTTCAGCCCCATCCCCGCGCAGCGTGAGAGGATCAAGAACCAGCTCGAGCGGGAGAACGCCGAGTTGCGCAGGCAGATCGCCAACATGCGGGGTCGCTGACGAACTCCGCTCGACCCGATCACCCATGCCCCGTCCGAACGCGTTCGGACGGGGTTTCTCATTCACAACCCCGGGATCAGTTCCCCGCCCGCTTCGAGACGCGCGCTCGAAGCGTCGACCGCCTCTCCGATCGGCTCGAAGCGGCCCCCGAGATGCTGGGCGAGGAACGCCTCCGTGATCGCGTAGAACGCCATGCGGTTGGCCGGGCGCCGAAAGCCGTGTCCCTCGTCGGGGAAGAGAACGTACGTCACGGGCAGCCCCCGCGACTGCATCGCGACGACGATCTGCCGGCTCTGGTCCTCCTTCACCCGCGGGTCGTTGCGCCCGTGCCCGATCAGGAGCGGTCGGCGGATCGCGTGCACGTAGTTCAGCGGCGAGATCATCTCGAGCAGGTCACCGTCGGCAGCGGTGCCGACGCGGGCGTCGAAGCGAGCCCGGATCGGCTCCCAGTACGGCGGGATCGAATCCAGCAGCGTGGGCACGTGTGATGGCCCGACGATGTCCACGCCGGCGGCGAAGAACTCCGGGGTCACCGTGAGGCCGACGAGCGTGGCGTAGCCGCCGTAGCTCGTGCCCATGATCGCGACGCGGTCGGGGTCGGCGACGCCTTCGGAAACGGCCCAGTTCACCGCGTCGATCAGATCGTCGTGCATCCGGCCCGACCATTGGCGGTTGCCGGCGTTGAGGTGACGTTTGCCGAAACCCGTCGAACCGCGAAAGTTCACGCTGAGCACCGCGTACCCGCGGTTGGTGAGCCACTGGTGCACCGGGTGATACCCCCAGCGGTTCCGTGCCCACGGCCCGCCATGCACGAGGAGTACCATCGGCACCGGTCCCGTCGAACCGATCGGTTTCGTCAGGTAGCTGACGAGCGGGAGCCCGTCGCGCGCGGTGATCGTCACCGGCTCCATCTTCGCCAGGGACGCCACCGCCAACGGCGGGCGTTCCACGAAGAGGAACGTCGCCTCTCGCGCGGCTCGCTCGTAGAGGTAGTACGCGATCGGCCCGTCGTCGCGCTCGAAGGCGACGACCCAGCGCCCGTCGTCGCGATCACGGCTCACGATCGACGGCTCGCCGTCGGCGACGCGACGCAGCGTGGCCCAGTCGGCGAACACACCTCCGTCGAGGAAGCGCCACCGTCGCCGGGCGTGGTCGAAGGCGACGGCCTGCGGCCGCCTCGTGCCCGGGTCGAAGAGGACGCGGGCGACGTCGGCCCGCTCGTCGCCGGCGATGCGGGCGTACGAGGGGCCGTCCGGACCGTCCGTGTACGCGTAGAGCCGGCTCGTGTCGGATGTGCGGGCGTCGAGCAGGTACACCGTCCCGCCGTCGCGGGAGATGCCCAACGGGCGCGACGACTCGGCCTCGTCGAGCCCCCAGCGCACCAGCTCGTACCACGGCTCAGCCTCGCCGTCGCGCAGGTGCACGACCTCGCCGCCGTCGGTGGTCGTCCGCGACGCGACGCGCACCGTGAGCGTGGCGTCGGCGAGGAAGCGCGTGTACCCCCGCGTGTTCTCGAGCACGCGCGTGCCCTCGCCGCTTCGCGTGTCGATCCGCCAGACGTCATGGGCGCGGGGCGTGCGATCGTTGACGGCCACGAGGATCTCGTCGGGATGGTCGCGGTCGACGGCGACGAGCCGGGCCTGGACGCCGTCCATCGGCGTGAGGTCGTGCGCGGGATCCCCGTCGAGATCGACCGCGTAGAGATGGTGGTTCTCGTCGCCGTCGGCGTCCTGCCGGTAGAGGATCTGCTCGCCGTTCGCCGCCCACCAGCAACGCCGGATCGGGCGCTTCGTGCTCCACGTCACCGGTCGCGCGTCGTGGGCGCCGATGGTCTGCACCCAGACATTCTGCACGCCCCCGTGCGGCGCGAGGTAGGCGAGGCGCTCGCCATCGGGGCTGATCCGCGGACCGGTGCGGTCGGGCGGGCCGAAGAACGCCTCGCGTGGGATGAGCGCAGGAAGGGGGCCAGCGGGCGGGGCCGTGGGGGTGGCAGTGGGGGGGGCGGCCGCCGCGGCGGCGCTTCCGAGCGCGATGCCGGCGGCGAGCATGCGGGCGAGGGTTGGCCGCGCGGTGATGATCATCGACGGGCGGCGAGTATACGGCGTCGAGCGGTCCGCACCTGAAGTGAAACCGCTCTACACTCCGCTCCATGCGGTGGTTGGTGGATCTCGTCGCGCTGGTCGCGTGCCTTCTGACCGCCCCGTGGTGGCTCTGGCGGCTGGCGCGCACCGGCAAGCTCCGCTCGGACTGGTCGGGGCGGCTCGGCGCCGCGCCGCATCTGCCCGCCGGCACCCCGGGGCGTCGGCTGCTGCTTCACGCCGTCTCCGTGGGCGAGGTCAACGCGATCCGCACGCTCGTCGGCGAGTTGGCCGCCGAGGGCGTGGAGGTCGTCGTCGCGGCCACGACGAACACGGGCTTTGCGCGGGCCCGGACGCTCTTCGGGAACGACCTGCCGGTGGTGCGTTACCCGCTTGACTTCAACTTCGCGGCGCGACGCTTCCTCGACCGCGTCCGGCCCGACGCGATCGGGCTCGTCGAGCTGGAGGTCTGGCCGGCGTTCACCGCCGCTTGCGCGCGGCGTGGCATCCCCCTCGGCGTCATCAACGGCCGGCTCTCGGAGCGCAGCGCCCGGCGGTACGCCCGCGTGCGGGCCCTCGTGCGACCGTCGTTCTCGCGTCTCGCCTTCGCGGCGGTCCAGACGGAGGCGTACGCGGAACGCTTCCGGGCTCTCGGCGCGGCGGCGGAGCGCGTCGTCGTGACCGGCACCATGAAGTGGGACACGGCGGAGATCACCGACACCGTCGCCGGCGCCGACGAACTGGCGAATGCGCTGGGCCTCGACCGGTCCCGACCGCTCGTCGTGGCCGGCTCGACCGCCCCCGAAGAGCACGCGCTGCTCGACGGTGCCGTGCCCGAAGGCGTTCAGCTCCTGTGCGCGCCGCGCAAACCGGAGTGGTTCGACCAGGCCTCCCGTGACCTGCCCGGATGCGCGCGGCGGTCGCGGGGCGACGTGGGCAGCGACCGCGATCGCTATCTCCTGGACACGATCGGGGAGCTGCGACGCGCCTACGCGCTCGCGGATCTCTGCGTGGTCGGTCGCAGTTTCGGTTCTTTGCACGGCTCAGACATGATGGAGCCCATCGCGCTGGGACGCGCCACCGTCGTGGGTCCCGCCACCGGCGACTTCCAGGCCACGGTTGACGCGCTGCTCGCGGGGGACGGTCTCGTGCAGATCCCCGCCACCGAGCTTGGGGCCACGATCGCCTCGCTCCTCGCCGATCCCGACCGCCGCGCCGCCCTCGCCGCGAACGGCCGCGCGGTCATCGAACGGGAGCAGGGGGCCACGGCGCGTCACGCGCGCCTGCTCATCGAACTCCTCGCTCCGGATCGCTGAGCACGCGTCGGCCACGCCTCAAAAAACCCGCCGCCCCGGCGGTGAAGCCGAGGCGGCGAAGGAGGAGAAAGAAGAAAGGAGAAATCCCGGCGTGCCTGCGTCAACAGGCCGCCCGGCAAGCGTGGCTATGGTCCTGGCGGATCCCCAGATCCACCATCTTCTGCAGTTTCAGTACGTCGGACCGCAGCGACGAGTTCGGTGGAATCCACCGACCGCAGCCTCTGCGGCTCCAAATCCCCTCGCATGCGATGGCACCAAGCACGGTCCATTCGCCACTCCCGAGTCCCCACCGACGACCCCGGTCTCGGCCGTCATCGGACGAACGCGATCCAACGCTTGAATCTTGGCCGAGATCCGGTCGGCTGTAAAGTACTGTCGGCGGTCGGGGATCTAAGTGTCTGATCGCATGAGGCTTAAGCCTCCCGTCCACAAGAAATGACAGCGCGACGTGCCGCGGGAGCCCGTCGAGAATGACCATAATCGACCTCTGCGAGCACGACCCGATGCGCGAAATCGACCTCCTCCACCACATCTACGGGGCCAGCACCGACCTGCCGAGCCGCGTGCGTCTCGGTCCGGGGGACGACATGGCGCTCCTGGATCTCGACGACCGGCGTCTGCTCGTTGCCGTTGACCAGGTGATCGAAGGGCGTCACTACGCGCCGGAGACCACCCCCATCGAACTCGTGGGGCGCAAGGCGATCATGCGCAGCGTCAGCGACGTGGCGGCGATGGCGGCGGTACCCATCGCGGCGCTCGCCACCGCCGCGCTGCCACCGAACTTTGGGCGCGAGCGCAGCGAGCGCCTGTTCGACGCCATGCGCGTCGCCGCCGCAGAGGCCGACTGTCCACTCATCGGCGGTGACATCGCGCTGCTCGACGATGCGGGTCACCCGCTCGTCTGCACGGTGACCGTTCTCGCTTCGCCGGTCGGACGAGCCATAACGCGTGGCGGGGCCGTCGTCGGGGACGCGGTGTACGTGACGGGAGCCCTCGGCGGCTCGGTGACCGGGGTCGAGCCCGCCCACCACCTCACTTTCCAAGCGCGGATCGCCGAAGCGCTGGACCTCGCGGCCCGCCTCGGTGATCACCTGCACGCCATGATCGACATCAGCGACGGGCTCGGACGCGACGCCGCGCACATCGCGCGTGCCTCGGACGCGAGCATCGAGATCGACGTCGACCGAATCCCCGCCCGGGCCGGGATCCCGTGGCGTCGCGCGGCGGGGGAGGGGGAGGATTACGAGCTGCTGTTCACGGCGGCCGGTGACGTCCCCGCGACGATCGGCGACGAGGTTCCGGTCACGCGCGTCGGACGCGTGATCGACCACCCCGGCGGCGACGCGCCGCGCGTGGTGATGCGCGACGGTGAGCGGGGGGAGGCGGGCGACGAGCTGGGGTGGCAGCATGAGTCCTGAGGGAGCGATGACGGTCATCCTGGATCTCGTCACCGACGGCGAGGAGGAAACGCGGGCCGTCGCCCGCCGGCTCGCCACGGGCCTGCGTCGTGGCGACGTGCTCGCCCTGAGCGGACCGCTCGGCGCGGGCAAGACATGCTTCGTACGCGGCCTCGCCGAGGGGCTCGGGTACGACCCGCGCGAGGTCTCGAGCCCGACGTTCATCCTCTGCCGCGAGCTGCGCCCGGCCCCGGGTTCGACCGCGCCACGCCTGCTGCACCTCGACGGCTACCGCCTCGCCGGCGCCGAGGAGCTGGAGACCATCGGCTGGGACGAAATGCTCGATGCCGGCGACGCGGTCATCGCGGTCGAGTGGCCGGAGCGTTTCGGCGACCAGCTTCCGGCTCATCACGTCGCGGTGGATCTGGCGCACGTCGACGAGAACCGTCGCTCGTTGCGGATCAGCGCCCCGCCCGAGCTTGCCGGGCGCCTGCTCCCGGGCGACGAGCCGGCGCCGCGCGCCGACGGCGCATGCCCGACCTGCGGCAAGCCGGCACGCGACGACGCCGTCACCTTCCCGTTCTGCAGCGATCGCTGCCGGCTCGTGGACCTCGGGCGCTGGCTTGGGGAGTCCTACCGGATCATGCGCCCGCTGGCGGCGGAGGACCTGGACACGGACGACTGACGAAACGTCTACCCGTCGCCGGCTTCGATCTGTCGCCGGCCTTCGGGACTGAGCGCGTAGATCTGGAACCGGTGCCCGACCAGCTCCCACCCGTGCTCCTGGCAGATGCGCCGGCTGATGTCGCGCAGCGCCTCGTCGGTGAACTCGACGTTGCGGCCCGTCTTCATGCAGACGAGGTGATCGCGCGGCGCCTGCCCGTAGATGAGCTGGTAATGCGCCTGCCGCGCGTCGAAGAGCGTCTGCGTGATGATGCCCGCGTCCTGGAGGAGCTTGATCGTGCGGTACACCGTGGCCTTGGACACGCGGTAGCCGCGCCGCCGGACCTCCTCGAGGAGTTGCTCGACCTCGAACACCGAGTCCAGCTCGATGATCGCGTTGAGGATGTCCGCTCGCTCGGGCGTGTATTTCAGGTTCAGCGACTTGAGGTAGCGCCGGAACACGGCGCACAGCGGGGCCATCGCCACCGCCTCCTCGCTCCCCGGCTCCGGCAGCGGTCCCGGGCGAGGTTCGCTCTTGTCAGGGACATTCGCAGTCATCACGTGCGGGGCAATTGTAGCGAACGGCCGATTTGCCGCCGCGCGGATCGTTCCGCGGTACGCTGAACGGCGTGGAATCGCCCCGACCGGCGCTACGCGTCCTCGCCTTCGAGCCGTTCGACTCGGGCTCGCACCGCGCCGTGCGCGAGTCGATCTCGCGTCACTCGAGGCACCGGTGGCACTGGCTCACCCGGCCCGGACGCGCGTGGAAGTGGCGCATGCGTCTCGCCGCCCTGGAGTTCGCGCGGGAGGTGGGGGCCGGCGAAGCGCCCGACGCTCCTCCGGACGTGATCTTCGCGACATCCCTCCTGAGCCTCGCGGACCTGCGCGCCGTGCTGCCGGCGACGCTCCGCCGACAGCCCGCCGTGGTGTACATGCACGAGAACCAGGCGGCGTATCCCGAGGGCCATGCGGACGAGGCCTCGCGCGAGCGGGACGTCCACTTCGCCCTGACCAACCTCACGAGCATCGCCGCCGCCGACCTGACGATCTGGAACAGCGACTGGAACCGGCGGTCCTTCGCGACGGGCATCGAGCAGATCCTCGCCCACGCGCCGGACGGCGCGGGGCGGGTCCTCGCCGGCGCTCGACGGGAGGCGGTCATCTGGCCGCCGGTCGAGGATCCGGCGGAGCCGGCGGGGGAGTCACGCGTTTCACATAACCCGACGCGGGTCTGCTGGCCACACCGATGGGAGCACGACAAGGGGCCCGTGGAGTTGCTGGAGATCGCGTCCACGCTCGGGGCCCGGCAGGACCTGCGGTGGACGATCCTTGGCGAACGGTTCCGCCAGGAGCCACCGGCGCTCGCGGAGTTCCGGCGTCGTCACGCCGATCGGATCGACCACGTCGGCTACGTGGCCGACCGCGACGCATACCTCGCGCACCTCCGGCGGTGCGACTGGGTCCTCTCCACGGCCCGTCACGAGTTCTTCGGGATCGCCGTCGTCGAAGCGATGCTGGCCGGGTGCCTGCCGTGGCTGCCGGATCGGCTGAGCTATCCGGAGATCCTGCCCGCGGAAGCGAGGGGCCTGTCGCCGGAGCGGCCACCGGCCGACGCAGCAGCGATCCGCCGGGCGATCCGCCGTCACCTCGAGCCGGCGCTGGCCGCCAACGCGGTCGCGCGGATCGACGACGCCGTCGGGGATCTCGTGGCGGCGGCGGGGGCCGGCGCCGACGGCGCGGGGGGGTGAGGGGTATGGTGACCGCCATGAGTACGCGGCCGCACAGCCTGATCGTCCTCCTCACCGTCCTGGTTCTCGCGGGCGGTGCGCGGGCAAGCGAGCCACCGGCCACGATCGTGATCGATCCCGAGGCCGAGCGGATCGTGCGCGCCGTCGCGGCGCACTACCGGGCGTTCGATCATGGTCGGGTGGACATCGCCGTCTCCGTCCGTGGCGAGGGCGGCGACGCGGGGATCAAGTACGACATCGCCTACGCCCTGGACCTGGCGCGTCCCGCCCGGTTCGCGCTGCGCCCGCGTCGAGGTACCGACGGGGGGACGATCGTCAGCGATGGCCGCACGCTGACCGTGCTCGCGCCCGGCGGCGGGCATTTCGTCCAGCGCCGCGCGCCGCGCGCGCTGTCCACCGTGCTCACCAGCGTGCCGGATATCGCCGTCGTCAGCGCGGCGGGGGGCATGGAGCTGGACGTGCTCTTCGGGCTGCTCGGCAGCGTCCCGGAGAAGCGTCTGCTCGACTCGGTCAGCTCGGTCCGTCACGAGGGCGTCGAGCTGATCGACGCCGTCGCCGCCGATCATCTGTGCTTCACCCAGGGGGGCGTTGACGTTCATCTATGGTTCCAGCAGGGGCCCGAACCATGGCTGGTGCGTTTGCGTCCGGACCTCACGTCGGTCATGAAGACGCGCGAGGCGAACGCGGCCGCGTCGGCGCCGGCGATCACCCTGACCGTCAACTACCGTCAGTGGACGACCACGCCACCGGACGCCAAGCGTTTCGTGTTCGTACCGCCGGCCACGGCGCAGCGCGTGAAGTCGTTCCTGCCGGCGCTCGCGGCCGCGTCGCCGGAGGCGCCCCGTGCCAACACGCCGGTGGCGCCTCCCGCGCTCCGGGAGGCGCCGGCCGTCACGCTCGAGCTCCTGGAGGGCGGATCGCGGGAGCTGGCCGCTCGGCGTGGCCGGATCGTCGTCATCGACTTCTGGGCGACGTGGTGCGTCCCGTGCGTCAGCTCGATGTCCGCCCTGGCCCGGATCGATCGCGACTACCGCGATCGTGGCGTCGAGCTGTATATGGTGAACATGTCCGAAACCGAGGAGAGGGTCGCCGCGTTCATGCGGCGACGCGGGTTCGCCTTCCGCGTCGCCCTCGATCGCGACGGCTCGGTGAGCCGCGCGTTCGGCGTCCACTCGATCCCGCACACGGTGATCATCGATCCCGAGGGCAGGATCCACACCGAGCACACCGTGCTCGGCTCGAACCACGAGGACACGCTGCGCAGGGACATCGAGACGCTCCTGGCGCGGCAGGCGGCAGCGGGATCGTGAGCCCCTGGATCGGAAGTGTGGTCCCGTGCGCGGTCACGCCCGGGCCGCGGCGCGGCGCTGGCTCCGCGCGATGAACAGACCGTGCAGGATCGCGATGGCCGAGATGACGATGCCCGTCATCACGAGGAAGCTGCGCGGGTGCCGGATCGGCGCCCACACGCTCTCGAAGCGGACCGGGTCGGCGCTGCCGTCGAAGGCGACGAGGGCGGAGGCCGTCCCCATCGACGCGCTGGCGCTCGCCACGCGAACGCTGAACTCCCCGGTCTGGCCGGGGTGGATCGCCCACCGCGCGGCGTCGGTCCGGCACACGAGGTGGTAGTCGCCCTCGACCTCCAGAGCCCAGCCCTCGGGACCGAGGTGGTTGTAGGTGTTCTTCGCGTCGATCTCGAAGTGCGTGATCGGTGGCGCGTCCACGTTCGTGATCTCGTAGGTGCACACGTGAGCGCGCATCGAGACGTTGATCCGCACGCCGTCCTGCTCGACACGAGGGGGGGGCAGGGCGGAGGCGGTCGCGGTGGCGACGAGCAGGGCGAGGGCGGCGACGGGGGCGGGCATGGGCGACATGATACCGATTCGCGATCCCCCCCCAATCAACGCCACCGGCGACCCAGCCGCCCCTTGAAGAAGTCCGGGCTGCCAGGGGGGGCCGGCGAGCACGTGAAAAGGCCAGAGATCGGTGGAAGCGACCGAACCGGCGGCCGATGATACTGTGCACTCGCCCGCGGTCGCGCGGCGTCGGAGGGGACGGAGTTCAGACCGGTGTCGCAGGATCGTCCGTCGCAGGATTCACCGGAAGCGCCGCGCAATCCACGCGGCCTGCGCTCCCGCGTGCTGCGGGCGTGGCCCCGCCCCGAGACCACCCTTCTGATCGTCTCGGTGGTCGGCACCGTGGCGGTCAAGTACCTCAACGCGAAGACGATGACCTCGTGGCCGGTCGAAGGCGGGCACGGGCCGGCGAGCCTGATGGGCGACGTGCTCGAGGCCTCGTGCGCCGACGTGGTGTTCTTCGCGGCGGTCGCGGCCCTCTTCGCGCTGGGCTACGTCGTCTCTCCGACGAAGCTCTTCGCGAGGCTCACGCTGCTCGTCGCCGCCGTGCTCGGGGCGTGGTCGGTGGTCAATGCCGGATGGCTCGTGGCGACGGGCTCCCAGATGCAGCCGAGCGTGCTGGTGCTCGCGGCCCGGGACTACCAGATCACGCTCGAGGTCCTGCTCGACACGTTCGCGGTGACGATGCACCGGATCACGCTGCCGTTGATCTTCATCGCCGTGTGTCTCGTGTGGTACCTCTGGCGGCTCTACCGCCCGGTGCCCGTCGTCGAGAGCCGCCGCCATCACGCGATGCGGATGCTGGTGGCGCTGGGCGCGATCGTGGTCGCCACCGCTCTCGGGCGTCTGGATCTCGGCACCGCGAGCACGGCCGCGTGGAAGGACGCCATCCGCTTCAACAGCCACTGGTACGCGCTCATGCACACGATGAGCGACCTCGCCGAATCAGATGAGACGGCGGTCATGACCCGCGTGATCCCGCGGGCGGGAGAGCGGGCGATCGAGATGCCGACGACGCCGCCCGGCGCACCGCCGAGCTCACCGCCGAACGTCGTGGTCATCTTCCTCGAGAGCGTCTCGCACCCGGTGACGACGCTCGGCGACCCCACGCTCGGCACGACCCCGACCCTCGCGCGCCTGGCCGGCGAGGGCGTGGAGTTCGTGCGCACGCGGACGATGATGCCGGAGACCACGAAGGCCTGGTGGGCGTCGCTCACGAGCACGCGTCCGGACTTCCTCGCCGGCGCGGTCGAGTCCGTGCTCGTGGACGAGCCGTACGAGAGCCTGGCCACGATCCTGGCCCGCCGCGGGTACCGCAGCGCGTTCTTCGAGATGTCCCGCGGTCCATGGTTCGGCGCACCGGGACTCTGGGCCAACATCGGCTACGACTGGGCGTGGTTCCGCGAGAACCTCGAGGACGAGTCCGCGTACCTCGGCATCGTCAACGGCGACGACTTCCGGATGATCGAGCCGATGTTCGAATGGGTGGACGGCGGCGAGGAGCCGTTCCTGCTCACGATGATCACGACGGTCACGCATGACCCCTACGACCTGCCGGAGTGGTACGAACACGAGCCGACGGACGACATCTACGAGAAGTACCTGCAAACGATCCGGTTCAGCGACGCGTTCGTCGAGGAGGTGTTCACGCAGCTCGAGCGACGCGGTCTCACCGAGAACACGCTGCTCTGCGTCATCGGCGACCACGGCGAGGTGTTCCGCCCCGATGCCCGCCGCGGGCGGTTGGTGGTGTACGAGGAGCTGATCCGCGTCCCGTGGGTGATCTGGTGGCCCGGCCGGATCGAGGCCGGCACGAAGATCACGTGGCCGTGCTCCCAGCTCGACATGACGCCCACCATCCTGAGCCTGCTCGGGTTCGGGATCGACGAGGCCGGCTTCGAGGGGGTCAACGCGCTCGAGCCCATCGATGCCGACCGCCGGCTCTTCTTCGCAAGCTGGCTCGGCAAGAGCCCGAAGGGTTACGTCGAGGACGATCGCAAGTACGTCTACTTCCCGTACACGAAGAAGCTGCTGCTCTACGACCTTGCGAACGACCCGCGTGAGCTTTCGCCGCGCGCCGTCGAGGGATCGGACCTGGACGCGATCGTCGACACCATCACGACGTGGGAGCGTGAGTCCTACATCGACTTCCCACCGCACCGGTACCGCGAGCGAATGCTGTTCGACCACTGGCGGACGTTCAGCACCGGCCGGAGCACGAACGCTTACTACGTGCCCTAGCAGGTTATGAGCGTTCCTCCTTGGCGCCGTGATCGCCGGGCGTGGTACGCTGCCGCCATGCGCCGTCCCCGCGAGATCATGTGGCTCTTTCTGGCGTTCTTCCTGCTGTACGTGGTCTCCGCGCCCGGGCACATTCACGGCGACAGCCTCATTCGCTGGGAGATCTCCAAGTAGATCGTCGAGACGGGATGGATCGATCTGCCGCGGGGCGTCACCGACCTTCACGTCGTGGGTCCTGACGGAACGCGCTACTCGTTCTTCGGGCTCGGGCAGTCGGTGTGCATGGCCCCGTTCGTCGTCGCCGGCCACATCGCCGCCGACGTCCTGCCGGGCGGGGCGAGCCCCGACCAGGTCGGCCAGTTCCTCACGTCGATCGTGTTCTTCCCGCTCTGCGGCGCGCTGGCGGTCGTCCTGCTGTACTCGATCGTTCTCGACCTGACGCGGGAGCGCCGGCCGGCGAGGTGGGTGTCGATCCTGTTCGGGGTCGCGACGATGCACTGGCATTGCGCGATCAACACGTACGAGGCGTCCCAGGTCGCGGTGTGTCTCCTCACGTGCATGTGGGCATCGCAGCGAGCGTGGAGCCGCGACGGTCTGCGCTATCCGCTGCTCGCGATGACGGCGGCGGGGATCGCGTTCTTCTTCCGTATCTCGTCGGTCGTGCTCACGGGACCGCTCCTGCTCGCGGTCATGGGGGCGGACATCCTTCCCCGCCCGCAGGTGGGCACGCGCATGCGTCGACTGCTCCGTTGGATCGGCGCCGGATTGCTGGGCGTGGCGCCGTTCGTGATCCTGGTCATGATCCTCAACACCGTGCGCTTCGGCCACCCGCTCACCACCGGCTACGCCGACCTGGTCGGTGAGTGGGTGTTCAACACCGTCACCGGAGAGCGGGTCAAGGTGCAGGACACGCCGCTCTTCGAGGCGCCCCTGCGCGAGGGTCTCGGGGGGCTGCTCTTCAGCCCCGGCAAGAGCGTCTTTCTCTACAACCCGATCCTGCTCGCGACGATACCGGGGCTCATTCTGCTGTGGCGGACGAGCCGGCGGATGACGGTGGCGGTCATCGCGATGCTGCTCACGACGCTCCTCTTCCACGGCAAGTACCTCTTCTGGACGGGCGACTGGGCGTGGGGCCCCGGTACCTCACCGAGATGCTCGCGCCGTGGATGCTTGCGCTCATCCCGCTCCTGCGCTGGCGTCTCGCCCGCGGCGCGCTGGTCGCCCTCGCCGTCGTGAGCGTCACGGTGCAGGTCGCCTCGGTGACGTACGCGTTCGAGACGGAGTTCATCCAGCATCGCGACCACGCCACCGCTCCGTACGACTGGGTCTGGCGCCCGGAGGAATCGCATCTGCTCGAGCGCTTCCACAACCTCGCGCGGCACGTGTCCGGCGACCCGGTCCCCGCCTTCGAGGACCAGCCGGGGGCCGCGCCGGACGTCAACGTCTTCCCGTTCAAGCGCGCGATCCGCACGCAGTCGGCGCCTGTCCGGTACGGCCTGCTCGCGGTCTGGATCGCCGGGGTCGTGATGCTCGTGCTGGTCGTGGTGCGCTGGGCCTGGCTGGTCAGGCGCGCGGAGCCGCCGGAGGAGTCTGCTACAGTTTCGTCCGCCTGAAGATCGGCCCGGGGATCGCGCGGATGATCAGCATGATGTAGCGCCAGAACCACGGAACGTAGACGACGCTCCGGCCCCGCCGCGTCGCCCGCCAGATCGCCTCCGCCACGCGCTCTCGATCGGCGTTGAGCTTCGAATCGGTCAGCCCGTACGTCATCGGCGTGTCCACGAACCCGGGCTTGATGGTGGTCACGGAGACGGGCGTCCCCGCCAGGCGGTGACGCAGCCCGTCGAGGAAGGTGTTGAGGCCCGCCTTGGCCGAGCCGTACACGTGGTTGCTCTGGCGACCGCGGTCGCCCGCCACCGACGAGACCGCGCAGAGAAAGCCCGCCCCCCGGGCGAGCAGGTGGGTCGCGGCCGCGTTCAGCAGGTTCACGCAGGACGTGAAGTTGACGTCCATGATCGCCCGGGCCTCGTCTGGATCACGCTGGGCGAGGGCTTGTGAGCCCAGGTAGCCGTGACACACGATGACGCCCGCGAGCCCTCCGGACGCCGCCTCGGCGCACGCGTCGAGGAAGGTCGCGGTGTCGACGGTCCGCGCGTCGTACACGCGCGTCACGACGTCCGCGTCGTAGCGCACGCGGAAGTCGCTCGCCCATCGATCGAGCTCCGCCGCGTCGCGGCTGGCGAGGACGAGCGATCGTCCTTCCGCCGCCAGAAGTCGGGCGATCGCGCACCCGATGCCCGAGGTCGCGCCCGTGATCAGGACCGCGCCGCCGGCGCTCATCGGCCCGCCTCTCCATCGACGATGCCCAGCCTTCGCGCCATCGACGACGTGAACCGCTGCTGGGGATCGAGCCGCCGCTTGATCTCCTTGAACTCGTCGAGTCGGGGGTACATCGCCTCGAACGCGTCGCGCGTGAGCGTCGCGTCCTTGGTCAGGTACACGCGTCCCTCGTGCTTCAGCGTGAGCGTCTCCAGCGCTCGCACCAGCTCGAGCAGCGGCGCCCCCGTGTTCGGCATGTCGAGGGCCAGCGTCCAACCCTCGATCGGAAAGGAGAGATGCGCGTCGTTGAGGGGCCCGAGTCGCTTGAGCACCGAGAGGAACGAGGCAGCGCCGGCGCGGACGATCCGGTCGAGGATCTCCACGAGTCCCTCCCGCGCCGTGTGGTTCGGCAGGACGAGCTGGTATTGGATGAAGCCGCGGCGGCCGTACAGGCGATTCCAGTGCGCGACGGCGTCGAGCGGGAACATGAAGGAGTCGAGGCGGACGCGCCGCGTCCCGTCGCGTTGGCGAGCGTAGTACGTGCGGTTGAAGGCGCGGACGGTCAACGGGCTCAGGGCGAAGCGCGGCGCGAAGAACCGGACCGTGCGCCGGGCCTTCGCGGTGAGCGACAGGGGGGAGTGCGCCTCGGCCGGGGCCAGCTCGTCGCGGGCCGTGTGCTCCCCGTGCATGAGCACCGAGCGTCCGAGCGCGCGTCGCCCGGCCGTGCAGTCGAGCCACGCCACGGAGTACCGGTACCCGGTGTCCAGCTCCGCGAACCGCTCGAGGGCCTCGTCGAGGTTCTTCGCGCGATCAGTGCGCATCGTGATGTACGCGGTCTCCACGGGCATGAGCCGGATGCGCGCCGAGACGATGATCCCGGTGAGCCCCATGCCGCCGATCGTGGCCCAGAACACGTCGGAGTTCTCGTGGCGCGAGCAGGTGAGCATCTCGCCGCTCGCCGTCAGGAGTTCGAAGCTCTCGACGAAGGCGCTGATCGATCCGTCGCGGTGGTGGTTCTTCCCGTGCACGTCGCTTGCGATCGCGCCGCCGACCGTGACGTAGCGCGTCCCCGGCGTCACCGGCAGGAAGTAGCCCCGCGGGAGCATCGCGTCGATGATCTCTTCGTTGCTCGTGCCCCCGTCGCACTCCAGCACGACGGCCTGCTCGTCGAACGATCGCAGGCAGCTCAGGCGATCCTGCCCGATGACCGCACCGTTCCGGTTCAGGGAGGCGTCGCCGTAGCTTCGCCCGAGCCCGCGGGGGATCCCGCCGCCGTCAGCCAGCGATCGGAGGATGTCGTCCAGATCGCGTCGTCGCTCGGGGCGGTACACGCGGCACGGCTCGACGGGGTAGTTGCCCCATCCGGCCAGTTGTCGTTCGACGAAACGTGGCGACTCGCTGCTCATGCGCGTGGTTGCGGACGACTCCTCGTCCCCATTGCACCCGATCGACCGTCCGGTGGCAAGGCAGGGGGGCAGCGCTCGTGGTGACGATGGCGGGCGCAGATCCGCCGTTCACGGCGCGCGCGGCCACGCCAGGGAAACCGTCCGGCCGCCCGCGCCGAGCGCGGCCGCCACCAGCAGGATCCAGAGCGCCCAGAGGGCGATGACGATCACCCGGCTCTTCATCACCACGGCCGCGCGACACGGGAAGATGCTCCAGACGGTGACGATCCGTTGCGGGTCTCCCTCCTCCAGGTCCAGCAGCCGTCGCCCGCTCAGCTTGCGACCGATGTTCACGAGACGCAGGGTGAGCTGGGATCCGTGCCACGTCCACGCGGCCTCGTCGGGGATGAGATTGTCCGGCCCGGTGTAGTACTCCGGGTGCTGGCGATGCTCGAGCCCGTCGTTCAAGGCACGGCCCGCGAGTTGGATGAGCACGGACGCCGTTGCGAGCAAGACCAGCGCGACGCGCACGCCGCGCTTCAGGGTCGCCCGATCGAGCCAGACCGCGATCGGCACGAACAGCAGCGGCATGATCGACACGTGGAATCGGACGGACCATCCGAACGCGCCGGCCCAGAAGATGAACTTGCTGTAGATGAGCAGGTGCAACGCGATCATCACCAGCAGGGCCACGCCGAGCCGGCCGAGACGACGGCGAACGCCGGGCATGAGCAACGCCGGCGGCAGCAGCACCAGCCACGGCACGTACAGGAAGACGCTCTTGCCGGGGCTCAGGAGGTGACCGCGGAGCCCGGTGAGCAGATCCGTGGAGAAGACGCCGCCGAACGCCTCGTAGTAACGACCGTACCCGGTATCGAGCGCGTTCCCGAAGCGAATCCAGTTGTAGAGCGGCACGGTGGCGACGACGACGACGCCCGCGGCGACCCACACCGCGAACCGCCCCCAACCCCGGATCAGCAGGCGCCGGTGGCCCAGCATGCTCGGGATCGCGAGCACGGCCGCGCCGCCGGCGACCGCGATGAACGTCGAACGGTGGATCATCCCGATCGCGAGCAGCACGCCGGCGAGCCCCAGATGCCGAACGTACGCCCGCACCGTGGCCGCGGACGCATCGGGGTCATCTCGAGCGATCCGGTCGGCGCTGACCAGCGCCCAGAACGCCCACGCCGAGATCGCGCCGAGGATCGTCTCCTCCGACCCGTTCGTGCCCCAGATCAGCGCGTGCGTGCCGATCAGGAGCAGCCCGCCGCTGAACAAGGCGAGGCGTCGTCCCACCTCCAGCGCGCGAAGCAGCGCCACGTGGCCCAGCAGGTAGAGCAGGGCGAACGCCGGCATCACGAAGACCGCCGTCGCGAAGCGGGCGCCGGTCGCCGCAAGGTTCGCGTCGATCCCGAACCCGTCGGCGGCGAGCACCTCGGCGGCGGCCACCGGCAGCAGCACGAGGGTCTGGCCCGGGAAGAAGAGGGAGTAGTGCTTCCCGTCGTGCTCGACCGTGTGCAGGTTGGGCTCCGCCAGGGCGACGGTGCCGTTCCTCGCGATCGACTCGGCGACGCGGAAGCGCGTCTCCGGATCGATGGAGAGGCTGCCCGCCGACAGCGCCGCGTACGTCAGCCACGCGGTGAGCGCGAGCCACCGCAGAGCAGCGTGATAGGCCTGATCGGTCACCCCCAGAGTCTATCGGCTGCCCAGACGCCGGGGTGCGCTCTACGATGTGGGCCGATTCGGAGATTCGAGCATGGCCGATGCCCCCAGCCCGCGCACGGCGGCGATCCAGATCACCGTCCTGTCGATCCTCTGCGTCCTCGTGTTTCTCCCCGCCGTGGCCCAGACCATTCAATGGGCGGGATGGAACCCCGAGGCCGCGCACGCGCTCGCCGTGCCGGTCGCGCTGGTGGTCATCTTCCTGCTCCGACGCCACGCGCTCGCCGCGGCGGTGTCCCCCGGATCCAATTGGGGGCTCGCGCTCATCCTCTTCGCGCTGGTGGCGTACTTCTTCTCGTCGTGGCCGTTCAACTACGGCATCCCGCAGCGCCTGTCGATCGTTCCCGCGCTGGCGGGATGCGTCCTGGTGGTGGGGGGCTGGCGGCTGTTGTGGCGTGCGGCGCCGCTGCTCCTGATCATCACCGTCTCGATTCCCCCCGGCACGCGCTACTACGCCCGCCTGATCATCCTGCCGGAGACGGAGACGCTCGCCATCGCCTGCGCGGCGCTCGACATGCTGCCCGGCGTGCTCGTGGAGATCGAGGATGGCATGGACATGGTCTACATGCGGGGGGACGCCGAGGGCGTGATCGCGAAGGGCATCTCCAATCGCGGGGCCTCGCAGCTCATGTCGAGTCTCATGGTCGGCGTCATCGTCACCTTCGCGCGGATCCGTCCCCGGTGGCAGATCGTGGTCGCCGCGCTCGCGGCCGCCCCGATCATGCTGCTGTGCAACCTCGTCCGCGTCATCGCCTGGGGGGCGATCACGATCTATACGAACGCGCACACGCTCGACCAGACGCCGCGCTATCTGGCCACCGCGCTCTCGCTCGTCCTCGCGTGGGCGTTGTTCGGCCTGCTGTTCGGCGTGCTCAACCGGTTCGTGATCCCGGCCGAGAGCTAGGGCCCGCCGGCGTCACCCCCCTTCACCCCGCCGATAATCGGTGTTATGTAAAACGGGGTCTTCCGGAGCCGGGCTCCAGAGGGTCCGAACGCGTCAGTGTCACGGGCACGGCCCCCACGCGCTGATCACGATGAAGATGTCCGCGAAGTCGACCTGCCCGTTGCCGCTGAGATCCTCGGGGCACGGCGCCCCGCACGGGCCCCAGGCGCCGATGATGCGAAGGAGGTCGCCGAAGCCCACGATGCCCGAGCCGTCGAAGTCACCGAGGCACGCCTCCGCGCACTCGTCGAGGATCAGCGACACGTCGTCGCTCGTGAAGTTCGCGACCGCGAGGTCGAGGTCGAGGTCACCGTCGTAGTCGGCGACCGCGAGGGACGTGGCGCCGTCACCGGCGCCCGTGTCGACCAGACGCGTCAGGGTGCCGTCGCCCTCGTTCAGGAAGATCGTGACCGAGTCGCTGATCGCGTTGGCGACCGCGAGGTCGTCGTCGAGATCGCCGTCGAAGTCGGCCAGCGCGATCGCGTCGGCGCCGAAGCCGCCGTCGTACTGCGTCTGGGCGGCGAACGTCCCGTCCCCGTTGTTGAGCAGGACCGAGACGTCGTGATCGCTGCGGTTGGCGACGGTGATGTCGAGGAACGTGTCGTCGTTCAGGTCCACGAGCGCGACCGAGTGCGGGTTGTTGCCGGCGTCGTAACGCACCTCGGCGGCGAGGCCCCCCGTTCCGGTGTTCAGGAGCACGGAGATGTCGTCCGACCACGAGTTGCCGACGACCATGTCGAGATCGCCGTCGTCGTCCACGTCACCCGTCGCCACCGACCGCGGCTGGTCGCCGGTGCCGGCGATCCCGAGCCCGACGAAGCTACCGTCGCCCCGGCCGCGCCTCGTCGTCAGCGAATCGTCGAACGACGACGTGACGGCCATGTCCACTACGAGGTCACCGTCGAAGTCGTCCGCCACCATGGCCACGGGTCCGTCCCCCGCGGCGAAGCGCATCGCGGCCGTGAAGTTGCCGAGACCGTCGTTGAGGACGACCGACACGTCGTCGCCCTCGCGGTTGCCCGCGAGCAGGTCGGGGTCGCCGTCGTCATCCACGTCCACGGCGACCACGACACGCGAGCCATCGCCTCCGGGCAGCCGGACCTGCGGCTCGAACGCCCCGTTGCCGACATTCCGCAGCAGCGACAGGTCGTCGTCGATCTGGTTGGCGGTGACGAGGTCGACGTCCCCGTCGTCGTCCACGTCCACGGCCACGCCCCCCTGCGGCGCGTTGCCGACGGCGTACGTTTGGTGGTGGTGGCGGTGGCGGTGGCGCAGAGTGGATGCATCTTGTCTCCCTGATGTGAACGTGGTCGATTGTACTGGGCGCTGTGCGTGCGCCGAGCGTTGATTCGTGAATGCGCACGACCTACCGCTGCGCCGGCGTCCTGCCGGCTCCGCTGACGGTTAGGTGGTTGTGTGCGGCAGCACCTTGCACTGTTGGACGTTGGTGCTTCGACGCCGCGTCCTGCGGCTCACTCACGGAGTCCTTAGGCCGCCAAACCCGCGGGCATCCTGCCCGCTCATGCAAGGACGTTCGGACGTGGGTTGGGCTATATGAGGCAGCCCCTCCGGGGCTGCGGGACTGCGCGGCGACCGCCCGCGTCCTGCGGGCTCGCGTTTGCACGGTCGGGAACAAGGCGCGTAGGCGCGATCTCACGAATCTGAAGCAAGGCGGGCAGGACGCCCGCCGCCGCGCGCGGTCGCCGCGCCGTGCGGGAGCCGGCAGGACGCCGGCGGAATTGCGCAGCCCCCTGCGGCCCGGAGGGCCGCACTCATATAGAAGAACCCACGCCAGAACGAGCCTTGGCAGTAGCCGGCAGGAGGCCGGCGGGTTTGAGAGCGCAAGGACTTCCCTGAGTGAGCCGCAGGACGCGGCGCCGCCACGCTGCCCTACGACCACCCTGCGCGCCGAGCGCGCCCCCGAGTGGTAGCGAAGCCGGCAGGACGCCGGCGCAGCGGTACGTCGCCCGCGCGTCGCCCCCCTACCCCTCCCGCACCGCATCCTTCTTCGCCGCCCCCAGCCCGAACGCGTCGTGCACGACCTGGAGCGCCTTCGGCCCGTGCTCCTGGGGCACGATGCAGGAGATCTTGATCTCGCTCGTCGTGATGTTGGCGATGTTGATGCCGGCTTCGCCGAGGTGGCGGAACATCGTCGCGGCGACACCCGTGTGCGTGCGCATGCCGACGCCGACGGCGGAGACCTTGGCGAGGCCGACTTCGACGGACATCTCGCCACCGCCGATGCGCTCCAGCGCCTCCTGCACCGCGAGCTTGAGATCCGCGAGGTGCGGTGACTCGACGGTGAACGTGACGTCGGCGCACTCGCCGGACTGGATCTGGATGATGTCGTCCACGAGGATGCCCGCCGCCTCGATGCGCTCGAAGATGATCGACTGCGTGCCCGGCCGGTTGGGCATGCCGCGAATGCCGATGCGCCCGAGATCCGGCGTCAGCGCGCAGCCGACGACGGACACGCGTTCCATGTCAGGAGTCTCGTTCACGATCATCGTTCCTCCCTCGGCGCGCTGGCTGTGACGCACGTGGATGGGGACCCCGAAGTTCTTGCCGAACATCACGGCCCGGGGATGGAGAACGCCTGCGCCGAGGGCGGCGAGTTCGACCATCTCGTCGTAGCTGACCCGCTCGAGCTTGCCGGCCGCGGGCACGTGCCTCGGGTCGGCCGTGTAGACGCCGTCGACGTCGGTGTAGATCTCGCACACGCCCGTCTTCGCCGCCACGCCGAGGGCGGCGGCGATCGCGACGGCGGTGGTGTCGGATCCGCCGCGCCCGAGCGTCGTGATGCTGCCGTCGTCGGTCACGCCCTGGAAGCCCGGGGCGACGACGATCCGGCCCGCGTCGAGATCGCGAACGATGCGATGGGCATCGATCGACCGGATCCGCGCGTTGCCGTGGACGGGATCGGTCACGATGCCGAGGCTGCGCGCGTTCAGGCTCGCCGACTCGGCCCCGAGGTCGTCGATCGCCATCGCCATCAGGGCGGCGCTCATCTGCTCACCCGTGGACAGCAGCACGTCGATCTCCCGCTGGGGCGGTGACGTCGCGACGCGCCGGGCGAGCTCGAGCATCTCGTCGGTCGTGTGACCCATCGCCGAGACCACCACGAGCACGTGGTGCCCGTCGAGGTGCGACGCCACCGCCCGCTGCGCGCAGCGGCGAATGCGGTCGGCGTCCGCGACCGACGTGCCCCCGAACTTCTGAACGACGAGCGCCATGGTGAGGCGGATTGTAGAGGAGTGAAGCTGCTCTGGTCGCTACCGAGGCTGCTTCCCGGACGGTCCCGCCGGCGGCGGCCCGTCCGTGGACTCCGGCGGGCTCAGCGTGATCTGGATCTCCAGGCTCATCTCCTCGCGGGACGGACGACGAACCTGCCAGCGACAGCGGTCGACCCCGTCGGCGAGGTCCGCGAGCAGCAACATCGTCTCGCGGAACGCCACGACCGTCTCCGGATCGGGCGCCGCCAGCTTCGCAGCCTGGGCGCCGTAGGTGCGCAGGTGCATGCCGACCCGGCGTCCGCTCATCGTTCCGCACGACGTCATCCGCTCGGTGCGGGCCGGGCCGCACGGAGCGCCGAGGGCCGAGATCGTCTCGTCGAGGTGCTCGGGGTGGCTCGCGATCACGCAGAACGACCCCTGAGGTCCCCGGGTGACCGCCCAGTTGAGCGACGCCGTGCGCAACAGCGGCAACCCGTCGCCAAGCTCGTTCATCACCGGACGAAGGTCGAGGTGACGCGTGGTGCCGGGCTCCGCCATGATCCGTCGCGGCAGGGTCGCGCGGTGCGCGGCGGGAACGAGGTCGTTCACGGCCCGGGCGACCTCGAGCAGATCGCGATCGAGTTGCTCCTCGACGTTCTCGGTGTCGCGCAGCTCGATCGCCACGGCGCCGGCGGGCAGGAGCAGGTCCACCGGCTCGTCCGCGAGCCGCCCCTCCTGCTCGCCGATCGCGTAGACCCGCCGCTTGCCGAACTTCATCCGCGTCGAAGCGCTGATGATCGGCACGTCCAGCGCCGCCTGCATGAACAGCTCGTGCTGCCCGCCGCCGATGTCCGTCGGCTCGACGACGGCGATCAGGCTGCGTTGCTCGAAGGCGTCCAGCAGCGACCAGTCGATGCTGAGTTCGGTCACGGGACGATCGAACGGTGGCGCGTCGTACCGTCCCACGTGCCGCAGCCGGAGCTGCCCCCCCTCCAGCCGGCCGATCATTGCGGACCAGCCATCGAAGGGAGGCGCGTGACGGATGAAGCACGCCGTGGATCCGGTGCCGAGCGAGCGGGCACGTTGCAGCGCCGGAAGCGCCGCCAGCGATTCTCCCGCCTCGTCGCGCCCGAAGCGGTCGACCACGTCGTTGAAGAGCGCCGTCGAGGACGCGGGGCCGATCACGAAGAACGCACCCGCGCGAGCGATCCGCAGGCCGTGCTCGGGAAGCTCGGCCACCGGCAGGTTCGCCCGCGGCGAACGCTGGTGCGGGCGCAGCCGCGCCAGCGTGTCCCCGGCCTTCGTCGCGTCGACCTTCGTCCACAGGGCCCAGTCCACGCCTCCACCGTTCTCGAGCGGGCGCGCGACGAACGTGAACCGCTCACCAAGCCACGTGTCGAAGAGCGTGTCGGCGTCGGAGGCCGCCGCCATCGCGATGGCACTCCACGCCCGGGACAAGGCGCTGTCGCGCCACGAACGGATGAACGCCCGCGCGATCGGGCGCTCCGCCAGGGCCGCGCGGGTGGCGGCGGCGTCCTCGATGTGCAGGTACAGGTCGACGTCGGCGGGCGCGCGGCGGGCGTCGGCGAACGGGCCCTCCTCGGCGGCGGCCGCCATCGGCGCCACCGTGCCGAGTGCGAGCACGACTCCCAGCGCCGCGAGGCATGCCAGAATGCCGCGAACCGTCATGCGTACTCGATTGGCCAGCTCACCGTCCATGGATGCTCAGACCCAGCGCATCGGGCCGACCGCCGAACGGTCGATCGACTCCTCGATGGCGGGGAAGGGATCGTCCTCGGCGGGCGGCTCGGGCGCGGCCTCCGGGGTTGCGGGCACTGCCGGCGCGAGGCCCCGGATCATCTGGATCGTCCTGCTGAAGCGCTCCTGGTGCTCCTGGAGATCGCTGCCGAACGCGCCGGGCACGGTCGGTCCCTCGGGCCGACGCACGTCCGGTCCCTGCCTCCGCGTCTCCAGCCCCATCAGCGTCGTCGCCGCCAGCGCGACCACGAGCAGACCTCGTCTCGCCCACGCCTGTCGGCGATGACGCCGGGCGACGGCCGGGCTGACCCGCATGTAGCCGAGGCGGCCCATGATGCTCCGCGTCATGTCCGGGGCGGGCACGGGGCGGGCGAGCTCGCGCAGAAATGAGTCGGCCAGCGGGCCCCGCTCCGGGCGGCCGTCCGGGGGATAGGCATCGCCGGGGCGAATCATGACCACGCCTCCTGCGCCCGGGCGTGACGGACCTCGTCGGCCATGATCGCGCGGCGCATGCGGCGCCGGGCGCGGTGGAGGTGGCTCTTGACCGTGCCTTCCGGCATGTCGAGGTGCGCGGCGATCTCGGTGATCGGCCACGACTGCTGGTGGAAGAGCAGGACGATCTCGCGCTGCTGGTCGTTGAGGACCTCCAGGGCGGTGTCGAGCAGCTCGCGGATGTTGTCCATCGTCTCGCCGCGGGCCGAGACCCCCGGCGGCGGCGTGGTCGCGGCGGCCCGGAGGCTGACGGTGTCGGTGTCGTAGGCGGGGCGATGCTTCTGCATCGCGTTGACGTACAGGCGGCGGGCGATCGTGAACAGCCACGTGCTGAACCGGAACCGCGGATCGAAGCGGTCGAGGTTCTTGAGCACCCGGACGAAGGCCTCCTGGACGATGTCCTCGGCGATGTGCGGCCGGCCCGAGAGACGCAGGATGAAGGCGTAGACTGCTTCCTGGTGGGCGCGGATCAGGCCCTCCACGGCCTTCCCGTCGCCGGCCTTCGCCGCCCGAATGAGCTCGTGCTCTCGTGCCTTGCTGATGATCAAGGTGCTCTCCGCTCCGAAAATGACCCGCCGCTCATTGTAGCCTACCCCCTGTCCGGCCTCGGGTTGCGGCTCACGGTGCCGCCTCCCCAAGGGTCGAAACGTCCTCGATCACTTCAATCGCCCCATGGCCGGCAGCTACACCCCCGCCACGTACGCCACGCAAACCCCGCAGCTCATCGCCTTCTGCCGCACTTCGCCGTACCCCGCCGCTTCCATCATCCCGGTCATCGCCTCCCGCGAGAGGAAGGTATCGACGGACTTCGGCAGGTACCGGTAAGCCCCGGTCCGGTCCCGGGCGAGCCAGGTCGCCGTCAGCGGCATCACGCGGTTCGTGTAGAAGCGGCTGAGCCCGCGGAGGATCGGGTTCCGCGGCTGGCTGAACTCGAGAACGACCAGCCGGCCACCGGGCGAGGTCACGCGCCGGAACTCGCGGACCGCTTGCGCGGGATCGGTCACGTTCCGGATGCCGAATGCGATCGAGACGATGTCGAACGCGTCATCCTCGAACGGCAGCGCCGTCGCGTCGCCGCCCACGTAGCGTGGCGTCGGCACTCCGTCGGGGCGCTCACGGCGGCTGGTCTTGCCCCGGGCGATCTCGAGCATCGGCTCGGCGAAGTCCAGGCCGACGACCTCGGCCGGGCCCGCGCTCGCGAAGGCCTCGGTGAGATCGCCGGTGCCGCAGGCGACGTCGAGCACGCGGTCGGCGGGACGGACCTCCGCCAGACGCACCGCCGCGCGTCGCCACGCCTGGTCACGCCCCAGCGAGTGCAGGCGGTTGTTCAGGTCGTAGCTGGACGCGATCCCCGAGAACATGCGTCGCACGCGATCGGCCTTGTCGGTCGCGGCGTGCGGGTCCCCGGCGAGGTCGGTTGCGGACCAGACGACGTTGGAAGAAGATGGATCGCGGTGGGTCACGGCGGTGGATGATACGCGCCACCCAAAGCGATCCCCCGAGAGAGGAGGCCAACATCATGATGAGGCGAATGCGTCTGCTCGTGCTCCTGCCCGCGATCGCCATGCTCGCAGCATGCTCGACGAATCCGTCCACGGGCCGGACACAGTTCATCCTGCTCCCCGCCGACCAGGTCGCCGCCATGGGCGCGCAGGCAACGCCCGAGCTCGTCGCCGAGTTCGGCGGTGAGGTCCAGTCGGCCGAACTCCGCGCCTACGTCACCTCCGTGGGCCAGAAGCTCGCGGCACAGGTCGAGCCGGAGTACGGCCACATCGAGTGGGAGTTCACGACGCTGAACTCCGAGGTCATCAACGCCTTCGCCCTGCCCGGCGGCAAGGTCTTCATCACGCGCGGCCTGCTGGAGCGCTTCGACAACGAGGCCCAGGTCGCCGGCGTCCTCGGGCACGAGATCGGCCATGTCACCGGCCGGCACGTCGACGAACGGATCAGCCAGACGATGGTGGCCCAGTTCGGACTCGAGGCCCTCGGGGCCGCCACGGAGTCGCAGGTCATCTACGAGGGGGCGGGGATGCTCGCCCAGGTGAGCCTGCTCTCCTTCAACCGGGAGCAGGAGTCGGAGTCGGACTACCAGGGCCTGAAGTACATGACCCGGGCCGGCTACGACCCCCGCGGCATGCTCCAGGTGCTCACGGTGCTCGCCGAGGCGAGTGCCGGTCCGCGCCAGTGGGAGATCCTGGCCACACACCCCCACCCCGAGAACCGCCTCGAGGATGTCACCGCGGCCCTTCAGGGGCCGTACGCATATGCCGTGGATGCCCCGGGCTACACGCTGGGGGCCGACCGCTTCGCCGCCGGGGCGAAACCCCACCTGTAGCGTCTCCCGACGGAATGGACCCAAGGTCCGGCGGGTCCTTTCTCGGGCTCGTCGTGCCCTCGGGGTCCGATCCGGGTGCGTTCGGACCGGCGGCGGGCTACAATCGCCGCCCAACAGGCCGGGGGCACTTGGATCCGCGTGGGGACTACGCATGATCATCGACGTCAACAGCCATGTCTGGTTCGGGCTCGATCAGGTCGGCGGCGAGGTTGCCGAGCGGCTTCGTCACGAGCAGGCCGAACGCTGGGGTCACCTCGACGCCAGCCCCGCCGCCCACCAGGAGGCGATGGGGTGCGTTGATGCATCCTTCGTGATCGGCTTCCGTTCCGACCGACTCGGCTCCTCCGTTCCGAACGAGTACGTGGCCGACTTCGTCGCGCGTGATCCGCGCCGGCGGATCGGCGTGGCCGGCATCGATCCCATGAGCGACGACGCGATGGATTGCCTCGAGGCGGCCATCAGCATGGGGCTCACCGGTGTCGCCGTCTCGCCCGCGTGCCAGGGCTTCCACCCCGCTCACTCCTCCGCGATGCGTGTGTACGAGCGTTGCAACGCGTTGTCGATTCCCCTGTTCGTCACGATGATCAGGCCGGTGACGGCCCGCGCGCAGCTCGAGTTCGCCCGACCGGCGCTGTGGGACGAGGTCGCTCGATCGTTCCCCGACCTGCCGATCGTCATCAGCCAGCTCGGGCACCCGTGGGTGGACGAGACGCTCCTGCTGCTCGGCAAGCACCGCAGCGTCTGGTCGGACATCTCCGGCGTCGCCTCGCGTCCCTGGCAGCTCTACGGGGCGCTGCTGAACGCGGCGAGCTTCGGCGTGATGGATCGTCTCCTCTTCGGCTCCGGCTTCCCGCACGATCTGCCGGCAAAGGCGATCGAGGCGCTGTACAGCGTGAACTCCTTCAGCCAGGGGACGCCGCTCCCCGCGGTTCCTCGCTCCCTCGTGCGGGGCATCGTCGAGCGCGATACCGCCGCCTGCCTGGGCATCGACGCGCTCATCACCCCGCGTCCGACGGGTCTCGAGACCGAGGAGACCTCGATCGTGGCGATCGCCCGATCCGAGCCTCTCGCGGCCCCCGCGCCGGAGCCCGAGAAGAGCTGATCCCGTATCACATGAGCAGCTTGACTGGGCCTGTGCGAACCGCTTCGAGAACCCTCCTTGCCGTGCTGATCGTGGCGTCGCTGCTCCTTGCCGCGAACACGCCGGGGTGCGCACGGGGAGTTCGACGCGGCGCGCTGCGGACCCAGAGTCTCGGCGACGATCCCGTCTACCTGAGCTCCGATCTGCCGACCGTCGTCTACACGCACGACCCGGACCGAGGCACGTCGTTCCTGTTGTCGGACGTGCCCGTGGAGGATCTGCTCGGCGGCACCGTCGAGTCGGGCCAGGTGATCCACATCGAGTTGCTGTGGGAGCCGCGGGCGGGCAAGACGCCCATCGCCTCGTCGGCGACGAACGTGAGCATCCGCCATGTGGTGATCACATCCGGCGAGGTCGGGCTCTACGGAGGGGCGGGCTTCGCGATGCCGCACGGAACACCGGGCGATCGCCGTCTCCGCATGTCGCTCTACGACGCCACGGTGCGTCTGCTGGAATCCACGGAGGGCTTCCTGGATCCGCTGAGCCCGGCTCGCGTGAGCGGCAGCTTCAACGCCGTGCACGACCCCCTGCTCGCGCGCAAGATCCAGCGCGCGGCGAGCCAGCTCGTCACGAACGCGATGGGTCGGAGTATGGTCGTCAGCCGTTGATGCCGGTCACGCGCACACGCAGGTAGGGCTGCCGGTGCCCCTGCTTGACGCGATAACCCTTGCGACGCTTGAACTTGATCACGTCGAGCTTCTCGCCGCGGATCCGGTCGAGGATCTCGGCGGTGACGGTCGCACCGTCGACGTACGGCGCGCCGATCGTGGACGGGCCGTCGGTGGCCTCGTCGCCCACGAGGAGCACGCGATCGAAGGTGATCGTCTTACCGGAATCGTCGCCGTCACCGAGGTCGCGCGGATCGATGTCGATCACGTCACCGGCTGAGACCTGGATCTGGGTTCCGCTGTCTTCGATGATCGCGTGCACGGCTATCGCCTCCGGGGCCAAAAGGGCGGCCATTCTAGCCCGGATCCCGAATCAAGCAAGTCAGGCGCGGGCGGCCTGCCACGGCCAGGGCTGGCCGATCCGCTCCAGGGCTTCCTGCCACCGCCTGCATCCGGGGCAGACCGCGTCGAAGTCCGCGTCCGCCTCGCAAGGCGTGGCGGCTCCCTCGACGCACGGCCAGAAGCCGTCGGGGGGCAAGCCCGCGTCCTCGGCCAGCTCGGCCACCTGCTCGTCGGAGAGATCGACGAGGGGCAGATCGATGAACGCACCGGGGCCGTCGCCGTGGCCGGCGGCGGCGATCTCCACCAGCTCGGAGGCCACCGAAGCGCACTCGACGGCCCGACCCACCAACGGCGCGTTCGGCCCGACCTGGACCGGCCACACCACGCGACCACAGCCACGAAGGTGACCGGCGAGAACGGCCTGCACGAGCAGCGGCGCGACCGTGAGCGCCGCGAGATGCTCCGGGAGGTGCCCCGGATCGTCGCGACGCCGCCCGCCGGTCTCCTCGAGGTCCACCGTCGAGTCCCCTTCGAGAACGGGAAGCTCCCACGGCTCGGCGATCACCAACTCGCGGACCTCGAAGCGACCGGCGTGAGCTCGGACCATCTGCTGGCGGCGGAAGCCCGCGGGACCGCCCTCCGGCGCATGCCAGAGAACGACGCGGGACGGGTCCGGCTCGATGAGCAGCGCCGTGAGCGACGGAAGGTCGCCACGATCCATGACCATGATGGGGCTGGCGGGTGAGGCCATCGTGTCATTCGTCGGCTCACCGGGCCCCCGCTCCCCACAACCGGCGCGTGTTCTCCCCCGCCCCCGGCCCTCCGTCGCTCCGTCGCTTCCCTATAGCATCTCCGCCATGCGAGCTCCCGCGTTCGGCGCGATCGACTGGGCCATCCTCGTCGCCTACCTGCTCACGGTGCTGGCGGTCGGCGCCCTCGTGGCCCGCCGGCGCGCAAAGGGGGACGACTTCTTCCTCGCCGGACGTGCGATGCCGGTGTGGGCGGTGTCCGTCTCCGTCCTCGCCACCGCCCTCTCGGCGGCGACGTTCGTGGGCGGACCGCAGCAGTCGTACGCGTCGGACCTGACGTACCTCTCCTCGAACATCGGCGGCCTGCTCGCGGTGATCGTCGTCGCCACGATCTTCGTGCCGGCGTTCTACCGCCACCGCGTGACGAGCGTCTACGAGGTGATCGGCCACGAGTGCGGGACGCCGGCGCGTCTGGCGGCGAGCGCGATGTTCATGGTCGGGCGCGTCTTCGCCAGCGGCGCGCGGCTGTTCATGGTGGCCCTGCCGTTCTCGCTCGTGGTGTTCGGGGACGTCGAGCCGTCGTCGCTGTACGCGTCGATCGTCGTGATCGCGACCGTGGCGGCGTTGTACACGGCGCTGGGCGGGATCCGCGCCGTCATCTGGACCGACGTCCTCCAGGCGGCCGTCCTCGTGGGCACCGTCGCCGCGGCGCTGCTGATCCTGTGGGCGAAGATCCCCGCCGACTTCGGCGAGATCATGACGGCGTTGAGCGACGACGACGGCGTGAACAAGGTGCGTCTGCTCGATCTCAGCACCGACCCGAGCCGGCCGTTCACGCTGTGGACGGCCCTGTTCGGGTTCACGCTCTTCAGCGTCGCGGCGTACGGGACCGACCAGGATCTCGCCCAGCGCCTGCTCACGTGCCGCTCGGCGCGGTCCGGTGCGTGGTCGATCATCCTGTCCAACATCATCTCGTGGCCGGTCGTGCTGCTGTTCCTCCTGCTCGGGCTGCTGCTGTTCGTCTACTACCAGCGCCCCGACGTGATGGGCGCCGCGGCGCCGGGCTACCAGCCGGACGACACGCGGAAGGTCTTCCTGGAGTTCATGCTCCACGAGCTTCCGCGCGGCATGCCCGGGCTCATGATGGCGGGTCTGTTCGCGGCGGCGATGAGCAGCACCGATTCCGCGCTCAACGCGATGGCCTCCACGACGATCGCGGACTTCTACCGGCCGTGGCGCCGCCGCCGCGAACCGGAGGCGACCGACGGCGATCGGCGCGAGGTTCGCGCGTCGCGTCTCGCGGTTGCCGCCTGGGCGCTCGCCCTCGCCGCCTTCGCGTGCGTGTGCGTGCGCTGGCAGCAGGCGAGCGGCGAGACGCTGATCACCTTCGCGCTGGGCGTGATGGTGTACGCCTACGGCGGCCTGCTCGGCGTGTTCCTGACCGTGCTGCTCACGCGACGCGGCAACGCGATCAGCGCGGTCGCGGCGCTGCTCGTCGGCTTCGCGGCGGTGGTCGCGATGGAGCCCCGCGTCTGGTCGCGCTGGGCGCCGCACGTCGGCCTCGATTTCGTGCTCGCGTTCCCGTGGAAGATGCTGGTGGCCACGACGCTGAGCTTCACCGTGTGCCTGCTCGGCACCCGGCGGGCCTGACTCGAACGGGGTGGGTCAACTCCGGAGCTTCGACTGCATGCGGCTCAGCGCCTCCTCGAGCGTCGCCACGTCCTTGCAGAAGGCGAAGCGCACGAGGTGCGCGCCGTCGGCGGGGTCGTGGTAGAAGGCGCTCGGGGGGATCGCGGCGACGCCCACGTGCTCGATGAGGTGGCGGCAGAAGGTCACGTCGGTGTCGAAGCCGAACCGCGTGTGGTCCGCGAGAACGAAGTAGGTGCCGGCGGGCGGCCGGACGCCGAAGCCGATCTCCTCCAGGCCGCGCACGAGCACGTCGCGGCGCTCCCGGTAGTCGGCGACGAACTCGTCGAAGTACGACCGCGGGGCGCGGAGCGCGGCGACCGCCCCGTGCTGGAGCGGCGTCGCGGTCGCGTAGGTCAGGAACTGGTGCGCCGACCGCACGCCGGTGGTCAGCGGCGGCGGCGCGACGGCCCAGCCGATCTTCCAGCCGGTCATCGAGAACGTCTTGCCGAGCGAGGAGAGCGTCACCGTGCGGTCGGCCATGCCGTCCAGCGTCGCCATGGAGAGGTGCTCGCCGTCGAAGACGAGACGCTCGTACACCTCGTCGGTGATCGTGATCGCGTCGTGGGCCAGGCACAGCTCGGCGATGAGCTCCAGCTCGTCGCGCCGAAAGACCTTGCCCGTCGGGTTGTGCGGCGTGTTGACGATGATTGCCCGCGTGCGGTCGGAGAACGCCCGCCGCAACTCCGACTCGTCGAACGCGAAGTCCGGGGCGCGCAGCGTGACGAACCGCGGGACCGCGCCGGCCATCGAGAGGCACGCGCGGTAGGAGTCGTAGTACGGCTCGAAGACGACGACCTCGTCGCCGGGCTCGATGAGCCCGAGGAGCGTGGCGGGGATCGCCTCCGTGCAGCCGCTGGTCACCGTCACCTCGCGATCGGGGTCGACGCGCCGCCCGCTCGACGCCTCGACCCAGTCGGCGATGGCCGCGCGGAGCGGAGGGATGCCCGGCATCGGCGCGTACTGGTTCTCCCCCGCCGCCATCGCCGCGGCGACGGCCTCCTTGAGGAACTCCGGGCCGTCGAAGTTCGGGAAGCCCTGGCCGAGGTTCACGGCCTCGTGCCTGACGGCGAGCGCGCTGATCTCCGCGAAGATCGTCTCGCCGAACGGGGCGAGCCGGGAGGCGGTGGCGGTGGTCTTCGTGGGCATGCACACAGCGTACCACGCGCCGGGCCCGTGGCTCTCACGCACGGCGGCGAAGTCGCCGCGCGGCGAGGTACGGTCGCGCCGCTCCGAGCGCTCCGACCCCTACGAGCCCCCACACGATTCCGACGATCGCGGCGCCGCCACCCAGCGCGGTACCGGCGAGCCCGGCGATGGGACCGACCGTGTAGCCGAAGCCGATCAACGCCTCGTGCGTCCCGCCGGCGTCGACCTCGGCGCGGCCGACGGCCATCGCGTAGTAGAGCGCGGCGTAGTACACGCCTCCCATCCCGATTCCGAAGATCGCGAAGCCGGCCAGCATGATCGCCAGGTTCTCGGCGAGCACGACGAGCCCGAACCCGCCCGTCATGGCCGCTGCGGCGAGCAACAGCGTGCCCCAGCGGCCGTGCCAGAACCCGACGCGCCACATCACGGCGCACGCCACGAGGCGCACGAGCATCCACGTCGCCGTCACGGGCGTTTCGAGCATGATGTCGGCGCCGATCGCCTCGAACCGGTACGGCAGGATCGGGCTCAGGGCGGCGTTGAGCACGTAGCTCAGCGGCAGCAGCACGCGCGCCGACCGCAGGAGCAGCGCGTACTCCGGCGTCACGTTCGCCTCGGCCTGCGCCTCGTCATGGTGACCGGGCGCCCGCGCGAACCACCGCAACGGCAGCAGCGCGACGAGGTTCACGAATGCCTGCGCCCCGACCGCCCACTGGGCGTGGTGCTCGATGATCGGCGGCATGAGCAGCAGCGGCACCGCCACCGCGAACATCCACGTCAGGTTGAAGTAGCCGATGCTGGAGCGCATCGCCTTCCCGTGCCGGCCCGCCGTGAGGTAGCTCTCGGTCACCGGCCAGATGATCGACGACGCGAACGACACGCCGAAGACGGCGCACCACAACGCCCACTCGCCCGACGCGAGGACCGGCAGCAGGCAGAGCGCGACCTGAACGAGGATCACCACGACCAGGAGGGTCCGCGGCCACATCCACCGCGCGCACGCGCGCGTGATGCGCCCCGCCATCGCCGCCCCGACGGTGTACGTCGCCCCCATCACCAGGTAGAGCACGAGCGTGCGCTCCTGCTCGAAGCCGTACGCGTGCTTGGCGATGAAGGAGATGGCGTTCCAGAACACGCCCGTGCCGAGCGAAGCGAAGAACGTGACCGAGAGCACCGACCAGAGCGGTGTCGAATCTCGGTCGGCGGGCTGGGAGGGCGGAACGGCCATCGGATCGGCTGAATCGCCTAATATAGTCCGACCACGGACGGGAAGGGATATTCCGCATGGCCAAGGCAGTCGTCGATCCGGAAGAGCTGCGTCGCTTCGCGCAGGACATGAAGCGTTTCAACGAGGAGCTCCGTCACCAGATGAAGCTCCTCCACGGGCGGCTCATGGCCCTGGGACAGACCTGGCGTGACCAGGAGCACACCAAGTTCACCGAGGAGTTCGAGGAGACCATGCGCGTGCTCCTCCGCTTCACCGACGCCGCCGATCAGCACGTTCCGTTCCTGATCCGCAAGGCTGAACGCATCGAGGACTATCTGCAGCAGCGATAGCATGCGCAAGGCCGCCGACGTCAAATCGATCGACGCGCTCAAGCGGGCCAAGGCCGCGATGGTCGAGTTCCGCGAGATTGCCGGCATCGCGCTCGCCGAGGCCAGCAGCGAGGTCCAGCGCACGATGTGGTGGGTCCAATCCGACCGCCGCACCCACTGGGCGGCGCAGGTCCGCCGACGGACGGAGAAGCTCGCCGAGGCCAAGAGCGAGCTGTACCGCGCGCAGCTCGCCGCCATGGACGACCGCGCCCAGTGCATCGAGCAACGCAAGCTCGTGGAGCGCGCCGAGCGCGCCCTTGCGGAGGCCCAGCAGAAGGTCGCCGCCGTCAAGAAGTGGTCGCTCGTGCTCGAACGCGAGTTCATGCTGTTCAAGGGCAGGCTCCAGCCGATCGCCCGCGCCGTGGAGGGCGAGTTGCCCCGAGGCGAGGCGAAGCTGGAGGTGATGACCGAGAAACTGGACAAGTACCTGCGGCTCCAGGCGCCGGCCACGTCGACCCCCACGCGTCGGAGCAGCCGGCGTGAGGACGACACCCCCGCGGCGTCGCCCCCGACCCCCCCGACGCCACCAACGGAGGAGTCGTCATGAGCGTCGCCACCGCCCGCGCCAAGCTCGTCGCCAACCTCAAGGACCTGATGGATCGGTGGGAACGCGTGCGGACCTACTGGGACGATCCGGTCAGCCGCGAGTTCGAGAAGGAGTACCTCGCGCCGCTCGACGCGAAGGTCCGTGCCGGCGTCTCGGCGATGGAGCACATGTATGAACTGCTGGACCGGGCGAAGCGGGACTGCGGGTAGCCAGAGGAACGGTGCGACGGAGCGACCTAGTGGTGTCCGCCAAACAGCTTGTGACTTATCGGCGCGAGATCGTCGTCGCTGGCAAGGCGACGCGACGCTGGCATATCCATGGATACGTCGAGGAGCGGCAACGCAGCCAGCGGCGGCGAGGTCCGTCGATATGTTA
>JAAELP010000289.1 GCA_024226535.1 Planctomycetota bacterium | reverse complement strand
CCCCTCCAGCATGTAGATGCCGTCGGCGACGCGCGTCGGCTTGATCGTCACGTCGTCGAAGTCCTGGTTGATCGCGGTGGCTCCCGCGCTTCCCAGCAGCGTCAACGCGGCGATGATCGTGTGGTTCGGTCGTCTCACGGTAATCTCCTTGCTACATGTCCACGGCGCGTTGCCCGGTGCACGGCAACTCGCCGAAGGGCCCCGTGTAGACACCGTTGATTTCATCTCCGTCCACGGTCCCCGCGAAGTCGAGAACGGTCCCCATGTCGCGCCGGAACGTGAGCCGCGAGCCGTCGAAGGCGACATCCATGAGCACCATCTCGCGCCCCTGGCTGATCCAGCGCCCTTCCAGCACGCCGTTCGCCTCCGACAACGACATCACCGCGTCGATCGACCGGCCCTCGTACTGCGTGGCCATCTCCCAGTCCCCGAGGATCTCCGCCTGGGTCGAGCCCGTCGCCGGGGGCGTCGACGCGCACGCCGCGAGCACGATCCACGAACACGCCAGAACCCATCGCTTCACCATGGACTCGCCTCCGTTGCACTCGCGCACCATAACACAACCCCGCCTCGGTCC
The DNA here is from genome assembly GCA_024226535.1 of Planctomycetota bacterium. Classification (GTDB taxonomy): domain Bacteria; phylum Planctomycetota; class Phycisphaerae; order Phycisphaerales; family SM1A02; genus JAAELP01. The sequence continues at coordinate 18,072 of JAAELP010000289.1, read as the reverse complement.
CTCCGACTCCGCTAAGCTCCCCGAATGCACCCCACCCTCGACCTCATGCTCGACCACCGCTCCATTCGCCGCTACACCGCCGACCCCGTTCCCGATACCGACATCCGTCGCGCCGTCGAAGCCGGGCAGGCCGCCTCGACGAGCTCGGCCGTGCAGGCCTACTGCCTCATCCGCATCAACGACCCCGGCGAACGGCAGCGTCTGGCGGAGTTGACCGGGCCGCAGGAGAAGGTCGCCGAGTGCGGCGCGTTCTTCGTCGTCTGCGGGGATACCCGCCGGCACCGGATCGCGGCGGCGGACGGCGGCCTGGCGTACGACGCGCACCTCGAGGCATTCCTTCTGGCGGTGATCGACGCCACGCTGTTCGCGCAGAACCTCGTTCTTGCGTTCGAGGCGATGGGATACGGCATCTGCTACATCGGGGGTCTGCGCAGCCGCCTCGCCGAGGTCGATCGGCGGCTGGAGTTGCCCGACGGCGTCTACCCCGTCTACGGCCTGTGCGTGGGCGTTCCGGACGAGGCCCCGGGGCCGCGACCTCGGTTGAGCGCGGACGCGATCTACTCCGAGGACCGCTACCCGAACGACGACCAGGTGCGCTCGCATCTGGCCGAATACGACGCGCGCTACCGCCTTTACCTCCAGGAGCGCGGCGTCGCACCGGAGAAGATCCGTGGCTGGTCGGAGATCATGGCCGGCAAGTTCAGCACGCCGCAGCGCGACGACCTGGCGGCGTACTACGTCGGGAAGGGCGCCGAGTTGGTGTGACCGGTCGCTGCGGCGACCGCGCGCGTAGAATCGACCACCGGGGTGAACGAGGAGCGCGGCGATGAAGATCAAGACGAAACCATGTCTGCTGGCGGCGATGATCCTGACGGCGATGACGTTCACGGCGTCGGCCCAGGACGAGCCGGCGCGACGCGACCTGGACGCGGCTCGCGAGCGGGTCCACGCCCTCATGCAACGCGCCGAGGAGGCCGAGCGCCGTGGTCACCACGAGGCCGCGGCCGTCGCGCGGCGGGAAGCGGAGGCGCTGCACGACCGCATCGCGACGCATCTGCGCCGCCTCGATCACGGTCAGAAGGACCGCGATCACGTCCACGGTGCGATGGTACACCTCGAGCACGCCATCGAGTCCCTGCGCGAGACGGAGCACCACGACATGCGCGAGCACCTCGAGGGAGTGCTCGAGAGAATGCGCGCGATGGTACGCGTGCGGGAGCATGCGCGCGAACCGGACCAGGCGCACCGACGCGAGGGCGGCCACGAACGACCGCGACGCCCGTCCCCTCGACACGACCGCACCCGCCGGGCGCTGGAGATCATGCGAACCGCGTTGCCCGCCCTGCTCGAAGCGGACCGCCGCGACGCCGCCGAGTTGCTGGAACTGGCGATCCGCGCCCGCGAGCTGGCGATGGAAGGTCGCGACGCCCCCGAGACCCGCATCGGAGCGCCGACGCGCGCCCAGCTCATCGAGCTGCTCCAGTTCGCCGCGGACCTCTGGGGCGAGTTCGGGCACGAGGGCAAGGCTCAGGCGATTTCCGAGTTTGCGGCCGAGATGCGCGAGGCGTGGCGCGAGCAGCGCCGCGATCGCGAGGCCCGTGCCGAGCCGCGGCCGCCCCGCGAGCGACGGGCCCGCCGCGACACCGGCAACGAAGAGCCGCAGCAGTTGCGACAGTTGCGGCGGCGGCTCGACAAGCTCCGCGAGTCCCTGGATCGCCTGGAGCGAGAACTCGACGAGCTACAGGGCAGCCGCCGGGACTGAACGTTCCGGTAACAACACCGCACAGGCGCCCGAGCTTCTTAGCCGGACCCCATCTACCCGAATCCCGGACCCGCCCCAGACGGATGGGGGTGAAGGTCATCTCCTCACTCGTCGATGATGCGAGGTGGCGCGAATCGTACGGTTGAGTGCTCCAACTGCGCCCACCGGAGAGAGGAAAGATGATGAACTCGAACAAGGCCTCGACGCTCTTCGCCCTCGGCCTCATCGGATCGGTCGCCACCGTCTCGTTCGTCATGCCGGACAAGCTCAGCGTCCCGATGATGTACGCAGCCGCCAGCCCCGAGACGGTGACGCTGACGGGGACGGTTCGTGACTTCCCGTCGTCACATCCCGACTTCAACGTCGTGCCCGACCTCGGTTACGGCGCGTACGCGGGCAGCCTCCTCGGCGAGTTGGACGCCACCGGAAAACCGCAGTTCGGCACCAAGCTGACGGACTTCGAACTCGTCAACGGCGGCCTCGTGCCGGGCGAGCCGTACGCGGCTCGCATCAGCGTGCTTGGGTCGGCGATCGGATCCCTGCGCGTGACGGTCCAGGTCAAGTTCGGCGAAGACGAAGTGGACCCGTTCGGCCCCTTCCACAACTGCAACGGCGGCAACGTCAACGACGACGACAACCCGAGGCACCAGGACTACGGCACGCACCCCGCCGGCACGCCGATCACGGTGTTGGGCCGGAGCTGGGACGGGTTCTCCGGGAGCTGTAGTGAACGGATGACGATCGACACGTCCACCGAGTCCCCGAACGTCCTGATCCTGCGCGACGGCGACGCCCTGCCCGACATCGATCCGTTCGGCAACCAGGCCACGATCCTCGACTTCCTCTCGGCGTACGTGGACGCGGACGCCGATGTCGTCACGATCGCGGACAACCAGGCGATCTACCTCTTCGAGGTGGGCACGACCGACCTGAACGACGCCACGGCGGACTTCCAGGACCTCGTGGTGCTCGTCACGCTCGCCCGGCAGCTCAGCCACCTCGACGGCGGCGGGGCCACGCTGACCGACCAGGCCGCCGGCTACCAGGTCCTCGCGCCGTGGACGGACGTGGCGGGGCGCGCGATCGCGCCGAGCACCTACATGGGCACGGGACAGACCGACGCCTGCGGCAACCCGATCACCGACGTCGCGGGGACCGCGGGCTCCCCGAGCACCGGCGGCATCACCTCCGCCGAGACCTTCAGCCAGTGGTTCACCGACGCCCCGGGAACCAACCTCTCGGCGCGGCACGACATCTCGCTCACGAAGGACGCGGCCGGCGTGTACCGGTACGAGACGGACACCTTCCATCCCATCGACGGCAAGCTCCTGGGCAACGAGGGCGACAGCCACAACGACTTCTTCACGTATTCGCTCGCGGCCGAGTTCACGTACGACCAGTGCACGGACCAGTTCATCGAGTTCGGCGGCGGCGACGGCGCGTGGCTGTTCATCAACGGCCGGCTCGTGATGGACCTCGGCGGGGTTCGCTCCGGAGCCGCGCAGCACGTGAGCCTCGACCGGCTCGGCCTGACCAGCGGCCAGCCGTACACGATGCAGCTCTTCTACGCCCAGCGTGACCCCGCGGGCTCGCCGTTCCGGCTCCGCACGACGCTGGAGCTTTCGTCGGATCCGTTCACGCAGAACGTCTCGGCGATGTTCGACTGATCAGCCTCGTTCAGTCCCGCATCTCGAACCGCAGCCAGTCTTCCTCTACGCGATCGACGTCCCCGAAGATTCGCTCGAACACCGCGAGCTGAGTCGCGGGTTTCGGCACGCCGCTCGGCAGCGCGTTGAGGGCGCGGAGATAGTCGCGGAGCTGCGGACGCCGATCGCGGGCCATCCAGGTCACGAGGGCGTAGCCCTGGTGGTACACGGCGTCGACGAGACCGGGCTTCGTCAGGAAGCGGTCGGCGTCGGCGGTCACGAGTTCGCGCAGCGGCATGAGCCGCCCCGTGTCGAGCAGGTAGTAGAAACGCTGCCGCCGGGGCGCGAACTCCTGCCCGGGACCGAACCGCGATCGCGTTCGGTCGGTCTCGAAGGCCGTGGCGAGGCCCTCGGTGAGCCAGAGCGGGTGCTGCACGTACGGCGACTGCACCGCGGTGTGGAACATGAGCTGGTGAATCGCCTCGTGGACCGTGACCGAGATGCTGCGCTGGATCGCGAAGTGGTTGAGCTCGCGCTCCTGCTCGTCGAGGTGGTTGATCCGGGCATCCGCCTCTTCGGCGAGCCGGCGCGCTTCCTCGCGCTGCCCGACACGCCGCGCCCGCCGTGACGCGCGAACGGCGGCCGTGATCTCCGCCTGCATGTCCTCGAGCTGGCGCCGCGCGGAGGCGACGTTCTCGTCGGACTCGACGTGGTAGAAGACGAGACGGTCCTTCGCGGGGCTGTAGTACCCGGCGAGCCTCCCGTCGGCGGCATTCCCGTCGGCGCGGGCGAAGGCGACGAAGTCGGCCCGGTCGTCGAACACGACGGCAACGAGCTTGTGATCGATCGGGAGCGGGCGGAGCTGAAGGTTGTTGGCGAAGCGGATGAACCGATCGTGCGTGCGCTCGAGTCGATCGCCCTGGGTCCGCGTCCAACCCTCGTCCGCATCCGAGAGGATCGCGAAGTGACGCGTCTCGTAGAGCACGAACGACGCGTCGAGCTGCGCGCGGGCCGCGACCAGCTCCGATGAGTGCTTCGCCGGCGGGCGCGCGCGGCAGAGGTCCCACAGCGCGTAGTACGCCTCGTCGTTCATCGGCTCCTCGCGGAGCACGGCGCGGTACAGGGCCTCGCCGTGATCGAGCAGGCCCGCCTCGGCCGCCCACGCGGCGAGCTTCACGGCGGCGGCGTGATCGCCGGCGCCGATCCCGGCGAGCCGTCGCTCGAACTCGGCGAGCTTCGCGGCACGGGTGGGCGCGACGGACGCGGTGTCGTCCGGGGCCGCCGCGGCGACCGCGAACGCGGCCGCGAAGGCGCCGATCACCGCGATCATGATGATGGACCTTCGCTTCCCGCTCATCCGTGCGCTCCGTGGGCTCGGGAGGTCCAACGCCCGGCCCGGTCGACCTATTTCAGGATTCATCCCCCGTCCAGCACGGGCAGCGGCTCCGGCACGCGCTCGATCACGCCTTCCTGCATGAGCGTGTGGGCCAGCTCGGCCATGTTCTCGTTGATGTACTCGAGCAGGATCCGGTCGTCGTCGGGGTCCCAGTCGTACGCGGTCATCTCGTCGAAGACGATCTTCGGAGCGTCGCCGCGCACGAGGAGGCGGTAGAAGGCGATCGCGCCGCCGGTGCGCTGGGCGCCGGCGGCGCAATGCACGAGGACGGGCTCGCCGGCGTCGCGGGCGCGCACGATCGACCGGACGGCGCGTCCGTAGTTGCGCAGGTCGCCGGTCCCGTCGCCGCCGAGGGGATAGATCTCCCGCTCGATGCCGAGCGTCCGGGCCGCCGCGATCTCCGCGACGTGCTCGGGGTTCTCCGGGTCGTCGGGACGGAGGCTGATGATGCGCCGGATTTCGTGTTCGCGCAGGGTCTTCTCGATGAGCGCGGGATGGAGCTGCCCGCTTCGGTAGACCATCCCCGTCTCCACGACGCCGAAGCGCTTCGGGATCACGCGGTCCTCGAGGACTTCCTCCCAGACCCAGATACCACCGCCGAGGAGAGCGATGATCAGGATCACGACCAAGGGCCCGCGCTTCTTCGCCGGCTTCTCGCCACCCGTGCGATCACTCATGGGATTCGTGCTCCGGAATGCATTGCTCGATTCGGTCGTACGTCACCTGCCGCCCGGCGAACCGCGCCAGACGCGTGAACCCCGCATCCGCCAGCCGCGCTGCGCCGCGGTCGAAGTCGCGAAGCAGGTGACCGGACTGGTGGGCATCGGCCGAGAGCGTCACCCCGATCCCCCGCCGGCAACACGCTTCGAGCAGCCCGATCGACGGATACGCGTCCCCGCACGGCTTGTGCCAGCCGGCGGTGTTCAGCTCAACGATCACGCCCGCGGCGGCGATCGCGTCAAGGGCGGCGTCGATCTCCGCCGACAGGTCGATCGTGGGACGGTGCCCGAACTTCTTGTTCAGGTCGATGTGGGCGGCGATGTCGAACAGGCCGCTCTCGGCCAGCGACCGCATGTGGATCCAGTAGCGCCGGTGCATCTCGTCCTGCCCGGCGGCGTCGAGCTTGTCCCACGACGCCGGCGAGCCGTCCAGGACGAACGGGCCGATCTCGTGGACGCTCCCGAGGACGTAGTCGAGCGGCAGTCCGTCGAGACCATCTCGGATCAGGTCGGCGTGGCCGGGGTACCAGTCCACTTCCAGGCCGAGACGAACGGTGGGTCCGTCCGCGCGACGCTGGGCGAGGACGTCGGCGATGTAATCGCCGACGCGGGCGGGTTCGAGGGACCACTTCGGCAGCGTCCCGTCCGGACGGAGCACCAGGTGATCGGACACGCCGATCTCGTCGACGTCGTGGTCGGCCGCCCAGTCGACGAGCGTGGCGACCGAGTCCTTCCCGTCGCTCCAGGTCGAGTGGTTGTGATAGGTGGCGATCATCGGATCCGATCTTAGCCCGCTCGGATGCGCGAGGGGAAGGGGTCTTACGCGGCGCAAAGAAACGGGCACCGCGATCATGGCGGTGCCCGCAAGAAGGAAGCGAGTTGTCGGCTCAGGTCACTTCCCGAGGTCGATCACCGTATCAACGAACTTCCTCAACTCCCCGGCCGTCGGCATGAGCGGCAGGTCGAGGTCGATCGTGCCGGCGTCGTCGACTACGGCCTCCTCGAACGGCTCCTGGCCGTCGAACTTGATCACGGCCGCGTTGTCGGAACCGGTGCCGATGAGCGTGTACCCGGAGGCCGCCATGTCGGCGCCGCCGTCGATCGTGAGCAGCCGCGCCGCCACGCCGAAGAGCGCCGCGTCCTTGCTGACGAGGTCGCGCGGGTCGATCGCGTCACCCGGCCCCGGCGGGAACGGGAACTCGAAGTTGTTCCCCGGGTCGTAGTCGATATCGCAGATCTGGCTCCGCCTGCCTTCGATGCGGGCGGTGCCGTGATCGGTCTGGAGGTTCTGGATCAGGAAGTGGTTCGGGAAGTTGTAGTCGCTCAGGAGCGTCTGGTCCCAGCAGGTGATGCACCGGTGCAGGCCGGTGAACTTCACCTCGTTCATGTTCCAGATCTCGAAGGTCGCCTTCGTCGTGACCGGGCCGTCGTTCTCCTGCCTCAGGTCCGCGGGGACCGGGAACAGGGTGAGGCTGGTGTCCGACACCACCGTGCGCGGGCCGCTGAACGCCGAGGAGCCCGGCGCCTGGAAGTTGAAGAACAGGCGGCTGTACATGCGACCGAAGACGATGCCGTCCATCGGCAGCTGGTTGCCCGGCACGCCGAGCTCGGTGATCGGATGGCCGTGCGGCAGATCGTCGTTGAGGACCCGGATCGCGTAGGTGTTGTACTCCCACGCCGCGCCCTCGAGGTAGTTGACGATCGTGCCGTTGCCGGTGAGGTGGTTCCACTTCACGGGGACGTTGTCCGCGTCCACGGCAAACCCGATGATGTAGCCGCGCATCATGCGCCCGCCCGTCCGGACTGCGATCTCGACGTCATCGCCGTCGGCGAGAGCAAGGTGTTCACGATCACCGCGCTCGTCGACGCGTGGGCCTCGGGCATGATCACGAACTGCGCCATCGAGCACCGTGATGTCGCAGGACACCGTCTGCTCGTCGGCCAGCGTGCCGATATTCCACGTGAACGTGGTGCCGTCGAAGGAGCCGCCGCAGGAGTCGCTGAGGTAGGTGACCTGCGTCGGCAGCACATCCGTCACGACGACGTTCTGGGCATCGGACGGGCCGTTGTTCGTGACCGTGAGCGTGATGACCAGCTCCGTGCCGGCGACGACCGGGTCCGGATCGTGGGTCTTGACGATGTCCACGTCCGCCTGGGTGATGATCGACGTGTACTCGGTCGTGCCGTTGTTGCCGAGATCGGTCTCGGGCTCGTTCTGCTCGTCGATGATCGCCGCGTTCTCGATGACGTTCGAGCCGGGGACGGCCGAGGGGCCGACCACGAGCTTGCGCAGCATCTGCGGCGGGGCCGCCGGGAGATCGTCCGCGGGCACGTTGCCCACGAGCCAGCGATCGGTGCCGACCATCATGGTGCCCGGCGTAACCTCGACCGGCGGGACGAGCGTGACGTCCGCCGGCAGCATCGGGAAGTCGAGCACCTCGACGCCGGAGGCATCGGACGGACCGCGGTTGATGACGGTAAGCGTGTAGTTGAGGTTGACGGCGCCGTCGCCGTCCCCGGCGATCACCGGATCGACGTCGTCATCCTTGAGGACCAGGAGGTCCACGAGCCGCGTGACGGTCGTGTCCTCGGACTCGGTCTTGAAGAGTGCGAGGTCCACCTGGCGGTCGACGTCGGTCTCCTCGGCGTCGCAGTCATCGGCAGTGTTGATGACGGTCTCGCCCGCGGCCGCCCCGCTGAGGCACGCCTGGTCGCTGATCGTCGTCTCGGGGTTGATCGACTCGGCCGCGCACGCGTCGACGGTGAACTCGAGCGTGAGCGTCTCTTCCTGGCCGGCGGTCATGACGCCGAGGTCCCAGTCTGCGATGAAGTCGCCGAGACCCTCCGTGGTTCCGGCCGTGATACCGCTGACCGTGCCCTGCGTCGGCGTCACGCCGACGAGGCGCACGCACGCGGGAAGGTGGATCAGGTCCTGGATGATGATCGTGGCGCTGTCCGACGGCCCGGCGTTGCGGGCGCTGATGACGTACACGAGGTTCTTCTCGCCGGAGCCCGCGACCACGACGTCCGTGGACTCGGTCTTGCCGACGATGATGTCGATCTCGCGCTGGATGGTCGCGGTGATCAACGCCGAGGCGTCGTTCGCGTTGTCGGTGTCGGTCTCGATGACGCTGGCGACCACGGCCTGGTTGCTGACGGTCGCGGCGTCGGGCGCCGAGGAGCCGACCGTGAAGATAAGCTCGAGCGTCGCGGTGGCGCCGGAGGCGAGGTTGCCGATCGTCCACGTCGGGGTGGCGTACCCACCCTGGCTGGGGTTGGCCGCGATGAAGGTGACGCCCGCGGGCAGGCCCGGCAGCGGGTCGCTGATCACGACGCTCGTCGCGTCCGACGGGCCGTTGTTGGTCACGGTTACGACGAAGGCGAGGTTGGTGATCGTCGCGCCGTGCGCGGCCGACGAACTGACCGTGCAGAGGACCTCCAGCGTCTTCGTCTCACCCGCGTCGAGGTCGACGAGCCGGGTGTGCGAGCCGCCGGAACCGCTGATCGAGCCGCCGTCGGGGCTGGTGACCGCGTCCACGGTCACGCCCGCGGGCAGGATGAGCTGGTCGTTGATCTCCAGCAGCGTCGCGTCCGACGGGCCGAGGTTCGTCACGTCGAGCGTGTAGGTCAGGTTGCCCGGACCGGAGCCGGCGATGACCGGGTCGATGTTGTCGTTCTTGACCATCGAGATCTCGACCTCGCGCGCCACGAGGCTGGTCACCGATGCCGAGTCGTCGAACGGGTTGATGACGGTGGGCCCGACACCGACGGACATGAGCAACGCGGTGTTGCTGATCGAGCCGCCGGAGTCCACGTCCGAAGGCGTGTCGAGCACGATCTCGAGCGTTGCGTCCGCGCCGGCTGCGATCGTGCCGACCGTCCACATGCCGTTGACGACGCCGCCGGCGCCATCGGCGAACGGGGGCGTGCCCTGGCTCGCGTTCTGGCTGGCGACCGTGACGCCCGCGGGCATCGACATCATCTCCATGATCACGACGTTCGGAGCGTCGGACGGACCGGCGTTCGTCACCGTGACCGTGTAGGTCTGCGCCGTGCCACCGGGGACCACGGGATCGACGGCCTCTTCCTTGGTGACGATGATGTCGACCTGCGTGATCACGCTCGTCGACTCGCCGGCCGTGTCGTTGCCGCCGACGGGATCGGTCTCGTTCAGATCAGTCACGCTGGCGAGGTCGCCGACGACGTTCGTGCCGGGAAGCGTGGCGGACCCGACGGTGTACACGATGGTCAGGGTCTCGCTGGCGCCGACGGGGAGCGTGGAGATCGACCACACCGGGTCGGTGAAGCTGCCCAGGCTGGGCGTGACGGAGTCGATGGTGACACCGGACGGCAGGATGATCGCGTCGGTGATCTCGAGGCCGCTGGCGTCGGACGGGCCGTTGTTCGTGACCGTCACGACATGCGTGAGGTTCCCGGGGCCCGAGCCCGCGATGACGGTCGGAACCGACTCGGTCTTGCTGAGGGCGATGTCCGCCCGTCGAATGATCTCGAAGGGGCCGTTCTGGGCGCCGGCCGTGCCGCCCGCCGTGATGTCGGCGACGAGGTTGAACATGCCTTCCGGAGCGTTGGCGGCGACGTCGAGCGTGAGCTGGAGCGTGGCGCTCCCGCCGGGCGGAAGCGGGACCACCCAGTCGGTGCCGTCGTACGTGCCCGCGCTCGGAGTGTCGGAACTCAGCGTGACCCCCGTCACCACGCCGTTGGGCGCGCAGCCGGCGCACGACCCAGTCGACCAGCGCTGACCAGGGTGACGCGAGAAGCAGTATCGGAACGTCTTATCGGGCGGTGCCGACGCGGGCCGATAACGCGTTCGGCATCCACGGGGGGAGATCGGCGAGCGACGCCCGCGCCGCGTTCGAAGTCGGCACGCCCCACGCCTCGAAGAAGGGCCCAAGATCGTGTCCGACGGTGCGCGACAAGCGCACGAGCCACTGGTCTCGCTTCTCGTCGTCGCTCTTCGGGCGCTCGGCGCCGGGCAGGTCGCGGTACTCCGCGAACACCTCGATGAACGGCTCCCAACCGAACCGCTCCTGGAGCTGGATGTACATGCGAAGGGCGAGGAACGGCTTGCGCTTCCACGTCCGAAAATCCGCGCCGCCGGCGAAGTAGTCGTCGAGCCCGACGTCGCCGGTCGCCCCACGGTGCCCTCGCTCACCGGGCGGGATCGTGCAGAGTGTGTCGATGATGTACAGCGAGAAGAGGTTGCACGTCACCTCGCCGGTGCCGGCGAACGTCCAGTCGCGGCTCTGGTGGTTGTGCCCCAGCTCGTGGTAGAGCCCCCACCGCCCCTGTCGCAACGACTCGACGCTGACCATGTGCTCCGCCGCGTCGAGATGGGTCATGATGGGATAGCCGGCATGCATGTAGCCGGCGCTGATCTGCTCGTCGGCGACGTAGCGCTCGGGGCGGAGGCGCTCGCGCGGCCGTGAGGCGAGCGTCGCGGCGGCGTCGAGAACGTCGTCCCAGAACTCCATGAGCGCCCCGGGATCGTCGAGTTCGCGGACCACCGACGACGGCACGGTGATGATCACCTTCGAGGTCTCCAGTTCCGCCCAGGGCGCGGGGAACGTCCGGATATGCTCGCGCCAGCGATCCGGTGACGTCTCGCCGAGCACGAAGCGCGGGGCGGCGACGGCCCCCATGATCGTCACGACGGTCTCGCCGAGATCACACCCCTTCGGCACGTCGATGTAGACGAGACCGCCGAAGGCGCACGCGATGCGGGTGACCTCCGTTCGGACGGCTGCCACGCGCGTCACCTGCGGCGCCCGACGCCAGCGGTCCTTGTGGAAGATCTTGTCCTTGTGGCAGCCGATCCGCACGCTCAGGCCGGCCGCAACCACCCGGGGCTCCACCGTAACGGTGACCACCTCGCCCGGCGCCGCGTAGAGCCCGGTGCCGTGCCACTGGGGCCGCGCGGTATCCACGGTTACGTCCAGCATGCCGCGCGGGGCATCGTCCGGCACCGTGCCGGGGAAGATCGCCGCGGCGGGATGCGCGCGGACGTCCTCGGTCGCCGCCTTCGCGGCCTCCTCGATCTCGTAGGTGAGCACGAACCGCTCCAGCGCCTTCGCCTTGCCGATCGGCTTCTTCTTCGACGGAACGACGGTCCCCCGATGGGCATCGACCAGGGCCTCGATCCGGTCTCGCAACTCCGAATCGGTTCTGAGCGGGAAGCGGACCGCCTGCGAAGCTGCCCATCCGGCCTGGGCCCGCTCCGCCGACGCAAGTGTTCCGTCGCCGATCGCTCGCAGCGCCGTCATCGCATTGAGCATCGGGCTCAGTTCGTCGCGCACAGCGTAACCGTCGTTCGTGGTTCGTTTGAGCGTGCCGTCCGCCCAGAACACCCCGGCGCGTTCGAGCACCCGATTGCCGGGATGATCGCGAAGCGTGCGCCCCGGGTTGAGTTGCAGCCATCCCCAGCCGAGCCCGCCCATGACGAGTCCGCGTCCGCCGGCGACGTACTCCTGGAGTTTCCGGACCTGCGGCTTGTCGAGTCTCCCCTGCCCGCAACAGACGACGTCGAAGTCGCCGATGCGGTCGGTCCAGCGACGTCCATCGAGGTGAACGGCGTCGAGCCCCTGCTCGGCGAGGTACGCCGCGAGGCTCTTGTTCGTCGACCCGACGCGCACCCTTGCCGCGGGTCCCTTCCCCGACGCCCACCGAACGCTGTTCACCAGCAGCCGCCCGGTGTCCGCCCTGCGTGCCGAGTCGGCGCCGAGGTAGCCGGTGTGACCAAAGGCGACGAATCGTCCGTTGCCGAGCCGACCGGCGGCCACCACCGGCGCGTTGATGTCCTTCGACACGCTCCCGTCGACGACGGCAAAGGCCCTGTCCGACGTAATGAGAAGCGGGCCGGGGACGCCGGGAGCCGCGATCTCCGCGACGTCGGTCGTGAGGGTGGCGCGGTGATCGGGGGGGGCGGGGTTGGTCGCGAGGGCGGCGACGAGGATGAGGGCGGTGAGCATGGGGAGATGGTACCGCGCGTTGGGGGATTCCCGGGCTTGTTGAGCTACCGCTGCGCGCGGTGGGACCTACCGCTGCGCCGGCGTCCTGCCGGCTCCGCTCACAGTTGGGCGGTTGCGCGACGGAGCGCCTTGCACGTTCGAACATCCGTGCTTCGACGCCGCGTCCTGCGGCTCACTCAAGGAGTCCTCAGGCCGCCGAACCCGCCGGCGTCCTGCCGGCTCGTTCAAGGACGTTCCGACGTGGGTTGGGCTGTATGAGGCAGCCCCCGGGGCTGCGGGATTGCGCGGCGACCGCCCGCATCCATGCGGGCTCGGTTGGTCGCAGTTCGAGTCATGCGCGCGCATTGCGCAGGCTCAGCAATTGAAGCAAGCCGTGCACGGACGCACGGCGCAGCGATTGCCCGGCCGCGCCGTGCCGGAGCCGGCAGGACGCCGGCGGCTTCGCGCATCCCCTGCAGCCCGTAGGGCTGCACTCAGATAGAAACGGCCCCGTCCGGCGAGCCTTCACGCAGCCGGCAGGATGCCGGCGTCTATGAGCACGTAAGGACTTCCTTGCGTGAGCCGCAGGACGCGGCGTCAAACCACGGGCTCCCGACCGTGCAAGGCGCTCCGTCGCGCGAACGCCCAACCGTCAGCGGAGCCGGCAGGACGCCGGCGCAGCGGTAGGTCAACCATCCCGCAGCCCGAGCTCAACATCACCCAGCCGTCGATCCCCACCCCGCCCCGACGATACGCTCTCACCATGCCCACCCTCCTCCTCCGCCCCCCCGACCCCGCTGCACTCCTCGCCCTCGCCCACGGCGCCGGCGCCGGCATGCGTCACGCATTCATGGAGGCGCTCGCCGGGCGTCTCGCTGATCGTCGCATCGCCACGCTCCGCTACGAGTTCCCGTACATGCAGGAGGGCCGCCGACGCCCTGATCCTCCGAAGGTCGCCGTCGCCGCCGTGCGCGACGCGGTCGCCGAGGCGGCGCAGCACGCCGGTGAGTTGCCCCTCTTCGCCGGCGGCAAGTCCTTCGGCGGTCGCATGACTTCGACCGCAGCCGCAGAGGCGCCGCTTGCGAACGTACGCGGCATCGTCTTCTTCGGATTCCCCCTCCATCCGGCCGGCAAGCCGGGAACGACGCGAGCGAAGCACCTGGCCGACGTCGACGTCCCCATGCTCTTCCTCCAGGGCACCCGCGACGCGCTCGCGGATCTCGATTTGCTGCGGCCGGTCTGCGGCGGCCTCGGCGATCGCGCCCGCCTGCACATCGTCAACGGCGCCGACCACGGCTTCCACGTGCTCAAACGCTCCGGTCGCACCGACGACGAGGTGCTCGACGAGCTTGCCGACACCGCGGCGGCCTTCATGACCTCTGCGTGACCAGAGCTGCCGCTTCGCCGGTCCACCGGGCGCACAGAAAACGGAGTATGGTGTCGCCATGCTCGGCTACTCACATCTGCCACCGGCGCTGGAACGCAACCCGCTGTTCCGCAAGCTGTTCGCGCTGCGCAAGGTCTATCTCTCGAAGACGAAGTTCCGCCACTACAGCCAGTTCGGTGAAGACATCATGATCCACACCTACTTCCCGAAGGGGCATCGCGGCTTCTTCGTGGACGTGGGTTGTTACCACCCGGTCAAGTTCAACAACACGTTCGAGCTGTACCGACGGGGCTGGCGCGGCATCAACGTGGACATCGAGCCCGTCAAGATCGACGCCTTCGACGTGCGCCGCCGCGGCGATACCAACGTCTGCTGCGCCGTGAGCGACGTCGAAGGCGAGGTCGAGTACTGGTCGTCCGGCTACTACAGCCTCTCGAGCACGCTCATGGAGCAGCCGTATGAAACCGACGATCGGGTCACGTTCGAGCGGCGCCGCGTCCGGGCCCGCCGGCTCGACGATCTCATCGCCGACTCCCCCTTCCACGACCGGCCGCTGGACCTGCTCTGCATCGACGCCGAGGGGCACGAACTCGCCGTGCTGCGAGGCCTCGACTTCACGAGACACCGACCGAAGCTCATCGTGATCGAGATCGTCGAGCCCGATGTCGATCACCTGCTCGCCAGCCCCTCGCACGCGCACGTGCGCGACGCCGGCTACGCGATGGTCAATTGGATGGGGACGAGCGTGTTCTATCTCCGCCAGGATGCGGCGGACTAGTCAGCAGGGTCCCCAGGCCGCGATCACCTCGAGCACGTCGCCGAAGCCCACCACGTGGTCGCCATCGAGATCCTCGGCGCATTCGAGACACGGCCCCCACGCGCCGATCACGGCGAGGACGTCGGCGAAGTCGACCACGTCGTTGCCGCTGAGGTCCGCTGCGCACGCAGATGCCGGTCCGACGACCGCTACGACCAGCTCCGCCGGCGACCCCGGCTCGTGCAGCTCCAGCCGCGCGTCGACGATCCCCGGCGGCGCCGTGGCGGTGAACCGGAAGTTGTAGAGCGTGCCCCAGCGCAGCGCGTTCGCCGTCGGGCTCGGGACCACGCTCCAGCGCAGCACTCCGGACCCGTGCGCGTTCGTCCAATCGGTGTCGTCCCAGAGCTCGCCGGAGTGGTAGTCCACGTCGTGGAAACCGACGGCCGTGGGAACGGCAACGACCGGAACCGCAAACGCCCCCGCCGCGCGGTGCACGTCGATGTTCTGCACGGCGTACTCGTAGCGCCACGTTCCGTCGCCTTGATCGAACGCGCGGGAGGCGACGAAGAAGCTGCCTTCTCCAGGCACCTTGACCTCCTCGAGACGCACCGCGGGATCGGCGGACTTCCACGCATCGATCGCCGGCTTGCCGACGACGGTCGGACCACCGAGCGCGACGATTGCGCCCGCGGGGTCGAGCAGGACCTGCCGGTACGATGCGTTGTCGGAAACGCCACCGTCGTCCGGCGCATCGTCGAAGTGCACGCGCTGACCCTCGATGAACCAGACCGCTCCCGGATTCGACGCGACCGTGACATCGGATCTGAGCACGCGCAACCGGCGCTCCGTGAAGCCGGAGAACGGCGGGCTCGCGGGCGGGTACGGGAACGCGCCGGTGGTGGCGTTGACTTCGTGCTTCGGACCGGCGCTGATCTGGCTGCCCTGTGTGGCGGCCGAGTTCGGCGAGGAGCACCCGGCACCGAGCGTCCCGCAGTCGGTCGCCTGGCAGGTCCCCCCGCACTCGGCCTGGCTCAACGCGCAGAAGCCGTGAAGCAGCCAGCCCTGGCCGATCTGCTCGATGCCGTCGGCGTTCACGCGGAACATGTTCTGGCCGTAGACCGGGTGCTGGTTCGTGCCCGCCGACCACACCAACGGCTCGCCGCCGACGTTGCACGTCGTATGAGCGACCGCGTACGCGCGGTAGTCGCCCTGCTCCCAGTTGAACCAGCTCGGACCGATCGTCGAGACGAGAATGTCCGGTGGCGCGTCGGCGCAGACGCCGTGCGTGATCGCTGTCGCCAGTGACACCACGGCGGTCAACTTCGTCGCGGTCATTCGGCTCTTCATGATGCGAGGCTCCACCGGCCACCGTCCCGGCACGTGAGTATACTCGCCAAGCCTGGAATGCAGCCCTCTCAAGCCGGAGCGTGCAAGCGATGCAATACGCGGAGAACGTCCTCGACCTGATCGGCAACACGCCGATGGTGAAGCTCAACCGGCTCGTCGACGACACCATGGCGACCGTCTTCGTCAAGATGGAGCATCTCAACCCCGGCGGCTCGGTCAAGGACCGCATGGCGGTGAACATGCTGAGCCGCGCCGAAGAGGCGGGGCTCGTCGGGCCGGGCTCGACGATCGTCGAGAGCACGTCCGGCAACACCGGGCTCGGCCTGGCCATGGCATGCGCCGTTCGGGGGTATCGATCCATCTTCACGATGCCGGACAAGATGAGCAAGGAGAAGATCCACATGCTCAAGGCGTTCGGATCGGAGGTCGTGATCACGCGCACGGACCTCGACCACGATCACCCCGAGAGCTACGTACAGGTCGCGAAGCGCATCGCCCGCGATACGCCCAACGGCTTCTACACCGACCAGTACTACAACATGAGCAACCCCGAGGCGCACTACCTCACGACGGGTCCGGAGATCTGGGAGCAGACGAACGGGAAGATCGACGCGCTCGTCGGCGGCATCGGCACCGGCGGGACGATCTCCGGGGCGGGCAAGTACCTGAAGGAGAAGGCGGCGGAGGCGGGACGGGAACTGCGCATCGTCTGCCCCGACCCCGAGGGCAGCATCTACCACGACATGTTCACGAAGGGCATCCCGTGCGAGCCGGGCATCTACCGTGTCGAGGGCATCGGCCACGACTTCATGGTGGGGACGCTCGATTTTTCGGTGATCGACGAAGTGTGCAACGTCTCCGACGGCGACTCGTTCCGGATGGCGCGACGGCTCGCCCGCGAAGAGGGCATCTTCTGCGGCGGCTCGACCGGCACCGTGGTGTTCGGGGCGCTCGACCTGGCTCGACGGCTCGGGCCCGGCCACATCGTCGTATGCATCCTCTGCGATTCGGGTGATCGGTACCTCAGCAAGTGCTTCGACGACGAGTGGATGAAGGACATGGGGTACCTCGGCCCCGACGAGATCCACGGGACGGTGCGGGACGTGCTCCAGTCCAAGACGAGAGCGGTCGAGTTCGCGAATCCGGACGAGAGCCTCGCGCGCGTGGCCCGCCGCATGAACGAGCTTGGCATCTCCCAGATGCCCCTGGCCGGTACCAACGGCGGCCCGCGGCTCATGATCCACGAGCACGACCTTCTTCAGACGCTGCTCACCGGCGCGTGCACGCCGGAGGACTCCGTCATCAAGGCCGCCAAGCCCCTGCTCGGCCTGGTCTCGATGGATGACTCGCTCACGAAGGTCCAGCGCATCTTCGACGAGGAGAACGTCGCCGTCGTCGTGGACGCGGAGCGCGTCGAGGGCATCATCACGAAGATCGACATGATCGAGTACCTGGCGTCGCGGCGGGACTAGCGGATACGGACACGGACGCGGACACAGACGCGGACGCGCTGATGGGCCGCCATCCCTTCCACGGCCGATTCTCCCCGTACACTCCGGCACTCGCGCATGACCGCCTACGTCCGGTTCATCCTCCGTCATCGCGTGCTCGTGCTCGTGGCGTGCGGCGTGATCACCGTGCTCGCGGGCGTCAGCCTCTCGCGCGCGGTCATGGCGTCGTCGCTCATGGAGATGATCCTCGGCGACAGCCCCGCGTACCGGCGGTACGTCCGGCTCGTCGAGTCGTTCGGAAGCGACGAGCAACTCATCGTGGCGCTCGAAGCGCCGGCGTGGATGAGCGAAGCCGGGGGGCCACGGCGCGTGCAGCGTCTCGTCGATCGGCTGGCGGCGATGCCCGAGATCGCGCGGGTGGAGAGCGTGCTCGGGGCTCCGCCCGCCCGCGGCGCCGAGCGTCTCGACCTCGATGCCCTCGCCGCCGACCCGCTCGCCGGCGGGCTGCTCGTCTCGCGGGACGCCCGCCACGTCGCGTTCCTCGTCAACATGGTGCCGGACACGCAGCGCTCGCTGGAGCAGACGCCCGCGTTCGTGCAGCGCGTCGTCGACGTGTTCGCCGCCGAGGGCCTCGACCCTGAT
>JAAELP010000288.1 GCA_024226535.1 Planctomycetota bacterium | reverse complement strand
CCGTCGGGCCGCGCGGTCGCGACCTCGTATGCGCCGCCCGGGCGCACGTCGAGCGTCGCGGTGACGTCGCTCGCGAGGTCTCCCCACGACCATGCCGCGAACGCCTGCTCGCTCGTCCAGGCTTCGTACACGGTCAGGGGCGGCGCGGCGAAGCGACGCGTGATCTCCAGCGGGGCGATGTCGTTCATGCGTCATCTCCTTTCGAAGCGCGATGCGTCGACCGGCGCTTCGGGAACGCGGCCACGATTCCCATGCTCACCGCGACGATCAGGAGGCCACCAAGCTCTCGCATCTCCTCGCTGTCGATCCATCGCGACCAGTCCACATCCGAGAGCGCCGAGGGCGCGAGCACCGCCGCCCACACCAGCGCCACCACGCCCACCGCGATCGGCACGAGGCGCGGCAGGCGCGACCACGCCGAGAGCAGCGCCACCACCGCCGCGATTCCGTAGAGCAGCGCCCAGCGCACCGTGTCCGGGTCGTTGAACTGGACCGAGGCGGCGTAGGCGAGCAATCCGGCAAGAACGATTCGAACGAAGAGCATCGGGTGACCTCGTATACCTGGTTCAGTACTCGAACGCGCGGTCCGCGAGACGCTCGCCGGACCGCCAGACCTGGCGTTCCTTCGGCCGGAAGTCCATGAACAGCTCGACGTGGCCGAGCGTCCCGAACCCGAGCCCGTGGAAGAAACGCATCGCGGGCGCATTCCGGGCGACCGGTCGCACCTTCAGGTGCTCGACGCCCATCCCGCGCGCCGCCTCGATGACCGTGCAGACGAGGGCCTTGCCGACACCGAGTTCACGATGCGTGGTATGCACGACGACCGGCTCCAGCTCCGCCTCCGTCTCGCCGGGGATGATGCCGGTCAGACCGATCACCGCGCCGTCGGCCACCGCTACCCAGAGGTGCTCGGCGCCGACGCGATCGAGGTGCTCGTCGAATTGCCGGCCCGGATCGTCCCCACCGATCCCCGGGCTCGCGTAGATCTCCCGGTGCCATTGCGTCAGCTCCACCCACAGCGCGCGGCATACGTCCCGGTCCCCCGCTTCGTATCCGCGAATCTCGAACCCACCACCGCTCACGGCCGCATTCTACTCCCCCCCGCTCCCGGACCTCGCCGTACCCCTGCCTTTCCGACAGAGGTAGTGGTGCCACAGGACACGCGCCGCCACCGCGCGCCAGGGCCGCCACGCCTCGACGATCCGCTCGATGTCGCCGGTCGCGCGTGGCTTGACGTCCCGCAGAGCGGTCACCAAGGCGACGTCGCCCGGCGGCCAGATGTCGGGATGACGCAACGCCATCAGCGCGTACACGTCGGCGGTCCACGGTCCGATGCCGGTGATCGCCGTGAGCTGGTCGCGCACGGACTCGGGCGACGCGGCGTTGAGCGTCGCCAGGTCGAGCGTTCCCTCCGTCACGGCCCGGGCAAGCCCCCGGCAGTACCGGGTCTTCTGCCGCGTGACTCCCGCGCCGCGCAGCCTGGCAGCGGGGCACCGCAGCACGCGCGCCGGCGTCACCCGCCCCACCGCGTCGCTCAGCCGCCGGTACGCGGCCGCGCCAGACGCCAGCGAGACCTGCTGCTCGAGGATGATGCGCACGAGCGTCGCAAAGCCGGGTCGCCGCGCCCACATCGGCGGCGCGCCGCATCGCTCGACGACGGCGGCGAGATCGCGATCGCGGGTCGCGAGCGTGGCGACCGCGGACGACAGCGTCGCCGGCGTGAGCGGTGGAGCATCGGCGGCAGCGCGCTTCACTCCCGGCTCTTGGACGACATCCACATCTCGATCGCGGTGCCGATCGCCCCGATCAGCAGCACCATCCATCCGAGCGTTCGTGCGTCCTCGCCGGGACCGGTCACGGCGTCGGCGGCGAGCGCGATCGTCAGGCAGCCGGCGAGCACGATCACGGCGAAGGCGAGCAGGCGGGCCTGGGTGTTCGTCATCGGCGCCCCTTCCGATCTGGCTCCGCGGCGATTGTACGATGCCTTCGCCCGCACCGGGCCCGGAGACGACCGATGGATGTTCTCGACTGCCTGCTGG
>JAAELP010000287.1 GCA_024226535.1 Planctomycetota bacterium | reverse complement strand
CGGCGGCGACGCCGGCAACGACGGCGTGCTCACGCCCGGCGAGACGTGGACGTACACGTGCACGTACGACGTCAGCGGCGCGGTCGACAACATCGCCCAGGTGATCGCCGACGTCGTGAACATCCCGTCGCCGAGCTACGTCGAGCAGGCGCTCTACTCGATCAGCGCGCTGCCGGCCCCGCCGTGCGACGTCACCGGCCCGATCTCGGCGTGCGTGTCCCAGAGCCTCATGTACACCGGTCCCGCCGGCGCGTCGTCCTACGCGTGGCAGATCAGCGGCGACGCCGTCATCGCCGGTCCGGCGGACCAGCAGACGGTCACGGTCAACGTGCTCGTCGGAACCGGCTTTACGCTCACGCTCGACACGACCGGGACCAATGGCTGCGGTGCCTCCTGCATGCTCGCGGTGACCATTGGCCCGACTCCCGGATGCACGTACTTCGGTCCCAGCGCCCTCTGCGTCGGCGTGACGAAGACGTACACCATGACCGGCCCCGGCGCGCCGTCGATCGCGTGGTCGGTCGATCCTCCGTCCGTCGCGGTGATCGTCGGCCCCGACGACCAGACCACCGTCGACGTGATGGGCGTCGGCACGGGCGTCTTCGATCTGAGCGTCCAGGTGATCAGCGCCGAGGGATGCGAGAACGTGTGCTCGGCCGACTTCGACGTGATTCCGCTGCCGACGTGCGCCATCACGCCGCCCGACCCCGCACCCGCCTGCGGTTCGACCGGCAACCAGCTCTCCGCGATCGTCTTCGACGCCCCCGGCGTGATCGGCTACACGTGGAGCGTCGATCCCGAGTCGGGCTGGTCGATCACCGGCGGCGGGTCGACGGACACGGTCACGTACTCCGCGGTGTCCGGCAGCGCGACGTTCACGCTCGACATCGTGTCCGGCGGTTGCCCCTCGTCGTGCCAGCTCGTGGTCGGCTGCGCGGAGGTGGCCGCGTGCTGCCTTCCCGACGAGACGTGCGTCGAGGTGGATGCCGCGAGCTGCGCCGACGCCGCGGGGTTCTTCCGCAGCGACGGCGTCGGGTGCGACGAGGCCGGGTGTCCGCCGCCGGGGCTCGTGACGGACGTGCAGAAGATCAGCGAGACCGCCAGCGGCTTCGAGGGGATGCTCGACGCCGACGATGGATTCGGCGCCGCCGTCGCCGAGATCGGCGACCTCGACAACGACGGCGTGCCCGACCTCGCCGTCGGCGCGCCGGGAGACGACGACGGCGCGATCGATGCCGGCGCCGTGTGGATCCTCCTGATGAACGCCGACGGCACGGTGAAGACCGAGCAGAAGATCAGCGCCACGACCGGCGGCTTCGGCGGCGCGCTCGCGGCGGGCGACGGATTCGGCTCATCGGTCGCCGGGCTCGGCGACGTCAACGGCGACGGCATGGAGGACATCGTCGTCGGCGCGCCGTTCTCGAACCGCTTCTTCGGCCTCAACGACGAAGGCGCGGTCTACGTGCTGTTCATGAACGAGGCGGGCACGGTCGCCGGCTTCCTCGAGATCGCCAACCTCACCGGCGGCTTCGGCGGGTTCTTGGATTCGGGGGCCAATCTCGGATCCGCCGTCGAGAGCGCCGGCGACGTCGACGGCAACGGCGTCGTGGACCTCGCGATCGGAGCCCGCAACGGCGGCACCGGCGGCGATGGCGCGGTGTGGATCGTGCTGCTGAGCCCGGCCCCGGAGGTCATCGGGGAGACCCGCATCACCGAGGGCGAGAGCGGGTTCGTCGGGCCGCTCGACGACCCGAACTTCGGATCGTCGGTGACGCGTCTGGGCGACATGGACAACAACGGCACCGAGGACCTCCTCGTCGGCGCGCCCAAGGACGACTCGAACACCGGCGAGCTGTGGGTGCTCTTCATGACCCCCGCGGGCACCGTGCTCGGCGAGCAACGCATCGCGCCGGGCGTCGGCGGCCTCGGCAGCGGGGAGATCACCAGCATGGATCTCTTCGGCGCGGCCGTGGCGTCGATCCGCGACCTCAACGGTGACGGCGTCACCGACGTCGCCGTCGGCGCGCCGGGAACCGACGGGGGTGCGAACGTGGGCGCGGTGTGGATCCTGTTCCTCGAGTCCGACGGGACGGTGGGCGTCCAGTTCGAGATCGCCGACAACGTCGGCGGGTTCACCGGCGGGCTCCAGCCCGGTGACGCGTTCGGCTCGGCGCTCGCCTCCGTGGGCGACCTCGACTCCGACGGCCTGCGCGAACTTGCCGTCGGCGCGCCCGGCGACGACGACGCGCTCGGCCCGGTCACGAACCAGGGCGCGGTCTGGTTCCTCCAGCTCGCGGGCGTGCCTCAGGTCGTGCTCGGCCCGCCCACCGAGTTCCCCGCGTTCGGGGCGGGCATCATCCACGAGTCGGCGGTGCTCGACACGGTCGGAGTGGGGCCGGGCGACGGCGGCGGCACGAACGACGTGGTCGTCGTGATCCCCAACGCCGACCCCGAGCTCAACGGCGTCGTCCAGCTCTTCATCCAGACCATCGTGGTCGGCAGCGGCTTCGCCGGGTTCAACGAGCCCGCGCCGACGTACACCGTGGGACGCGATCCCACCGATGTCGCCCTCGGCGACTACAACGGCGACGAGTTCACGGACGTGGCGGTCACGAACGCCGGCGACAGCACCGTGATGATCTTCCTGAACGACGGGAACGGTTTCGGCACGATCACGCTGCACGACACCGTGGGGGGCGTCAACGTGCCCACGTCGATCGTCGCCGGAGACTTCATCGGCGGCGACGGCTTCCCGGACCTGGCCGTCACGAACTTCGGCAACGACACCGTTGTGATCCTCTCCAACGACGGCAGCGCGAACTTCGCGCCGGCCGATCAGCAGGCGGCGGCGATCCCCGTCGGCGGGGGGCCGATCCAGATGGACCCGATCGACATCGACAACGACAAGAACGAGGACATCGTCACCGGGAACTTCACCGCCGATTCGACTTCGGTTCTCCAGAACAACGGCAACGGCACGTTCTCGCGCCAGGACGTCAGCGTCGGCGATGATCCGTTCGACATCGCCGTGGCCGACTTCGACGCCGACGGGCGCCTGGACCTGGCCACGGCCAACAACGCCGACGGCACGGTGACCGTGAGCCGCAACGTCACGCCGCCGTTGGGCGCTCCCGCCTTCGACCCAGTGCTCGTCTTCAACGTCGCCGTCGGGCCGGTGTCGCTGGACGCCGGCGACCTCAACGACGACGGGTTCCCCGATCTCGTGGTGATCGCCGACGACCAGGTCGGCGGGACGACCGTCTACGCTCTGACCAACGCGTCACAGTTCTCGAGCATGATCGCGTTCACGCTGCCCGAGGCGTTCGACGCCCTCGCCGATCCGAACTTCGTGGCCACCGCCGACTTCGACGGCGACGGTGTGGTCGACGTGGTCACCGTGAACAACGACGAAGGGCCCAGCGGCGGATCGGTCACGGTGTTCCTGAGCGTCCCGCCGGTCGCGTGTCCGGCGGACCTGAGCGGGAACGACGCCGTGGACTTCGCCGACATTCTCAGCATCATCGCGGCGTGGGGCCCGTGCTCGCCCGGCGACTGCCCGCAGGACCTTGACGGCAGCGGGGACGTGGGCTTCGGGGACATCCTCCAGGTGATCGGGAGTTGGGGGTCCTGTAGTGGTCCCTGATCGACGCCTCGACATGTGTCGATCGCTCTGAAAGGCCGACTTAAGAGGCACTTATCGGATCTTGGGTCTTGACCGTTCTCGCGGGGCCCCGGAGACTGGGAGCCGTGACAGGGGAGGCCACGGTCCGCCTCCAGTGGTGGTGCTAAGGAGGATTGGAAGACGTGGGGGGTTTCCGCGTTTCGTGATCCGTCTGAGCATCGAGTGCGCGGTTGCCGTGACCGTTGAGAAGGTACGCGCGCATCGAGTTCATTTACCGCCTCTCCTGTCGGTCCCGGATGGTCCAACGGCAGGAGTTCTCCACATGGCGGCGACGAACAAGACTCGCGTCAGCTTCGTGTGCATGGTGATGTTGTCGCTGGCCGCGACGCTGGGCATGTCAGTGGCGGCGCACGGCCAGGCACACGGCATCGGCATCTCGCATTTCTGCGACGGTCCGAAGCTCGTCGGCGAGACGCTCGACTGCACCGTGCAGGTCATCCACAACGACGACTTCGGCGACACGCTCTCGATCAATGAGTCGTGGGTCATCGTCGATCCGGGCGGGTTGGACGTGCGCGTGCCGGCCGTCGGGAACCTCGAGATCATCGCGGTGGTGGGAAACACCACCGCGATCGTGGGCGGCTCCCTGCCGGTGCTCATCGGCCCGCCCGGCAGCACGCTCAGCGGCCTGCCCGGCGACCCCAGCCCGGGCGTCGTGACCTTCGCGGTGAACACCTACGTGATCCAGCCCGGCGATCCCGATCCGCTGCCGACCATGGCGAACGTCGTCATCATGGATCTCTGCGACGACCCGGACACGCAGGGATGCAGCCTGATCCCCAACCAGGTCCAGTTTCTCGCCGCCACGGACATCATCGCCCCGGAGATCTCCCTCTCGATGGACTGGGAACCGTTCTCCGTCTGCCAGGGCGGCACCACACCCGTCACGTACAGCTACACCGTCGACAACTCCGGTGACGTCGATCTCCAGAACGTTCTCGTGGACCACGACCAGTGCGGGCCGGTCCAGCTCGTCGGCGGCGACAACGGCAACGGCATCCTCGAGACGACCGAGACCTGGATCTTCGAGTGCACCGCCAGCCTCGGTGTGGCGGTGCTCAGCACGGTGGACGTCACCGCGGACGTCGTCGGCGGCGGCCCGTCGGTCTTCGACGACGATCAGTTCAGTGTGGGGACGTTCCCCCTCGGTTTGGAGCTCGAGGAGAGCTTCACCATCTGCGAGGGCGACAGCGCGTTCATCTGCGCGACCCCGATCGGGAACCCGCCGTTCCAGTGGAGCTGGACGGGCCCCGCTGGCTTCAGCGCCTCGACGCAGTGCATCGACGTGGACGAGCCGGGCATCTACACCGTCGACATCACGAGCAACGGCTGCTTCGTGCAGGGGGCGACCGAGGTCATCCTCGAACCGGCCCCGCCGTGCGACATCACCGGCCCGCTGGAGGTGTGCGAGTTCGACGACGAGATTGCCTACCAGGCGCCGCCCGGCGCGGTCAACTACGCGTGGTCGATCTCGGGCAACGGCGAGTTCCTCTTCGTCGGCGAGGGGCCGTTCGTCACCGTCGACGCGCTCGGGGCCGGCTCGTTCCTGCTCGAGGTCACGGTTACCGACGACGCGGGCTGCCAATCCACTTGTCAGCTCGAGGTGATCGTCAACCCGAACCCACCGTGCACGATCGACGGACCGGCGGAGGCGTGCGAGTTGGGCTCGACCGTCGAGTACTCCGCGCCCGCAGGCCTGGCGACCTACGCATGGTCGGTCAACGGCGACGGCTTCATCGTCGGACCGAACGACCAGCAGACCCTCCTCGTCTCGCCCGGGTCGAGCGGCTCGTTCACGGTGTCGCTCGCCGTGACCGACGAGAACGGCTGCTTCAGCCAGTGCAACGTGCTGGTTCCGATCGTGTTCTGCCAGCCGGACATCGCCGTCACGAAGACCGTCTCCGATTCCGAGCCGTTCGAGGGCGACGAGATCGTCTACACGGTGACGGCGACGAACGTGGGCCAGGAGTCCGCCAGCACCGTCGACCTGGAAGACGTTCTCCCCGCGGGCGTGACGTTCGTCGGCGTGGATTTCATCAGCCAGGGGACGTACGGCGAGATCGGCGGCACGTGGAGCATCGGGTCGGTCGGAACCGGCACGACCGAGACGCTCGAGATCCGCGTGAGCGTGGACCCGGGCACCGCGGGCACGACGGGCACGGGCGACTTCATCGACACCTTCGTTCCCGCGGGCAGCGGCGGGCTGTCCGGTCCCCTCGGCCTCACGTTCGGTCCCGACCGCAACCTGTACGTGTCGAGCATCGGCACCAACGAGGTCCTGCGCTACGACGATCTCACGGGGAACTTCATCGATGCCTTCGTCACCGCGGGCAGCGGCGGGCTGGCGAGTCCGGTCGGGCTGGCGTTCGGCCCCGACGGCAACCTGTACGTGGCGAGCCAGGGCACGAACGAGGTCCTTCGGTACCACGGGATCACGGGCCTGTTCATCGACGCGTTCGTCCCCGCGGGCAGCGGCGGGCTGTCCAGTCCGGTCGGGCTGGCGTTCGGCCCCGACGGCGACCTGTACGTGGCGGCCCAGGCCACGAACGAGGTCTATCGCTACGACGGCAACTCGGGCGCGTTCGTCGGCGTCTTCGTCACGGCCGGCTCCGGCGGGCTGGTCTCGCCGTTCGGCGTGAGGTTCGGCCCCGACGGCAACCTGTACGTGGCGAGCGAGGGCACCGACGAGATCCTGCGCTACGACGGCGGCACGGGCGCATTCATCGACGCCATCGTGACCGCCGGCAGCGGTGGGCTGACCACACCCGAGGGCCTCACGTTCGGCCCGGACGGCAACCTGTACGTGTCGAGCGAGGGCACCAGCTCGATCCTGCGCTACGACGGCGGTACGGGTGCGTTCATCGACACCTACGTCCTCTCCTTCAGCGGCGGGCTGATCTTCCCCCAGGATCTGATCTTCGGCCCGGACGGCCAACTCTACGTGGCGAGCATCACCACGACCGGCGAGATCCGGCGCTACGTGGGCTTCATCACGAACGTCGCGTTCCTGCAGGAGATCGCCCCGTCCGACTCCAACGCGCTCAACAACCGGGATTCGGCCGGCATCGACGTGCAGGCGGTCACGAGCGCGGATCTCATCGTCAGCAAGTTCGTGAACAACGACACGCCGGGCGAGGGCGACCAGATCGTGTACACGGTCGCCGTCTTCAACAACGGTCCCGACGACGCGACCGGCGTCACCGTTGACGACGCGCTGCCGGCGGGCGTGACGTTCGTCCAGGTCGACAGCGTGACCCAGGGTTCGTACGACGAGGTCCTCGGCGCGTGGGACGTCGGCGCGCTCCCGAACGGCGTGGCCGCGGTCCTCGAGATCCGCGTGACCGTGGATGCGGGCACGGCGGAGACGACCGGGACCGGCGAGTTCATCGACCTTTTCGCCTCGGGCCTCGACACTCCCGCGGGCGTCGTGTTCGACAACGAAGGCAATCTCTATGTCTCGTCCCAGGAGGGCGACACGATCTACGCATTCGATTCCACGGGCACTCCCCTGCCGCTGGTGACCGGCCTCGAACTCGACGGCGGAGCGGGCCTCACCATCGGTCCCGACGGCCACTTGTACGCGTGCAGCTACGATAACGGACAGGTGGTCCGCTACGACGTGGATGCCGGTGCCTTCATCGATGTCTTCACCAGCGGCTTCGCCTTGGCCAACCCGTTGGACGTTGTGTTCGGCCCTGACGGCAACGTCTACGTCGCAGCCCTCGGCTACATTGCCAGGTACGACGGCGCGACGGGTGTGTTCATCGATCAGTTCGTGCCGTCGGTCAGCATTCCGCACGGGCTCAAGTTCGGTCCTGATGGGAATCTGTACGTCGCGAAGTGGTCCCCCGGCGAGATCGTGCGTTAC
This sequence comes from Planctomycetota bacterium, assembly GCA_024226535.1. GTDB lineage: Bacteria > Planctomycetota > Phycisphaerae > Phycisphaerales > SM1A02 > JAAELP01. Next base: position 1,709 of record JAAELP010000287.1, on the reverse strand, counting down.
GACGGCACGACCGGCGCGTTCATCGACGTGTTCTCGACGGACGGTCTCGACTTGCCGACCGACCTTCAATTCGGCCCGGACGGCAACCTCTACGTGGCCGATCTCACCACGAACGGCGTCAATCGCTACGACGGCCTAACCGGCGCGCTCATCGACACGTTCGTGCCCAGCCTCAGCGGCGGCCTCAACAGCCCGACGGACGTCGCCTTCGGCCCGGACGGCAACCTGTACGTGCCCGGCTTGAATAGTCAGGTGCATCGCTACCAGGGCTTCATCACCAACGTGGCGACGATCTCGGCCTTCAACGAGACCGATCCGGACCTCCTCGACAACCAGGCGTCGGTCGGCATCACCGTGCGGGCCAGCGGCGCGTGCTGCACCTCCGGCGGCGTGTGCCAGGTCGTCTCGGAGAACACCTGCAGCAACCTCGAGGGCGTCTACCAGGGCGACGGGACGACCTGCGAACCGTTCCCGTGCCCGGTGAAGTGCTGTCTGCCGGACGGCAGTTGCATCGACATCCACAGCAGCGACTGCTTCCTCGCGGGCGGCCAGTCCGAACCGCCGGGCAGTTCGTGCTTCAGCGACGGTGGGCCATGCCCGCCCGTCGGCGGCTGCTGCCTGGACAACGACACCTGTGAGAACCTCACCCAGTTCGGCTGCGATGCGGTCGATGGCTACTACCAGGGCGACGATCTCTTCTGCGGCTACGAGCCGTGCGTCGGCGCATGCTGTCTGGAGCCCAGCGGTGGCTGCCAGAACGACACGCCCGTCAACTGCGCGTATGCGGGTGGCACCTTCCAGGGCTTCGACATCAACTGCAGCGAAATCGTCTGTCCCGGCGAGTTCGGCGCCTGCTGCATCGGCGACTTCTGCACCGGCACGACGCAGTTCGACTGCGAGCTCCAGGGCGGCTTCTTCGCCGGCTTCGGCACGAACTGCGCGAGCGACCCGTGCCCGCGACGGTGCTGCCTTTCCGACGGATCCTGCCTCGACACCGACTCGTCGGACTGCCTCGCCCAGGGCGGCGAGCCCGGTCCGCTCGGCTCGGTCTGCGACGGCGAGAGCTGCGGGAGCCCCGGCGCCTGCTGCCTCGCCGGCACCGACTGCCAGGTGATCGCGGAGTTCGCGTGCGATGCGATGGGCGGCGTCTTCGAAGGTGGCGAGGGGTGCGGCAGCTTCACCTGTAGTGGTGCGTGCTGCACGAACGGCGGCTTCTGCGAGGTGCTCACGTTCTTCGAGTGCACGGAGTACGTCGCCGGCCTCTACCAGGGCAACAACACGACCTGCGTCAGCGATCCGTGCTTCGAGGCGTGCTGCCTGGAAGGCGGCGAGTGCCAGGACCTGCTGCCGGCCGACTGCATGGCCATGAGCGGAACGCCGCAGGGTCTCGGCGTGACGTGCGCCACCGAGCCGTGCCCGGTCTTCGGCGCGTGCTGCTTCCAGACCGCCACCTGCCAGGATCTCTTCGAGGACGCGTGCGCGGCCGCCGAGGGCTTCTTCCAGGGTGCGGACACGTTCTGCATCGATGATCCATGTCCGCCGAACGGCGCCTGCTGCCTGCTCGATCTCACGTGCATCTTCACGCTGGCGGAGGATTGCGCGCAGCAGGCCGGCGTCTTCCAGGGCGCGGGCACCGTCTGCGACGCGGGCGCATGTCCGGAACCGGGTGGCGTGCTCGCCGAGGGCAAGATCAGCCAGAGCTCCGGCGG
>JAAELP010000286.1 GCA_024226535.1 Planctomycetota bacterium | reverse complement strand
TTCGACGTGACGGCGACCGCCGAGGTCGACCCTCTGGCCCTGCACGTCGCGCTTCCGAGCTCCACGATCGCCGGTGGTGGCAATGACCTGACGGTGAACTCGCCGCTGACCGCGTTCAACGACGCGGTGACGAACGTCGGCACGCTGACCACTGACGCGGCGGGCACGACCACGATCGGCGCCGACATCAGCGGCGCGACGCTCGACTTCAACGACTCCCTGACCCTGGTCGTGAACGCGGCCCTGACGGGCACGACGATGGTGGACTTCGGCTCCACGATCGCCGGTGGTGGCAACGACCTGACGGTGAACTCGCCGCTGACCGCCTTCAACGGTGCGGTGACGGACGTCGGCACGCTGACCACCGACGCGGCGGGCACGACCACGGTCGGCGCCGACATCTCCGGGACGACGCTCAACTTCAACGACGCCATGACCCTGGTCATGAACGCGATCATGACGGGCACGACGGCGGTGAACTTCGGGTCCACGATCGGCGGCGGCGGTTTCGATCTGACCGTGAACTCGCCGCTGACGGCGTTCAACGGCGCGGTGACGAACGTGGGCACGCTCACCACCGACGCGGCAGGCACGACTACGGTCGGGGCGGACATCAGCGGCACCGTGCTCGCGTTCAACGATGCCCTGACGCTCACTGGCAACACCACGTTCACCGGCACGACGTCGGTGGACTTCGCCCAGACGATCGCGGCCAACGGCAACGATCTCACCGTCAACGGCAACCAGATCCGTTTCAACGACGGCGCGTCGAACGTGAACACGTTCCAGGCCAATGCCGGTCTCTTCGTCCGGCTCGAGGGTCAGCTCACGGCGAACACCGCGGGCTTCACCGCGCCGATCATCTTCCTTCGCGACGCGGCGGTGACGACGACCGGCAACCAGACGTACACCGGCGGCCTGTTCTTCGGCACGCTTGCCGGCAACTTCGTCACCACGCTGACCGGACCGAACGTGTTCTTCAACGGCATGGTGGACTCGCAGGGTGTCGGCGCGGCGCCGTCGGGTCTGCGCGTCGTCGGCGACGCGCGGTTCAACGGCGACGTCGGCTCGGCTTTCGGCGGCCTGCTCTCGCTGGAGGTCACGGGGAGCACCGTGTACGACCTCGGAGCGGCTCAGGCCATCACCGTGAACTCGCAGATCTACGGTGGGCCGGTGACGGTCGCCAACAACCTGCTCATGAGAAGCGTCAACGACCGGCAAATCCGGTTCGACGGCACGCTCGATCGCGACGCCGGCGCCATCGGCCTGCCCATGCTCACGATTGACACCGCCGGCGACACGATCTTCAACGGCATCGTCGGCGGGACGCGCGCACTCGGGACCCTCAACACCACCGGCGGCGGCACCACGTTCATCAACAGCGGCTCGATGAGGGCGACGAACCTCGACTTCGACGACGCCGTCTCCCTCGGCTCCAACGCCGTGCTCGACGGCATCGCGACACTGGACTTCGCGTCCACCGTGCAGGGCAACGGCAACAGCCTCACGCTGCTCGGCCCGGTGACGAATATCAACGGCGCCGTCAGCGGCATCGACGTGCTCACGACCGACGCGCCCGGCTTCACGAGGATCAACAACACGAGCGTCGAGGCCCAGCAGGTGCTGTTCGGCGACGCCGTCCTCGTGACCGGGGCCGGGCTCGTCCGCGGGTTCAAGCTCGTCGACTTCGGCTCGTCCGTCGACGGGGCGGGGGCGTCGCTGACGGTTCGCAGCAACGAGCGCATCAACTTCCGCGGCGACGTCGGGTCGCTCGCGGCGCTGACGATGCTCGACGCCGAGGCGTGCCGCGACGGCACGCGAAATGAGATCGTCTTCTTCGGTGACCGCATGGTCACGACGGTCGGCGGCAACATCATCCTCAACGGCGCCGGCCGCGCCGCGCCGGGATCGGTGGCGTCGATCGCCAGCACCGGTAGCCTCACGCTCAACGCGACGGGCGGCGGCAGCGTGCTCGTCGGCCAGAACGAGAAGGTCACCGCGATCGGCAACCTTTCGATCAACGGAACGACCGCCACCTTCGGCGACCTGAACAGCGGCGGGAACATCGCCGTGAACGCCGGGGCCATCAACATCTGGCGCCGGCAGCCCGGTGGCGTGCTCACGGCGGCCGGGACCGCGGTCGGCGACCTCGGGGCGGACCTCGTCGCCCTCGGCTCGATGAGCTTCTCCACGGCGCCGTCCTTCATCGGGGCCGGCGCCACGCCGATGGCCGCGGCAGGCGGCGGCATCATCAACCCCGGCGGGCTCATCATCCGGCCGCTCTCGGCGGTGCTGAGCACGACGCTCGTCGATCCCTCGGGGCGCATCCTCGACCTCGCGATCGCGACCGGGGCGTCCGACGATCTCGCCACCGTGCTCGACGAGGACACGCCGGGCATGGTCAGCGACCGCACGCCGAAGGACCCGTTCCTGGACAAGGCGATGGAGGAGCTGTCGATCTTCGTCCGCGACATCAAGGACCACGAGCTGCTCTCCGGTGCCAACGGTGCGGCGATCTACACCGATCACCGCCAGACCGGGCTCTCGCAGCAGCAGCTTCAGATCGTGTCGCACCGCCTGAACCGCTCGACCATGCTCGGCGTGCTCGAGCAGTACGCGGCGATCTTCCTGCGCGAGACCGTCGATCCGGAGACGGGCGAGGTCGTGGCCGTGAAGCACGCGACGCCGATCGCCGAGAGCCTCGCTTCGGCGTGGGTGGAGTACCGGGCGGCCAACGACCCGGCGAGCTTCCGCGACTGGCTGGAAAGCTCGGAGGCGCACGCGGACGCGCTCACGAATCTCAACGACCTGCGTCTTCTCTTCCGGGACGTCGAGGTCATGGGCACGACGCCGCGCGAGCAGCTCGTGTGCATGCGTGGTGTCTGCGAGGAGATCATCCCGGCCGGGATGACCGAGGGTGAGTTCTTCGACGCGATCGACCCCCGCACGGGCGGCTGATCGTCGTCTTCATACTGACTTCAACGAGACCCGGCGGGTGCGCCGGGTCTCTTTGTTTGGGTTCATGGCGACCGAACCGACATTGGCTTAGGCTCTGTTCGATGGATCAGGGACTCGTCTGAGTGCGGTGCTTCTCGTCGTGGCAAGGAGCCGGATCGACGGCATATCTGGGAGATACGCCGAGATTCGGCGACGCAGCCACGGCGGGAATGACCGTGCTCAGGCGGGTTCCTGATCCGTCGAACAGAGCCTAAGATCGTCCGCTATGCCGAAAAAGGGCCGATGAGCCCCGGCGGCGCCCCCGAATGCCCCCGGAAATGCCCCGGAACGGAAGTCATGTCCACGGTCACCACGTCCCGCCCCCCCGATGAGAACCTCGCCGCCAGCCTCGGCGTCGAGACGCTGCGTGGCTGGCTGCGCGACATGCTCCTGATCCGGGAGTTCGAGGTACGCACGATGCAGGCGTACCAGAATCGCCTCATCGGCGGCTTCTGCCACGTCTACATCGGCCAGGAGGCGGTGGCGGTGGGCTGCATCGCGGCCGCTGAAGACGACGACCCGGTCGTCACCGCGTATCGCGATCACGGTCACGCCCTCGCCCGCGGGATGCCGGCGAAGTACGGCATGGCCGAGATGTTCGGCAAGATCGGCGGCTGCGCGAAGGGCAAGGGCGGGTCGATGCACTTCTTCGACGTCTCCCGCCACATGTACGGCGGCCACGGCATCGTCGGCGCGCAGACGCCGCTCGGCGCCGGGCTGGCCTTCGCGACCAAGTACCTCGACGAGGTCATCGAGAACGGGCGGTCGCGACGCGTGACGCTCTGCTTCCTCGGCGACGGCGCCCTGAACCAGGGGGCGTTCCACGAGGCGCTCAACCTCGCCGGCATCCTCGACCTCCCGGTGATCTTCATCGTGGAGAACAACGGCTACTCGATGGGCACCGCGATCAACCGCGGAACCACGATGGGCGAGGACATCACGACCAAGGCGCTCGGGTACGGCATGGAGGGCGTCGTCATCGACGGCATGGACGTGATGAACGTCTACAACGGCATGAAGCCAGTCGTCGAGCGCTGCCGCACCGGATCACGACCCGCGTTCGTCGAGATCCGCACGTACCGCTTCAAGGGTCACTCGATGTCCGACCCGAGGAAGTACCGGACGCGCGACGAGGAGCGGGAGTACGAAGCGGAGGATCCGATCGAGAAGCTGGCGGAGTTCCTCATGCGCGAGCACGACATGACGGACGACGAGTACAAGGCGGTCGGTCGCGAGGTGAAGGCCGAGATCCGTGACGCCGTGAAGTGGGCGGAGGCCTCGCCGCCGACGCCCGAGTCCGAGCTGTACACCGACGTCTACGTCGAGGAGTTCGGCCCCTATCGCGGCACCTCTCCCCCCCAGATTCTGACGGACGGCGACTGACACGATGGCCCGCGAGATCGAATATCGAGACGCCCTGAAAGAGGCGATGAGCGAGGAGATGCGTCGCGATCCGCGCGTGTTCCTCATGGGCGAGGAAGTCGCCCAGTACAACGGCGCCTACAAGGTGAGCCGCGGTATGCTCGACGAGTTCGGGCCGAAGCGCATCATCGACACGCCGATTTCCGAGTCCGGCTTCGCCGGCATGGGCATCGGGGCGGCGATGATGGGTCTGCGCCCGATCGTGGAGTTCATGAGCTGGTCGTTCAGCCTCGTCGCCGCCGATCCCATCCTGAACAACGCCCCGAAGATGCTCTACATGTCCGGTGGCCAGGTCGGCTGCCCGATCGTCTTCCGCGGCAACGACGGGGCGGGCGGGCAGCTCGGCTCGACGCACTCCTGGTGCGTCGAGGGGCTCTACTCGAACGTGCCGGGCATCAAGATCGCGATCCCGTACGACGCATACGAGGCGAAGGGCCTGCTCAAGACGGCGATCCGCGACGACGACCCGGTGTTCTTCCTCGAGTCGGAGCGCATGCTCTCGCTCAAGGGCGAGGTACCCGAGACCGAGTACACGATTCCCTTCGGTCAGGCGATCGTCCGGCGCCCGGGATCGGATTGCACCATCGTGAGCTTCGGCCGGCCGCTGTACTTCTGCCTCGAAGCGGCGGACGAGCTGGCGAAGGAGGGCATCGACTGCGAGGTCATCGACGGCCGCACGATCCGGCCGCTGGACATCGAGACGATCGTCGCGTCGGTGCGCCGCACGAACTACTGCGTGGTGGTCGACCAGTCGTGGTCGTTCGCCTCGCCGGGGTCCGAGATCGCCGCCCAGGTGCACAAGCACTGCTTCGACGATCTCGACAACCACGTCGGCCGGGTGCACAGTGAGGACGTCCCCGCGCCGTACGCCCAGGACCTCGAGCAGGCGATGCTGCCGAACGCGCGACGGATCGCCGAGTGCGTGCGGGCGATCACGTATAACGCCTGAGGCCACCGAGGCACGGAGGCACGAAGGCACGGAGTGTGTTTGGTTCATGCCCATCGAAATCACCATGCCGCGGCTCTCGGACACGATGGAGAGCGGGACGCTCCTCAAGTGGAACGTCGCCGAGGGTGACGCGGTGTCGTCCGGCGACGTCGTCGCCGATGTCGAGACCGACAAGGCGACGATGGAGCTGACCGTCTTCGACGACGGCACGATCGCGAGCCTGCTCGTGGGCGAAGGCGAAACGGTGGACGTCGGCACGACGATCGCGGTGATGGCGGAGGACGGGGAGGACGTGGAGGCGGGGTCCGGGTCCGAGACCGCGTCCGTGTCCGCGCCCGCGTCCGAGACCGAGTCCGCGTCCGTGCCCGCGCCCGCGTCCGCGACCGCGGTCATCGACGCCGCGCCGCCCGCCGCTCCGGCCGAAGGCCGCCGCCGTGTCTCACCCGTTGCGCGGCACCTCGCCGACGAGCACGGTATCGATCTCGATCAGCTCACCGGCTCCGGTCCCAGCGGCCGCATCATCAAGCGCGACGTGCTCCAGGCGGTGGAGACCGGGCAGGAGACGCGGGCGGCGATCGCCCCGTCGGCGGCGGCGCCGTCATCACCGCCACCACCGCCACCATTGCAGCGGGCGCCCGTCACCAACGTGCCCGCCGTCACCGCGCCGATCGACTCCGGGGCGTCGACGGCGCTCGCGGCCGGGCGCGTGCCCCTGTCGAATATGAGGCAGATCATCGCGCGTCGGCTCGTGGAGTCGGCGAGCACGATCCCGCACTACCAGGTGTCGATGACCTTCGACATGGACGCGGTGATGGAGCTGCGGGCGACGCTCAACGAGCAACTCGCCGTCGCGGGCGTGAAGCTGTCGGTGAACGACTTCCTCGTTCGAAGCTGTGCGCTGGCGATGTACCAGCACCCGGACTTCAACGCGTCCTGGGACGGCGACGGCATCGTGATCCACGGCCAGGTGAACATCGGCATCGCCATCTCCGTCGGACCGGAGCGCGGCGGCGGGCTCGTCGTCGGCGTGATCCGCGACGCCGACCGCAAGAGCCTGCGCTCGATCTCGCTGGAAACCAAGGCGCTCGCGACCAAGGCCCGCGAACGAGGGCTGACCGTCGAGGAGATGACCGGCGCCACGTTCACGCTCTCGAACCTCGGCATGTTCGGCGTGGACAACTTCACCGCGATCATCAACCCGCCCAACAGCGCGATCCTCGCCGTCGGCGCCGCCATCCAGAAACCCGTCGTCCGCAACGGCGAACTCACCATCGGCCGCGAGATGAGCGCGACGCTCAGCAACGACCACCGCGTCATCGACGGCGCGATGGCCGCGCAGTACCTCAACACCGTCAAGGCCATGATGGAAAACCCCGCGACCGTCCTCGTCTAAATGGTGACTGTCACCATTTTTTTGCGGGGGCTACTCGTCGGCGGGCGTTTCCGTCATGCCGATGTCGCGGCCGGGCGGGGTGCGCGTTTCGGCGGGCTCGGCGCGGCGCTCGATCATCTTGGCGCGTTCGGGATCCAGGCCGCCGCCTCGCATGGCCGAGGTGCCGATGATCACCATGCCGGCGACGATCAGGACGACCACGGCCACGATCACGAGTTTCTTGAGGCGCTCGCTCATACCAGTGCAAGGGCGCCCGACGCCCGATCGTTCAGCGGATTCCTCACGATCCGCCCGTCCGCATCACGTCCAGGCTCTCGGGGAACGGGTACGTCGCGAACACGCCGGTCGGCGCCGACTGCCACATCGCCATCGTCGGGTAGACGTCGCCGCGGAAACCCGCGTCGTACATCGTGCGAAGGACGGTCTCGAAGCTCGGCTCCTGCCGGTCGGGACCGATGAGGCGGTTGGACTTGGCGCCGAGGAACGACACGCTTGCCACCGGCAGACGCTCGCGCCGGCCGGCGAGCATCTTCGTCACGGTGGTGAACCCGCGTGTCATGTCCTCGAGCGTGAAGTGCTCGCGCCCGCGCGGGCGGAGGATGCCGAAGATCAGGAGCTGGTCGAGGTCGTACTTGAGCACGAACGGCTCGTGGTCGTCGGCGGCGTGCAGCGCGACCGACTCGTGGAACACCTTCGCGTAGGACGTCGCGGTCTTCACCGTCCACTGGCTCGTGATGACGAGCTCCAGCAACTCGCCGAGGATCCCGTGCGTGTTGTCCACGTCGTTCACGCCGCACACCACGGTGCGATAGCGCCCGGCGAGCAAATCGGCGAGCAGGTGCTGCCCCCACGGAATGCGGATGCGATCGCTCTCGGCCGTCGCCTGCTTCGGGTCTCCCGACGGCAGCAGGATCACCCGGTCCGAGCGCCGATCCGCCTCGACGAGCAGATCGCCCTCGTCGTCGTAGATCTTCGACCCCGGTGCTCTTTGCGTGGTCACTGCGTGGCTCCTTCCACTGCGGGAGTATATCGACGCTGGGGAGACACGGAGGGCACGGAGAACCACGGAGGGCACGCGCCCCTCAACTCGTCCCCGCAAGGCGCCGCACCGTCATCATGAACGTGCGCTTCATGTTCGTGTGCATGCCGTAGGAGATCGCTGCGTAGATCACCGCGGTGACCGCCGCGCCGATCACCAGGCTCATGCGGGCGGCGGGAACACCGTCGGCGAGCGCGCTGGGGATGGCGCTCGCCGGGTAGACGATCGCGAACAGCAGGTTGATCGGGCTCATCGCCGCCATGAGCGCGCCGAGGAACGAGAGGTTCTGCCCCGCCGGCACGCCGCAGAGGCTGATGACGCCGACGATCAGCACCACCACGCCGACGGCCGCGATGACCGAGCCGATCGTGCCCTTGCTCTTGATCGACCACTGGAGCCCGACCATCACGCAGAACGCGATGAACGGGGCGAGCATCAGCGGCAGGGCGATCGCGCCCTCCGGCAGGATGAGCTTCAGCTCAGGGAGCGTCGTGGCCGTGCCCTTCAGCGGCACGTTGGTCATCATCGTGCCGCGCCCGAAACCGTCGAAGGCCACGTAGATCGCGAGGATGCCCATCGTGATCACGGGCACGAGCATCATCGGGATGAGGTACTGGAAGAGCCCGCGGTGTTTGCCGCGGATGTACGGTCCCGGTTGGATCGGCGTGGTGAGGATCAGGTCGAGCGTGCCGTCCTCGCGCTCCCGGCTCACCGCCGTCGCGCTCATGTTCAGGGCCGCCAGCGAGATGATGATGACCTCCGCCGTGACCAGGGCCATGATCGCCAGGCGCACGGTGGTGGCGTCCAGCGACCCGATGTGGTAGAGCCCGATGATCGTGACCCCGATCGCGACGCCGATGGTCACGAAGCCCCATCGGGCCGCGATCGCGGTCATCGTCTTGCCGCGGGCGAC
>JAAELP010000285.1 GCA_024226535.1 Planctomycetota bacterium | reverse complement strand
GACTTAGCGCCAATCACCAGTTTTACCTTCGGCCTATCTACATAGGACTTCGGGTACCCCCAGCTTTCATCGCTTGACGGGCGGTGTGTACAAGACCCGGGAACGTATTCACGGGAGCGAGCTGATCTCCCATTACTAGCGATTCCAACTTCATGGAGTCGAGTTGCAGACTCCAATCCGGACTACGATACACTTTCTGGGATTAGCTCCCCCTCGCGGGTTGGCGGCCCTCTGTATGTACCATTGTATGACGTGTGAAGCCCTACCCATAAGGGCCATGAGGACTTGACGTCATCCCCACCTTCCTCCCGGTTATCCCGGGCAGTCCCCCAAGAGTGCGCACACCCAAATCCGAAGATTTAAAGTATGGTAGCAACATGGGGCAATGGTTGCGCTCGTTGCGGGACTTAACCCAACATCTCACGACACGAGCTGACGACAGCCATGCAGCACCTGTGTGATGGTTCTCTTTCGAGCACTCCCAAATCTCTTCGGGATTCCATCCATGTCAAGGGTAGGTAAGGTTTTTCGCGTTGCATCGAATTAATCCACATCATCCACCGCTTGTGCGGGCCACCGTCAATT
>JAAELP010000284.1 GCA_024226535.1 Planctomycetota bacterium | reverse complement strand
TGGTCCACCGCGGCCGCGATCTACCTCGTCGTCGGCGCCGTCGCCTGCGGCGCGCTCGGCTGGCTGCCCCTGCACCTGCTGCGCGAGCTGGCCGTCGATCCCCCCTACCCGAAGTCCGAGATCCCCGGCCTCGCCGCCGCGGCGGTCGAGCACCGCGCGATCGTGCCGCTGCTCGCGCTGCCCGCCCTGCTGTGCGGCATCGCGCTGCTCCGCACGTCGTGGTCCCCCCGCTCGATCCTCACCGTCGGCACGATCGCCTTGCTCCTGCCCCTGGCGGTCACGCTGTACTGCTTCGTGAGCCTGGTGGCGCCGCTGTACCAGATGCACGAGATCTGAACGCGGATCACTGATGCCACGGAGACGTTGGTGCCACGCATCCGTTTGTCAGCGCTCGAGAACGGCCGTCGCCGTCGCGCGTACGACCTCGTCCTCCGTGTCGTCGTTCGCGATCGTCTCGACGCGCGCCCGGAGGCTCGGATCGTCGTTCTGTGCCAACGCGTTGCCCGCGACGACGAGCGCATTCCGCTTCATCATCGCCAGCCTCGCGCGCTTCATCGCCGACGTCGTGAACGCCTCCCGCCGGTCGGCTTCCGACCAGCCGAGCACCTCGCGGATGTCGAACCCCGTGCGCCGCGGCGCGTACTCCGGGCGGATCTCGTCGCTCGCGTCGCGCGAAAGCTCCGTCGGATGGTTGTGCGGACAGACCTCCTGGCAGACGTCGCAGCCGAAGATCCAGTCGTCGACGCGCCGGGCAAGCTCGTCGTCGATGGCCGTGCGGTGCTCGATGGTCAGGTAGCTGATGCACTTCGTCGCGTCCACCGACCACGGCGTGATCGCGTCGGTGGGGCACGCCTCGATGCAGCGTGTGCACGACCCGCACGGATCTGGTTCGGCGGGCTCCGAGTGCGCGAGGTCGAGCGTCGTCAGCACCTCGCCGAGCAGTATGTAGCTGCCGAGGCCGCGCTCGATGACCAGCGTGTTCTTGCCGACCGCCCCGAGCCCGGCCCGCTGCGCGTACTCGCGCTCCAGCAGCGGCGCCGTGTCCACACACACCCGGAACCCGGCATCGGGATGCTCGGCCCGCAGCTCGTCGCACAACGCGTGCAGCCGCCGCCGGATGACGTCGTGATAGTCGCGCCCTCGCGCATACCGCGCAATCCGCCCCCGCGGTCCAGCGCCCTCCGTGTCCGCGACCGCGTCCGCTCCCCCGTCGTGATACCGATCCGCCACGCAGATCACGCACCGCGCCCCGGGCAGCAGCCGCTCCGGGTCGAGCATCAGGTCCAGGTGGCGGCGCAGATACGCCATCTCGCCGTGCCGGTCCGCGCCGATCCAGGCCCGCAGCTCGTCGCCCCACTCCGTCGGCCGGGCGGACGCGATGCCCGCACGCGCGAAGCCAAGCTCGCCGCAGCGCCGGAGAACGTCGGCGGTCACCGTCGCGTCAGCCATGACGCGGTTCCGTGATGGGGATGCCCTGAGCGGGGGTCGGCGCCGCTTCCGACGTCCTACGCCGCCGCGTTCTCCACGCCGCAGTCGTCCACGTCCCCAAGCTCCACGCGGTCGCGCCCATGACGCTTGGCACTGTACAGCGCGTCGTCGGCGACGCGAACCAGCGCTTCGGGGCTCGGGACCGCGCCCGACGGAACGAAGCACGCGCCGACGCTCGTGGTGACGTCGATCGCGGCACCGTCGTGCACCACCGGGCTCTCGGCCACCCGTCGGCGCAGGCGGTCGGCGACCGCCCAAACCTCGTCGGGGTGCGCGCAGTCGCCGAGGACGACGAGGAACTCCTCTCCCCCGAATCGGCCGATCGCGTCCCGCCCGCGGATCCCGGCGAGCATGCGCTTGGCCGCGGCCCGCAGCACCTCGTCACCGGTGAGGTGCCCGTGGGCATCGTTGACGCGCTTGAAATGATCGAGATCCGCCATGATCACCGCGAAGCCCGCCTCCCCGGCGCGGCAGCGGTCGATCTGCCCGTCGAGGATGGAGAAGATGCCGGCGCGGTTCCAGACCCGCGTCAGCGGATCCAGGAGCGCCTGCCGCTGCTCGGATTCGAGTTGCGAGACGAGGTCCGCCTGCACCGAGTTCAGGACGACCGAGGTCAGCTCCGTCTCGGCGACGGCGGCGAGATCGCGGAGCAGCGCGACCTCGTCCTCGCTGAGCGTGCGCGGACGGGTGTCGATCACGCAGAGCGTCGCGACGCGCGCGCCGTCGGGGGCGCGGAGCGGGTGGCCGGCGTAGAAGACGATCCCGGGATCACCGGTCACGAGCGGGTTGCTCGCGAACCGCGGATCGCTCCGCGCGTCCGGTACGACCATGACCTGGTCCTTCAGGATCGTGTGGCCGCAGAAGGAGATGTCGCGCGAGGTCCCGTCCACGTCGACACCCTGGACGGACTTGAACCACTGGCGGTCGGCGTCGATCAGCGACACGGCGACGATCGGCACGTCGAGCAGGCGGGTGGCCAGACGCGTGATGCGCTCGAAGCGCTCCTCGAGCGGCGTGTCGAGCGCATGGAGCGCCCGGAGCGAGTTCAGGCGGAACATTTCATCGGGTGCGAGAGGCGGCTCGATCATTCGTGGGCGCTCCTTCAGGGCAGCGACCCCCGAGTATCGACCCGTCTCGAGGCGCGGATGAACCGCGGCGCCTCGTGCGGACCGCCACGTTCCGCTTCGCCGGACTGGGCGACCGGATCAGCGCCAACGGTCGAGAATCATCCGTCCGAGAATCGGTTCCGATGATCCATGAGCCCGGTGATGGCGAAACCGATGAGGAAGCCACCGAAGATGATCCCGTTGAACAGGAACACCTCGCCGCTCGGCTTGCCCGACAGGATCCACACGTGCAGGCTCGCGGTTCCCATCGCGCTGACGATCAGGGCGATGATCCAGGTGACGGTCCACGTCACCTCCGGCCGTCCCCGGCCGGGATGTGCCGCCGCGTAGTCAAGGGTGATCAGGGCCCATCGAGCGAGGAGGTAGAGGACCCCCACGATGAGCGCCGACGGACCAATCGTGTCCAAGTGCATGGCGCACCTCCGCTGTTCGGTTCGTTTCAGGATCGGACGATTCGGGCCCGGCGGGTCAGAAATCGACCCGCTCCAGCCTCGCGTACTCGAGGATCAGGGTCTTCGGGCCCACCGATTCGAAGGTGATGCGGGCGCTGGCCCCGGCGGGCCGCGGCGTGACGGTCTCGACCCGGCCGAGCCCGAACGTCGGGTGCCGCACGAGGGTGCCGGCGGGCAGATCCTCGCCGCCGCCCCGGGCCGGCTCGTCGCGGAACTCGTCGATCGCCGACTCCTCGCGCCGGGTGGCGTCCGGCGGTAACTCGCCGAGGAACCGGCTCTCGATCGTCCGCTCGCGAAGCCCGCGGTGGGTGCGTGACAGCCCCCGGCTGAGGACGAGCCGTCGCTCGGCGCGGGTGATGCCGACGAAGAGGAGGCGCCGCTCCTCTTCGAGCTGCGCTTCGCTCTCGGCGGCCCGGTAGTGCGGCAGCATCCCCTCCTCGAGGCCGACGACGGCGACGGTGTCGAACTCGAGCCCCTTGGCGGCGTGCAGCGTCATGAGCGTGACGGCGCCGTTGGCGGGATCGACCATGTCGGCGTCGCTGACGAGGGCGACGGTTTCGAGCCAGGCGCCGAGGCGATCGAGGACGGTGTGCGCGTCCG
>JAAELP010000283.1 GCA_024226535.1 Planctomycetota bacterium | reverse complement strand
CGCTCGTGCAGGAGACGCGCGACAAGTGTGCCGACGCGGAAGCGCAGCTCGCGGCGGCGCAGAACGCGCTGGTGGCCCTTGGGGAATGACGTTTCGGGGGCGGATGAAGGAGACGCGTGTATGCGACGAACGGGACTCGTCCAGATCGGCTATGCCGCCGCGCTTGTCGCGATCCTCGGTGTCACGGGATGCGCGACGATCGAGCCGGCCCCCGGCACCGACGCCGACGCCGTGAGTGCCGGCGCGCTGCCGGCTGAGCTGCCGCCGGCAATGGACATTCATACCGGGGAGGTTCCGGTCACGCGGGAGTCGTGGAACTTCAGCAGCTACCCCGGCACGCGGCTCTCCACGCCGAACTACGCGATCCACACGACCATCAAGTACGAGCGCTTCCTCGCGCGGCTCCCGGTGTTCGTCGAGTGCTCCCTCGACCGTTACCGCACCGCGCTCGCGGACCTGCCACGCCCGCGTCGAAGGCTCCAGACGTACATCTTCCGCGATCGCCGCCAGTGGTCGGCGAAGACGCGGCAGCTCCTGCCCGATCAGGCGAGTACGTTCGAGAACCTCGGGCGCGGCGGCTACACGACGCGGGGCACCTCGGTGCTCTACTACATCGACTGGTCGGGCCGTGACCGCGACACGTTCGCCATCACCGCCCACGAGGGCTGGCACCAGTACACGCAGACCTGCTTCCGCAATCCCCTGCCGATCTGGCTGGAGGAAGGCATCGCGACCTACATGGAGGGGTACCGCTTTCGGCGGGACATGGTCGTGCCGGACTTCCAGCCGTGGAACAACTGGGAGCGCAGCCGCGCGCTCGGCGACGCGATCCGCGCCAAGAACCTGATCCCGCTGCGGGAGCTGCTCGACGAGTCCCCGCAGAAGTTCCTCAGCGAGGGCAAGGAACGCCTCCTCGTGTACTACGCCCAGGCCTGGGCGCTCACCCGGTTCCTCGCCGACGGGGATGACGGGCGCTACCGGGACGAGCTGGCCGAGGTGCTCAGCGACGCCGCCGCCGGACGCATGATCCCGCGTCTGGCCCGGGCTCCGGCCGTGCTCGCGTACGGCGGCAAGTCGAGGGTGACCAGCCGGACCGGCCCCTGGGTCATCCTCGGCTACTTCACGAGCGACCTCGTTGCGTTCGAGCAACAGTACCTCGCCTACGCGCGGAGCATCGCGCGATGAGCGCGGTCGGCATTCTCGCCGACTCGCACGGTCACGCCGAGACGACAGCGCGCGCGGTACGGGCGCTGGAGGACGCCGGCGCGGAGTTGCTCGTGCACCTCGGCGACGTCGAGACGGAAGCGGTCATCGACGAGCTCGTCGGCCGGCGCGCGCATCTCGTCTTCGGGAACTGCGACTTCGATACCGACGCGCTGGCGCGCTATGCCGGCCACGTGGGCGTCCAGGTTGACGGGCTCGTCGGCCAGATCGAAGTGGACGGACGGCGCATCACGTTCACGCACGGACACCTGCGACCACCGATGGATGCGGCGATCACGGCGGGCGATCACTACCTGTTGCACGGGCACACGCACGAGCTTCGCGATGAACGGATCGGCGGGACGCGTGTGATCAATCCCGGGGCGTTGTTTCGCGCCGCTCGCTATACTGCCGTGGTCCTGGATCCCGCGCAGGACCGGCTCGAGGTCCTCGATGTCGGGAAGTCGTGAGCCCGGTACGCCAACCATGTCAGACGCGCCGCCAACAACGTTCGATCTGAACGAGGTGACGATTCGCCTCGCCGAGGATCGGGATCACGACACGGTGCGGTTCCTCTTCGAGAAGAGCATCCTCGAGGGGCAACTCCGGGATGGCGACACCGGGGCCGACATCGAGAACCTCCGCGAGGGCTACTTCGCCGACGACGGGGCGAGCGCGTTCTGGGTCGCCTGTCACGACGACAAGCTCGTGGGGATGATCGGCGTGCAGTGCACGCGAGAGAACGAGGCCGAGGTGCGTCGCCTCCGGGTTCGCGATGGATACCGGCGATGCGGGATCGGCACCCGGCTCATGGAGCAGGCCACCGATTTCTGCCAGCGGCACGGCTACCTCAAGGTCGTGCTCGACGTGCGCGTGGAGCGCGGGCCCGCGATCTCGCTGTTCGAGAAGTTCGGCTTCAAGCACGGGCGGACGCGCGAGATCGGCGAGCGCAAGACGCTCGAGTTTTACATCGACCTGTACCGCGATCCGCGCTGAGCGCCGCCGGCGTTCAGCGGTCCTTCAGCAACTCCTCGAGCATCCGCTCCAGCGCTTCGAGACGCGCGTCGATCTCGCGCATGTCGACATCGTCGCCGGTCCGCGCTTCACCTTCGTCGGCGGGGTCCGGCTCGTGCGGGTCGGGAACCTGCCGCATGAACCCACGCAGCGTGGCGTCGCCGGGAGCAAGCTCGAAGACGCGCTCGTGATCGTCGAAGATCATGCCCGGCATGAGCTCCTCGATGTCCACGCCGAAGCGCCGCATGGCGTCCTCCTGCCCGGGACCGAAGAGGAAGTCCATCTCGCGTGCCTGCGGGCGGGCCTTGCCGATGAGCTTCCGGTTGGACATCTCCGCGCGGTCGAACGCCTTCAGACGCACGTTGACGGTGCGCGGCTCACCCTCGTGGATCACGCGAAGACGGATCGTCTCGCCGGGATTCTTGCCCGCCAGCACCTCGCGGAGCGCGCCGGGGTCGGCCGGCGTGCGGCCGTCGATCGCGGTGATGATGTCGAACTCGCCGATGCCGGCGGCATGCGCCGGCAGGCCCTCGTAGAGCGCCTCGATCATCGTCGTCGTCCCGGGCGCGAGCTTCAGGTGATGCTCGAGGGCGGGGCTCGGCGTGCCGAGGTGGATCCCGAGCATGACCTTCGGCTCTTCGGCGGGCGCCTGGGCGTTCGGCTGCCAGCGAAACGCGCGGTCGTTGCCGATCCAGATCGTCTCGATCTCGTCACCGGCGCCGTCGAGGATCACGATGCGGTCGTCGCCGTGGCGGATCCGGTGACCGGGAACCTCTTCGCCGTTGAGGACGGCGGAGACGTCTCCGTCGCGGATGATGACCTCGATCTTGTTGTCGTCGTCGGCGCGGTAGAGGCGAGCTTCGAACGTGCCGGCCTCCGCCGTCTCGTTGTGATCGGGATCGCCGATGACCGAGATGACCTCGAGGCCGGGCCTGGTCTGAACGACCTCCACGTCGCCGGCGAACGCCGGTGCGGCGGCGAGGACGACGGCGGCGGTCAGCGCGGCGAACCCGGCGACCGGATACGGGGTGGGGAGGCTGATGTTCATGACGGTGTTCCTTCGCGGCAGAGCGGGCTTCGGCCCGCGACACGGTAGTTTCTCGATACCGACGAGATGCTCGGGATCGTCGAATCTGTCAGGCGACGCGTTACATGCGCCCGCGGACCGGCTTCCGGTACCGGACGAGCGACGGGCGTCCCTGCTCGTCCATACCCTGGAGTTGGTAGAGATCGGGCACGACGGTGCGCTCCATGACCTGCTGAATGAAGATGACCTCGATCCCGCGACCCTCCGGAGCGGGCGCCGTACGCACGACCAGGCGTCGCGGCTCGTCGCTGAGGACCGTGCCCTCGGCGCGGCCGCGATCCATGTACTGCTCGAATGCTTCCTGGGCCGACGAGATCGGCACGAGCGACGCCCGGTTCTCCTGGCCCGCGCCGGTGTCGAGGTTCGGCCCATTGGGAAGGCCGGAGAAGCCGACGCCCCACGCGAGGGCGACGAGCGCGGCCACGGCCCAGCCCGCCCAGCTCCACCAGCGGGGACGGACGGTGTGGATCGCCAGACCGTGCCCCGCGTGCGCGCCGGCGCGCGGGGTCGGCACCGTCTCCGCGACGGCCTGGGCGCGGCCGACCATGCGCTGCATTGCCGCGTGATCCCGCTGCGACTCGGCGAGCTCACGCCAGACCGCGGGGCGATCGGCGGCGACGTCGGCGATTGCCTCCCACGTGCGAACGTCCGCCTCACCGTCCACGATGCGGGAGATCAGCAACTCCAGGTGTTCGTCGTTCATGGCTCGTCTCGCTTCACGTCAGGGATGTCCCGTTGTCCAACGAATGGGGATCGCCGTCGTTGCCGGTGGCGGCGCGCTGCTCGCGGAGCATGCGGCGAGCGCGGGCGACGCGGGTGTCCACCGTCTGCGGCGGGATTTCGAGGATCTCGCCGATCTCGCGGCTCCTCAGACCGTGCATCGCGCGCAGCATGAGCGGCTCCCGGTAGCCCTCCGGGAGACGCTCGACTCGTTCCAGCATCAGACGCGTGTCCTCGTCGCGCCCCAGCGCCTCGGCGACACTCTGCGGGCCGGCGCCGTCACCGAACGCGTCGAGCTGGTCCTCGGCGTGCGGCCGCGGCCGGTACTTGCCGCGGCGACCGGCGGCGCGGGCCGCGTTTACCGCGACCGTGCGCAGCCACGCGCGGACGTTTCCGCTGCCGCGCACCGTGTTGACCTTGCTCACGAACGTCAACGCCACCTCCTGGAGCAGGTCGTCGAGGTCCTCGAAGGAGGGCTTGTACGTGAGGATGACCGCGGCGACCCACCGCCGACTGTCCTCCCAGAAGCGCTCGATCGCATCGCGATCACCGCGCAGCACGGCCACCGCCAGCGGGTCCTCTGCGTTGACCACTGCCGGCTCGGCCTCCGGGCTCGGAGCCGGAGGTGAGGCCGTTGATGCCGGGAACGGACTCGGCAACCCTTGTCTCCTTGCTCGGGATGATGCGCCGTACCGTCGAATCTACCGCCGGGTTTGGGGTCGGGTCTGATTTCCGCGACGAAATGAGACCCGACCCCATTTCTGGGCAAGCGGCGGGCGTCGCATGCCGCGACGCCCGCCCGCCTCTCTCCCTCCCCTCCGTGTCGGCCGGGTCTCACCCGGCGGCGGGCATCATGGACAGATCCCCCACGCTGCCACCACGGCATGAAGATCGCCCGCCCCGACCTGCCCGTCGCCGGTCACGTCCTGCGGGCACGGACCGTTGCAGGGACCCCAGGCCGCGATGACCGCGAGCAGGTCGCCGAAGTCGACCACCCCACTTCCGTCGAGGTCGGCCGGGCAGCCTGCATCCCCGATCACGAGCAGGAACAACCCGTCGCCGGACTCCGTGCCCGAGTAGCTCGCGGCGAACACCGCCTCGCCGGCGTCGTTGATCGAGAGATCCTCGAAGCCGAGGTCGGTGAAGAGCGTCCCTTCCGGGAGCCCGGGGACCTGCGTTCCGTCGGTGAGCACGAGCGAGCCGTCAAGGAACATCCCTTCGCCCACGTCCGGCGGCGTAGCGCCTTCCAGGGCCGCGAGGTAGAGCACGCGTCCGCCGGCGTCGATCGCAAGACCGCCGAAGCTCCCGAGCACGACGCCGGGCAGTTCGTCGACGACGTCGCCCTGCTGCGCGACGACGCCCGCACCATCGAGGATGATCTCGTCGGCACCGATCGGGGCCGACGCGAGCGAGCCGCGCAGGGCCCACACCCCGTTGCTCGCCAGCGCCGTCTGCGCGATCCCCGCCAGCGCGTCGGGGCCGGTGCGGGCCGCGATCGCCTGCCCCTCCTGCGCGACGATCCCCTCCATGACGCCCAACTCGGGATCGTTCATCCGGCGGAACAAGACGACGTCCGCGGCGCTCGGCATCGACGTGTTGCCCTCGAACAGCACGTCGCCACGCCCGTTCCACTGGATCTCGTCGAAGTTGCCGTCCCAGGTGACGTCCCCGAGGCCGGGCACCGGCGCTCCCTCGCGGTAGAGCGGGCCACCGTCGAAGTAGATGACCGAGTCGTCACCGGTCGAGCCGTCGAGATCCGCGAGGAACCCGACGTCGCCGCCGTCGGTGATGCCCGCGAACCCGAAATCGCTGAACGAGCGGCCCGGGATCCCCGCCGCGCCGTCCCCTTCGCGGGCGAGCAGCGTACCGTCGCGGTAGAGCGCTCGCTCCGATGACGACGGGACATCGCGCAGCGTCGTGATGAACACCACCTCGCCACCGGCGTTGATCTGGTGGGCGGTCTCGAGGAACTCGAACGGGCCGAGAAGACCGCCGACGACGCCGGGGGCGGGATCGCCTTCTCGGGCGATGAGCGCCGAGTCGACGTACACGACGTCGTCGGCGGCGGTAGACCCATTCGTATCCGCGGTGAACAGGACCGCGCCGCTCGCCGAGCGGTTCGGGCGGTCGAACGTCTGGAAGAGCTGCCCCGTGCCGGGCGCCGGGTCGTCCTCCAGGAACAGGGCGGTGATCGCCCCCGGCGTCGCGAGCGCCGACGCGCCGATGGCCATGGCGAACGCCGGCGCGATGCCGAAGGCGGGGTGGATCGTGTTTCGCGTGTGCATCTCCGATGACTTCCTTGTGTTTGGAGACCTGTGATGGACCTCTCGTGTCGATGTTCTGCAGACGCCGCCCGGTGTCGTCCGTGAGCCGGGCGGGCGCGTGGCTCGTCGAGCGGCGGGGATGCTACGGGCGTGTGGGGTCCGGCCCTGGAAGCGGGCTTCTTTTCTTCACCGAGGGGAATCATCCGTCCGCGGTTTCGGACGGAACCCGGTCCCGGGCGGATCTAGAATCGTGTCGAGGGGCACGCGGAGGCCGGCATGGGAGGTCGTTGGTCATCACTGGTCGTTCTGGGGATCGCGCTCGCGTCGAGCGCTGCGGTCGCCGCCGCGCCGCCGAAGAAGACGCCGAAGCCGGTGGCTCCCGACGATCCTCGCTACGGACTGCTGACGCCCATCCCGGATCGCGGAGGCGTTCCGCCGATCAGCTCGCTCCTCGGCGTTCCATCCGAACGCGAGCTGGAGTGGCGCGCCCGCGCTCGCAACTACGAGAAGCAACTGAGCGGCATTCGCCGCGTGCACTTCGGCCGCTCGCGTTCCGAGCGTCTCCGCGCCGAAGGCTTCGAGCGACTGCGCGAGTTCACCGATCCCGCCGCGTTCCGCCCGATGATCGAGGTCACCGGCGGCGAGGCCGACGACGTGCGTCTCGCGGTCCTCGACCACCTGCGCGACCAGGGTGACGAAGGCCAGGCCGCCCTCGCCTGGGTGGCGATCCACGATCGCAACGACGCCATCCGCAACGAGGCCATGAACCGAATGGCCACGCCGGTCTCCGTTCCCGTGCTGCGCGTGCTCGACCAGGCGCTTCGCAGCAACGTGCACCGCGTGGCGAGCAACGCCGGTTGGCTGTCGGGGGCGATGAACGCGCTGGAGACGATCCCGCTGCTCATCTTCTCCCAGGCGACACGCGACCCGGCGCCGCAGGACGAGGGCGATCTCGCCTGGATCGCCATCCAGACGGAACGCGCGTACGTGCAGGATCTCGTCCCCGTCGTCGGCGATTCCTCCGGCGCGTTCATGCCGGTCGTCGGAACCGTCAGCGAAGGCATCGTGCTGCGGGTGACCGATGCGGTGGTCATCGTCTACCGCACGGTGATCCACCGCGTGCTCGTCTCGATGACGTCGCGCGACTGGGGCCACCCCACCGACGACATGGGCTACGACATGCGTGCGTGGTGGGAGTGGTACAACACCGAGTACGTGCCGTTCAAGAACCGGCAGCGCGAGCGGGCCGCGGGAAGCTGATCACGGAGCGGCCATCACGCCGTCCCACACCGCACCGTCCCGCACCCACTGCTCCAGCCTGGCGATGTCCTCCGGACCCAGGCGGTCGTTCTTGGGCGGGGGCGGCATCTCGAGGTCCTCGATCTCGTACCGCACGGCCCGGAGGAGCAGGCTGCCATCGGGATCGCCGGGCACGACGGCCGGTCCGGTCTCGCCGCCACGCAGGATCGTCGCGATGCTCGTCAGGTCGAGCCCCGCCGGGATGCCCTTGCCGCCGGGGTTGTGGCAGCCCATGCACTCGGACTCGAGGATCGGGCGCACCTCCGTCGTGAAGAACGCGATGCGTGCGTCGTCGGAGGCGCTGCCGGTGCTCGCCGCGCCGGCGCCGGACGGCATGCCGACCCCCGCCCCGTAGACGAGGTCGCCTCCGTGGTGAGCCGTCGCGCCGAGCCAGCCGGCGGTCGCCAGCCCCCCCGCCACCGCGAGCCACGACGCCGTGAGACGCACGCGCTTCTTCGGGATGCTGCTCGCGGCGACCAGCAACGCCGTCACCAGCGCGAACATCCAGACCTTCTCGGCCATCTCCTCGTGTTCTTCGAGCACGTGGTAGACGTCCGGCACGAGTTGACCGGTCTCCGCCTCCGCCGCCTCGCCGCTGCGAACGGCGAGGATCGCGGTCAGCAGCAGCAGCGCGTAGCCGGTGAACGTGACACAGCGCAACGTGGTGTTCTTCAAGAAGATCGCCGAGACGACGGCGGCGAGCAGCGCGATCGCCGACAACGCGATCGGCATGTGCACGAGCGCGGCGTGTCGCATCTGCGGATCGTTGAACATCTCGAGGATCGTCGTGGAGTTCACGGGGCTCTCCGGGTGTGGCGTTCAGAAAAGGTCGCGGACGACGCGAGCGAGGCGCTCGTACTGATCGGGCGCGTTGTAGACCTGGCACGAGGGGCGGATCATCCAGCGATCCTGCCATTCGAAGACGGGCACCTCGATCCGGTGCTCGTCGTACAGAACATCGTGGAGCGCTTCAGCGGTGTCGAAGAGCCGACGCACCGGGGCGGGCACCGGCAGGATCGCCATCGACCCGAGCATCGAGCCGTCGAGGGGCGTCAGGGGCGTGACGTCCCACGCCTCGGCGAGATGGCTCTGCACCCACGTCGCCATCTCGTGGTTGTGACGCATGATCCGCGGCCAGCTTCCGGAACCGTCGAGCGCGTCCATCGCGGCGATCGCGTCGGGCACGGTCATCCAGGAAGAGTAGTCGCGCGTGCCCTGCCACGAGAACTCGGCTCCGAATCCCTCGCCGAGGTAGTGGCTGATCACGTTCGGGTGGATCTCGGCCTGCCGGTCGGGACGCACCCAGAGGAACGCGGCGCCGGGCGGGGCGCACAGCCACTTGTGCAGGTTGCCGACGTAGTACGGTGCCCCGAGACGCTCGACGTCCAGCGACAGCATGCCCGGTGCGTGCGCTCCGTCGACGAGCACGTCGACACCGCGCTCGGCGCCGAGCGCGATGAGACGCTCCAGCGGAAAGCGCAGCGCGGTCATGGACGCCACGTGGTCGAGGAGAAGGATGCGCGTGCGGTCGGTGATCGCGCCGGCGACCGCCGCGACGATCTCGTCGTCGGACGCGACCGGCAGCGGCACATCGACCTCGCGGTAGACGAGCCCCACGCGCCGAGCAAGGTGCTGCATCGTCAGCCGCACCGCGTTGTAGACGTGCGAGGTCGTCAGCAGCTCATCGCCCGGCTCGTAGCGAAGCGAGCCGAGCACCGCGTTGACGCCGTCGGTGGCGTTGGTCACGAAGCCGAAATCGTCGGGACGCATGCCGAGGAACGCCCCCACCGGCAGCTTCACCTCCGCGAGCATCGCGCTGCCCTCGCGATCGAGGACCTGCACGGGATCGGCCTCGAAGCGGACCCGCCACGCCTCCTGGGCCGCGAAGACCGAACGCAGCCGGGCCCCGAAACACCCGTGGTTGAGGAAGTCGACCGAGCCGTCCAGCATCCACTGCGCGCGGAGCTGCCCCGGGAGGGCCTCGGGCGGGGCCAACGGCTTCGTGGAGGCGTCGGGAGCCATGGTCGCCAAGCCTAGCGGAGGCGCGTGTCCCCCGTCACGGTCCCCCGTCACGCCCCGGTAACGGGCCTCGCGGGACGCAACCCGAACCGGATCCGAAAACTTCTTGCCATGCGGGTCGTGTTTGGGTAACGTAATCCGAACAGACTAGCCGATAGCAGCGGTGTGATCGGAGGCAACGGGGACGCGACCAGGCCCCGCCGATCGACGGAATCGACCGCCCCGTGGGCGATGTGGAGGATCGAATGAGCGTGCCGCTCGTGCAGACCGGACCGGGAGGAAGCTACACGAGGCGGTACGTGCCGGCGACCGACCGTTCGGCCGCCGAACAGGATGCCGACCAGCGCGAGGGACATCGACGCCACGGTCTGTTCGCCCGCCTGCTGGGGCTCGTGCTCGAGCCCCGTGTCTCCGGTGATCCGGCGCCACCGCTCGCCCCGGTCGTACGTATCGCCGCCGATGTGCGCGATCGTCTGGAGATCAGTCCCGCGGCCCGACGCGCCTCGGTGCAGTCGTGGTTCGCCGCCCAGCGTGAAGCCCTCACCCGCGTGGTCGAGGTCGTTCGCGCGTTCGAGAACCGTCTCTCGGCCCAGCCGGCCCTGGTGCCGGCCGCCGCTCATCTGAGGGCCGCGTCCCTTCTCCGTGTCGCGACGCCGATCGGCGCCGCTTCCGGAGAGGCTGCCCGCCGCACCGTACCGTTCATCTCGACGTCCATTTCCGCCGGTCGCCCAGGCATGGCCGCCAGGGCCCGATCCCAGGAGGAACGCCGTGAACCTCACGCCCAAACAGCTTCGGATCCTTCAGCTCGTGCGCGATTATCG
Source organism: Planctomycetota bacterium (assembly GCA_024226535.1). GTDB lineage: Bacteria > Planctomycetota > Phycisphaerae > Phycisphaerales > SM1A02 > JAAELP01. The sequence continues at coordinate 4,715 of JAAELP010000283.1, read as the reverse complement.
CATTGCCCATGGCTATTCCCCGACGATGCAGGAACTCGCCGACGAGCTCGGCATCAGCAAGGTCACCGTGTTCGAGCACGTCGAGGCGCTCATCAAGAAGGGCGCGCTGCAGCGAAAGGCGAACAAGGCTCGCTCTTTGTCCATCAGTGAGAACGCCGTCCTTCCCGACGAAGCCCAGCCCCTGACCTTCCCGCTCGTGGGACGGATCGCGGCCGGGCATCCGATCGAGAAGTTCCCGCAGTCCGATCGGCTGGACCTGGAGAGCCTCTTCGGCCCACGCGTCGGTCAGCGGGCGGGCACCTTCGCCCTGTGCGTGGACGGCGATTCGATGCGCGACGAGGGGATCCTCGACGGTGACTACGTGATCGTGGAGCGCCGGGAGACCGCGCGCAACGGCGAACGTGTCGTCGCCCTGCTCCCCGACGGCGAGACCACGCTCAAGACATTCTTCCGCGAGGCCGACGGGAGCATTCGCCTTCAGCCGGCCAACCCCGACTTCGAGCCCTTGATCGTCAAGGACTGCAAGGTGCAGGGCGTGGTCGTGGGAGTTATGCGGAGGTACTAGCCCCCGAACTCGACTCCCTGCGCCAGCGGCAACTCGGTGCTCCAGTTGAGCGTGCACGTCTGGCGCCGCATGTACTGTTTCCACGCGTCGGAACCGGACTCCCGGCCGCCGCCCGTCTCCTTCTCGCCGCCGAACGCGCCGCCGATCTCCGCGCCGCTGGTGCCGATGTTGATGTTCGCGATGCCGCAGTCGCTGCCCGCGTGGGAGAGGAAGCGCTCGGCGTGACGCATGTTCAGCGTGAACATCGAGCTGGAGAGGCCCTGCGGGACGTCGTTGTGCATGGCGAGTGCGTCATCCAGATCGTCGAACTCGATCACGTACAGGATCGGAGCGAAGGTCTCCTCCTGGACGATCTCCCACTCGTTCTTCGCCTCGACGATCGTCGGCTCCACGAAGAAGCCGGGCCGATCGATGCGGTTGCCACCGAAGAGCACGGTGCCGCCGACCTTCTTGATGCTCTCCATCGCGTTCATCATGTCGTTGACCGCGTCCCCGTGCACCATCGGCCCCACCAGCGTGTTCTCGTCGAGCGGATCACCGATACGGTTCATGAGGTCGGTGTACGCGGCGATCAGCCGCTTCTTGACGGCGGGCGCGATCGACTTGTGCACGAACAGCCGGCGGGTGCTCGTGCAGCGCTGGCCGGTCGTGCCCACGGCGCCGAAGACCACGGCGGGGAGGAGCATGTCCTGGTCGCACGTCTCGTCGGCGATGATCGCGTTGTTGCCGCCGAGTTCGAGGATCGTGCTGCCGAAGCGCTTGACGACCGTCTGGCCGACGTGGCGGCCCATCTTCGTGGAGCCGGTGAAGCTCACCATCCGCACCCGCTTGTCCTCGGTGAGCGCGCCGCCGATGACTCGGCCAGGACCGTTCACCAGCTCGAACACGCCCTCCCATCCGTGCCTCTTCATGACGGTGTTGCCGATCTCGTGCATCGCGACGGAGATGAGCGGGGTGGAGTGCGAGGGCTTCCACAGCATCGTGTCGCCGCACACCGCCGCGATCATCGCGTTCCACGCCCACACCGCCGCTGGGAAGTTGAACGCGGTGATGATGCCGATCACGCCGAGCGGATGCCACTGCTCGTACATCCGGTGCGCGGGGCGCTCCGAGTGCATGCTCAGGCCGTAGAGCTGGCGGGAGAGGCCGACGGCAAAGTCGGCGATGTCGATCGCCTCCTGGATCTCACCGAGGCCCTCGCTCCGGATCTTGCCCATCTCGAGCGCGACCAGTTCCCCCAGCGCCTCCTTGTGCTTCCGCAACTCGATGGCGATCTCGCGGACGATGTCGCCGCGGACCGGCGCGGGCACCATCCGCCATCGCTCGAACGTCGCCTGGGCGCGAGCGGCGGCCTGCTCGTACTCGTCGAGGTTCATCTCGCGGACGGCGGCGAGCGGCTCCCCGGTCGTGGGATCGACGCTGACGGTCCAGCCCTCGCCCGCCTGCTCGGCAGGCTTGACCCACGGATGGCCATCGAGCCCGAGGCTCTTGAAGATCTCGTGCTTCTTCGGATTCGAGGCGATCGTGGCTTGCTGCGTCATGACTGGGTCGTCCGTCGCTGGGGCCCGCGGGGGGCCGTGGGGGGGGCGTTCGGTGAAGGGATGCGTGACCGACTCCGCGGCAGGCCCGGCCGCACGCGGGGGGATTCCGCAATCATAGCCAGAATGGCCGCTGGAATCGGCGCCCGACGCTCGACTCGATGTTCAGAAGATCCGCAGGATCGCAAGCAGACCGGTGAACCCGAGCAGCGTGAGGATGGCGATGAGCGCCATCATCTTGCGTCGCGCTGCTGCCTGCTCCGGATGCTGCGACTCGGTCGCCCCGTCGATCCACCGTCCGCACTCGGGGCACCGCGGCGCCGCGTCCCAGATCTCCGCCCCGCACGCCGGGCAGTAACCGGTTTCATCGCTGAACCGCCTGACGTCCTCGGGGCTGGGACCTTCGTCGATCATGAACGATGGTAGGCCCGTGCGGAGCCGCCCCGTGCGCCGATCATCGACGTGTGCTCCCCGCTTCGCGTCACCCGAAGCCGATTCCTATCATCTGATCGCTTCTACCAGGTGCCCTTCATCCGCTTCGATGAACGCGCGCGGACGCCGCCGCGACGAACGCGGGCGGCACCCGTCATCATGGACGCCGAGCCGCACATGGATCTTCCTCGCACGGTACCCACTGAGGAACCGATCGACTTCGATCTCACCTGCCGCCGCTGCGGCTACAACCTGCGCGGACTCGGCATCGCCGGCCACTGTCCCGAGTGCCGCGCGGAGGTGGCGCGGTCCGCGACCCCCGACCTGCTGCGCTACAGCGACGTGGAGTGGATGCGCCGCACGGCGCGGGGCGCGCATCTCCTGGCCGTCATCGTCGTCGTGCGCATTGCCGTCCGGCACACCATCCTCACCCTGGTCCAGCCGGAGGTCTTCGTCACGCTGATCACGATCGCGCTGGCGGCGCTGTGGGCGGTGGCGATCTGGGAGTGCACCCGCCGCGATCCAGGACACCGCCCCGCGCCCGTCGTGGAGCGCGCCCGACTGGGCGCTCGGATCCTGCTCATTGGCATCGCGGCGCTCGAGATCGGGCTCGTGACGCGCGATCCGACGATCGTCGTCGACTCGATCTTCACGCTGACGCCGGGGGCGGCGAGTCTGCTCGAGTGGATCTTCGATGCGTTGGAAGTGACCGCGGCCCTGCTGGGGTTCTTCCTCATCCTCACCTGGGCCCGCGCGCTGGCCGATCGCATACCCGACACCAATCTCGCCACGAGCACGCGCAACACGCGGAAGGGCATTGCCGAGTGCTACGGAGTCATGGCGGTCCTGGTCGCACCATGGACCCTGCTCACGCTGGTCGTGACGCTCCCTCCGCGCGTCGTGCGCATCGGCGACGTCGTCATCGGCCTCGTGAAGGTCGGCGCAACGATCGGCCTCCTCGTGTGCGCGGTACTCGCGGTCATCCTTCTCTTCCGGTATCGGGCCGCCCTCGTGAAGGCCGCGTCGGAGTCGAGTGAGCACTGGACGTGAGCGTCGCGGGATGGCGATCATGGCCGGAGCGGTGCGCGGTGCAGTGTGACGTGCTGCCCGGCCATGCGGCAATGGCACGCCGCTAGTGAAAATCCCGCGAACGCGCGGCGAGTCGCTCCATGTGATCGTCGAGCGTCTCCAGGCGGTGCACCATGACGTGGACGACCTCCCCCTGCCGTTCGACCCTTCCTCGCGCGAGGATCGCCACGCCGTGTCGGGCGACCTTGCGGAAACGCCGGTAGATCGCGGGCCGCACGATGAGGTTGGAGATTCCCGTCTCGTCCTCGAGGGTCATGAAGACGATTCCGTTGGCGGTGCTCGGACGCTGGCGCACGAGCACGAGACCGGCCACGGTGATCGCGCGACCGTTCGTCCACCGGCGCTCGTCGGCGAGCTCTCTCGCCGGCGTCACGTTCATCGCATCCAGCTCGGACCGCAGGAACGAGAACGGATGCGCCTTCAGCGACAGGTGCATCGCGCTGTAGTCCTGCACGACCTGGCGTGGCGCGGGGATCTCCGGCAGACGCGGGCGGTCCGCGTCGGTCGTTTCCGCCGGGGCGTCCGGGGGCGGCGCGACTTCCTCGAACATCGGCAGCTCGTCGTCGCGCATTGCCCGCAACGTCCACAACGCGTGCTGGCGGTCGAGTCCGAGCGAGCCGAATGCGTCGGCGTTGGCCAGACGCCGCAACGCGGTGACCCGCGCTCCGCTCGCCCGGCGCAGCGCCGTGATCGAGTCGAACGGGCCGGCGAGGAGGACGGCGTCGCGGATCGCCTCGCCGTCGTCCTGCTTGAGCCCCTTCACGAGACGCATGCCCAGACGCATCGCGCCGCGCTCCAGCGTGCAGTCCCACCCGCTGCGGTTCACGTCCACCGGCCGTACCTCCACGCCGTGATCCCGGGCATCACGGATGATCTGCGCCGGCGCGTAGAACCCCATCGGCTGGCTGTTGATGAGCGCCGCCGCGAAGGCCGCGGGATGATGTCGCTTGAGCCACGAGGAGACGTACACGAGCAACGCAAAGCTGGCCGCGTGCGATTCCGGGAAGCCGTACTCGCTGAAGCCCTTGAGCTGCCGGAAGCAGCGATCGGCGAAGTCCGGGTCGTAGCCGTTGTCGATCATGCCGTTCAGG
>JAAELP010000282.1 GCA_024226535.1 Planctomycetota bacterium | reverse complement strand
TCTGAGATAGGCACCACTGAGATTAGCATCACTGAGTTTGGCTCCATTGAGAGTCGCAATAATGAGATTAGCACCGCTAAGATTAGCACCATTGAGAGTCGCAATAATGAGATTAGCACCGCTGAGATTGGCACCACTGAGATTAGCATCGCTGAGATTGGCATCAATGAGATCAGCATCACTGAGCTTAGCATCAATTAGCTTAGCATCAATTAGCTTAGCATCAATTAGCTTAGCATGATTGAGATCGGCACCATTGAGATAAGTATTAATTAGATCAGCACCAATGAGATAAGCACCACTAAGATTAGCACCAATGAGATGGGCACCACTGAGATTAGCATCACTAAGATTGGCTCCATTGAGCTTGGCACCACTAAGATCTGCATTCTTATCACTATTATCCATTCTCCATTGATTCCACACAACAACACCTCGCTTCAGTATTTCAAGCTGTTCTTTATCTGCTACGCCTTGCTTCTCCTTATCCTTACTTACATAAACCACCTCTCCAACTTTTTTAGCATCGAATACTCCTCGCCATTTGGCGCCTTTCTTGTCTTTTATTTTTTTGAAGATACCTCCTTTTA
>JAAELP010000281.1 GCA_024226535.1 Planctomycetota bacterium | reverse complement strand
GCCGGATCCGACAACGCGCGGATCACGACCTCCGGGCCGATACCCGCCGGGTCACCGATGGTGATTCCGATCGTGGGTCGCGGCTCGGTCGCCAGTCGGTCGCCTTGTACGTCCGCCGAAGTCACGAACCAATAGTAGCAGTCAACCTCACCTCGCCCCCACGCCTCCCAGGGCGTCCCGAATCGCCACCACCTCTCCCAGCAACGCCTCCATGACCTCCAACGGCTGCTGCGTGCTCGCGTCGGACGCGGCGCGGGCGGGGTCGGGGTGACACTCGATGAACAACGCGTGCACGCCGGCCGCCGTCGCGCACCGAGCGAGCATCGCGGCGCGGTCTGGGCGGCCCGCGGTCTGGTCGCCGCCGGCGCCGGGAAGCTGCGTGGAGTGGGTGACGTCGAAGCACACCGGTGGGCCCAGCTCCATGAGGTCGCCGATGCCGATGAAATCGTTGACGAGCCGACCGTAACCGAAGAACGTACCGCGCTCGGTGAGCAGGATCTCCGCGGCGCCGGCCTCGGCGAGCTTCGTGACGACGTGGCGCATCTCGCTCGGCGCGAGGAACTGGCCCTTCTTCACGTTGACCGCGGTTCCCGTGCGTGCGCACGCGGTCAGCAGGTCGGTCTGGCGGCAGAGGAATGCGGGCACCTGCACCAGGTCCACCACGCCCGCCGCCTCCGTGGCCTGGATCGGCTCGTGCACGTCCGTGCACAGCGGGGCGCCGCACTCGTCGCGGATCGCCGCGAGTTCGGCGAGCCCGGAGGCGAGACCCGGGCCGCGATTCGATCGGATGCTCGAACGGTTCGCCTTGTCGAAGCTCGCCTTGAAGATGTACGGCAGCCCCAGGGAGCCGCACAGCTCGGCCATCGTGCGCGCGATCAACCGGTTCGTGGCGTCATCCTCGAGGACGCAGGGGCCGGCGATGATCGCCAGCGGGTGACCCGGCCCGATCGTGACGGGGCCGACGGTGCAGGTCGCATGTGGCATGGGGGGACTGTACGGCACGGGGGCAGGATGGCAAAAAGGGGGACTTCCGGATAACGCTTGACCGATACAGAGCCCGGCCCTTTCGTCCTCGCGCCACCGTTTCGGCGATCATGCCGACGGTGGGAACCGAATATCATAGGTGTAAGTAAGTGTCTCCGAAGGAGTTGGGTGGTTGGTCCCCGGAGCGTTCGATGGCGAGGATGCCGCGAGAGCCCGAAGCGTTCGGCGAGCAGGTCGCGCGGATTCTGCTGCGCCACTTCCCCGACCGCCAGGTCGAGCTGGCCGGGCCCATGGACCTCGTTCTGAACGGTAAGCACCTCGGGCTCGAAAACCTGTACCGGATGGTCCAGTACGAGCCGAACCGTGGCCTGGAGATCGTCGAGAACTACCTCGAACGTCTCCTGGAGGGCGACTCCTTCACCGCGCTGCCACTGCCGCTGTCGGTCGCCAAGCCGCGCATCATGCCGCGGATCCAGCCGATGAGCATCTTCGACCACCTCGACCGCGAGCAGGTCGCGCACGTGACCTACGTGAACGAGACGGTCATCGTCTTCGTCCTCGACATGCCGCAGATGACGGTGAGCATCACCACCGAGCAACTCCTGCGCTGGGGCCTGGACGTCGAGGACCTCGACGTCATCGCCCGCGAGAACCTCGCCCGCTACGCCCCTGACCTTGAGATCCAGTTCGTCGACTCCCAGGAGGGTGGCCGCGCGGCGATCGTCGCCCGGCAGGACGGCTACGACGCGGCCCGGCTGCTGCTGGGCACGCTCCACGAGCGTCTGGCTCCGGAGCTGAAGGGCGACTTCTACGTCGCCGCGCCGGCCCGCGACATGTTCCTGGCCGTCTCCTGCGAGCCGGAGGGGTTCGTGGACCGCATCCACAAACGCGTGGAGCACGACTTCCGCCGTCTGCCGTATCCGATCACGAGTCACTTCTTCGTGGTGACGCGCGACGGCGTGGCGGGAACGCGGAGCGACGCGGCGTAGTATCGTGCCTCCGTGCGGCTGCTCCTGATCGATAACTACGACTCGTTCACCTACAACCTCGTTCAGCGCATCGGCGAGCTGGACGCGTCGATCGACGTGCGCGTCGTGCGCAACGACAAGATCAACGGGGACGAGGCCGACGCGCTGGAGCCCACGCACCTGCTGCTCTCGCCCGGTCCGTGCACGCCGCGCGAGGCGGGTGTCTGCGCGGAGCTCGTGATGCGCTTTCGTGGACGGATCCCGATCCTCGGGGTCTGTCTCGGGCACCAGACGCTCGCCGCAGCGCACGGTATGGACGTCGTCCGGCACACGCGGCTCATGCACGGCAAGACGTCGGAGATCCTCCACGACGGGCGGGGCGTGTTCGACGGGCTACCGCTGCCGTTCACGGCGACGCGTTACCACTCGCTCATCGTGGACCGCGCCTCGCTGGCGGGCTCGTTCGAGGTCAGCGCCTGGACCGCCGACGACGAGATCATGGGCCTGCGCTGGACCGGCGGCGAGCGCGGCGCCGCGTCGCTGGACGGCGTGCAGTTCCATCCCGAGAGCTTCCTCACGACCCACGGGCCGTGGCTCCTCGCCAACTTCCTCGGTCTCGCTCGGCCGGTGCTCGAGGCGGGTGCCGGCGGGTAGGTCGGAAGTGGTATGATCGCGGCATGAGCACGAACGTCGACGATCAGGCCCTCTCCCGCGGCGTCCTCGATTCGGTCGAGGACGGGCGCATCGTGCTGCGTCTGCCCGGTACCGACTACCGCGTCACGTTGCGTGTCGACGACACCGACCGCGCGCTGCTACCGCCGAAGGGCAAGCGCGTGCGGGGCACGATCACGGCCCGCGCGTTGCGCATGCATCCGGCCGCGGGCGGTGGGCGCTACATCGAGCCCGCGGACGGCGAGCCGCGCATCGTCTCCGGCACGGTGCTGGCGATCGACGTCGAGGCGGAGCGCGTGCTCGTGAACGTCGCGGTGCCGATGTGGCTGCATGCGGGGTCCGAACAGGATTTCAGCGTGCTCAGCGTCGGTTCGCTCGTGAACTGCTACGTCGAGAGCGGGGCCACCTTCCGGCCCGCCTCCTGAACGGGGTGGTTTTCCGTGTGCGGCGGCGGGGCGATCGCCTATCCTGACCGGGGCGGAGCGTGAGCGCTCCCGCACCGAGAAAGAAGGCGAACAACATGACGAGAACGACCACCGTAACGGCTATGGCCGCGATCGCCGCCGCCGTGGGGTTTTCCCACGCGCGCGCGGGAGCGCAGACCATCGAGGTCGTCTTCACCGAGATCCCGACCGATTCGTCCTCGACGGTGATCGGCGCGAAAGACCTCGCGGGGCAACCCGCCGTCACCACGTTCAAGGCGATGGAGACGCTCGCGCTGAGCCCCGACGGCACGCAGTGGATCCTCAAGTCGCGCAACTGGCTCGGCTCGGACCTCGAGACGCAGCTCATGATCGGCTCCGGACTCACCGGTGCGATCCTCGCCCAGGAGGGTCAGCCCGTGGACGACGGCGCGCCCGGCGAGCTGTACGAGTTCTTCGGCTCCAGCCGACCGCACTTCAACGACGACAACGACTTCGTGTACACGGCGCGGGCCCGCAACGGCGATCCGACGACGAAGCAGAAGGGCATCATGTTCGACGGCGCGTTCCACGTGGTGCGCGAGGAGAGCGATCCGATCACCGGCCTCGCCGACGCGCCGGGAAACCCGACCGGCGACGAGCTGTTCGGCAACTCCTTCGGCTCGATGCACATCCTGAACGACGGGACCATCGGGTACCAGGACGGGGGGATCCAGAACATCCACAGCTCGTGGCGCCCGGCCCTGATGTACGACGCCGCGGGCTTCCGCCAGTCCAACGTGGACTCGATCGGCGGCAGCATCTGGGATTCGTTCGACGCCAACGACTTCCTGACCACGCCCGACGGCACGCGCTGGGTCGCGCAGGGTGACGACATCGAGCTGACGAGCATCGACGACATCCTCGCAGTGGACGACACCGTCGTGCTGCGCGAAGGTAGTGTCATCGGTGGTTCGACGGTCACGGTGGCCGCGATCTTCAACACGAACCTGATCGGCAACGGCGACTGGTACTCCCGCGGCGACGACCCCGCCGACAACGACTGGGCCGTGCGCAACGGCACGCTGCTGGTGAAGACCGGCGACGTCGTGGCGGGGGCCGAGCTCTGGGGCAACGCCATCTACGCGTTCACCGGCAACGTCGCCGGTGACTGGGCGCTGGCGGGCAACACGACCGGCGCCGTCGACACCAACGAGGTCATCGTGGTCAACGGCGACGTGGTGCTTCGCGAAGGCGACCCCGTGGATCTCGACGGCAACGGCATGTTCGACGACAACGTCTTCATCGGCCGCGGCAACCCGGCGCTCGCGTCGATCCACCCCGACGACATGATGCTCACCGAGGACCAGGCGCTCTACTGCCTCGTCCGCTTGCGCGACGACGCCGGCAACGACCTGAGCCTCGACGGCCTGACCGGCGACGCGTTCATCCGCATCCAGCTCGGCATCGACTGCCCCGAGGACCTCAACGACAACGGCAGCGTGGACTTCGCCGACATCCTCGAGGTGATCGGAGCGTGGGGGCCGTGCGGCGTGCCGTGCCCGCAGGATCTCAGCGGCAACGGCCAGGTCGACTTCGCCGACATCCTCGTGATCATCGGTGCTTGGGGGCCGTGCTAGGCACTACCATTCCCACCCATGCCGCGACCCCCCGAGCCCGACAAGATCATCTACTCGATGATCCGTGTCTCCAAGCGTTACGAGAAGAGGCAGGTCCTCGAGGACATCACGCTCTCGTACTTCTACGGCGCGAAGATCGGCGTGCTCGGGCTGAACGGTTCGGGCAAGAGCACGCTGCTGCGCATCCTCGCCGGCGAGGACCGTGACTTCGAGGGGCACACCGTGCTCCAGCCGGGGTTCACCATCGGCTTCCTCGAGCAGGAGCCGCTGCTGAACGAGACCCGCACGGTGCGCGAGGTCGTCGAGGAGGGCGTCGGCGAGGTCGTCGCACTGCTCCGCGAGTACGAGGAGATCACCGAGCGTTTCGCCGAGCCGATGGACGACGACGCCATGCAGGCCCTGCTCGACCGACAGGGCGACGTGCAGGAGCAGCTCGAGCGACGCGGCGGCTGGGAGCTGGAATCGCGTCTGCGCATGGCGATGGACGCGCTGCGGTGCCCGCCCGAGGACCGGCGGGTGGACGAGCTCTCCGGCGGCGAGCGGCGGCGCGTCGCGTTGTGCCGGCTGCTGCTGAGCACGCCGGACATCCTCCTGCTCGACGAGCCGACGAACCACCTCGACGCCGAGAGCGTCGCGTGGCTCGAACAGCACCTGAAGCGCTACGAGGGCACGGTCATCGCGGTTACGCACGACCGGTACTTCCTCGACAACGTCGCGGGGTGGATCCTCGAGCTGGACCGTGGTCAGGGCATTCCCTGGAAGGGCAACTACTCGTCGTGGCTCGACCAGAAGGCGAAGCGCCTCGCCGTCGAGGAGAAGAAGCAGAGCCTGCGGCAGAAGACGCTCGAGCGCGAGCTTGAGTGGATCCGCCAGAATCCCAAGGGACGGCAGGCGAAGAGCAAGGCGCGGGTGAAGGCGTACGAGCGCCTGCTCGGGCAGGATTCCGGCGAGCGTCTGCGCGAGCTGGAGCTGTTCATCGCGCCGGGGCCGCGTCTCGGTGATCTCGTCATCGAGGCGAACGGCGTCTCGAAGGCGTACGGCGACACGCTGCTCTTCGACGACATGACCTTCTCCCTGCCGCCCGGCGGGATCATCGGCGTCGTCGGTCCCAATGGCGCCGGCAAGACGACGTTGTTCCGGATGATCGCCGGCGAGGAGCAGCCGGACGCGGGCGACCTGCGCGTGGGCAAGTCCGTCCAACTCGCCTATGTCGAGCAGACCCGCGACGTGCTGCCCGACGAGAAGACCGTCTTCGAGGCGATCACCGACGGTGACGACGAGATCATCTACGGCCGCGGCCGGATCAACAGTCGCTCGTACGTTTCGCGCTTCGGCTTCACCGGCCGGGACCAGCAGAAGCTCGTGGGCACGCTCTCCGGCGGCGAGCGCAACCGCGTGCACCTCGCCCGCATCGTCAAGAGCGGCGCGAACGTGCTCATGCTCGATGAACCGACGAACGATCTCGACGTCAACACGATGCGGGCGCTGGAAGAGGCGTTGGAGTCGTTCGCCGGCTGCGCGATCATCATCACGCACGACCGCTGGTTCCTCGATCGCGTGGCGACGCACGTCCTGGCGTTCGAGAGCGACAGCCGCGTGCGGTTCTTCCCCGGAGGGTGGTCGGAGTACGAGGCCGACTACCACCGCCGGCTCGGCGGGGCCGCGGATCAGCCGCACCGCATCCGGTACCGGAAGCTCGCCCGGCCGTGAGTGAGGGCGGCTCTACCCGAGGTCCGCCTCGCGTTCCGCGATCAGCGCCTCGACGACCTTCTCGACCGTGTGCGGCATGAGGCCGGCGGCGCGGACGATGCCATTGTGGTCGATGACCGTGTAGGTCGGCCAGTACGTCACGCGGTACGCCTTCTGCGACACGCCGCCGTCGTCGATGCCGACCGGGTAGTTCATGCCGAGCTGCTGCGCGGCCTGCGCCATCCGCTGGTAGCCGCGGCGGTTGTCGTGGATGCCGATGAACGCGAGACCGCGGTCACGGAACTTCTCGACGAGCTTCACGTTCTTCGGCACCGCCGCCATGCACGGGCGGCACCACGTCGCCCAGAAGTCGATGACGACGACCTTGCCCTCGAGGTCGTCCATGGTCTGCGGGGAACCGATCCAATCGCGGAGCTGGAAGGCCGGCGCGGGGTTGCCTTCGAGTTCGGCGAGGTGGGCGTAGCGCCGGCCGGTGCGCCGGTCGGGGTAGTACCAGGACTCCGGGAAGCCGGCGGTGTAGTCCGCGGCCGGCCCCGTCACCTGCGTCGGTGGCGCGGGGGGCTTCTGCTCCCGCTTCGTCACCGGGACCTGCCTGGGTTCGGCCTTCGGCGCCGGTGTCGAGACCGCGGTCGGTGTCCTGGCCGCCGTCGGCGTCGCGGCGGCCTGCGTCGAGCCGCCGTCGCAGGCGGCCAGACCGACGGCCAATCCGCATGCGACCGCGCCGAGCAGCGTGGTCGTGGCGAAGCGATGGATGCGGGTCGGGATCATGTCCGGGCTCCTGCGAGAAATCCAAGGGAGGCGAATCATCCACTTGTACCCGATCCTCTTCGGCCGGTTCAAGCCGGATCCCCACGAAAAGGGGCTCCCCGATGAGACGAACGCCCTCCGCACCGCGTCTATTTCGGTCTCCTATGATCGCTCCCGTGTCGGGTGCCCTTCAGGTCGATAATGCACGGGTCTGGACGGGGAATCCCGATCGGCCCCGGGCGAGCTCCATCACGATCGTCGGCGCCCGCATCGTCGCCCTCGACGCCGATCCGCCGCCGGGCGCCGAAGTGATCGACGCGCGGGGGCGCCCGGTGATCCCCGGCCTGATCGATGCGCACCTGCACCTGCTGCTCGGCGGGCGCTCGATGGATCGTCTCGACCTCTCCGGCGTCACGTCGCGGAACCAGTTCGAGCGCGCCGTCGCGCAGCGGCACCGATCGCTGCCGCCGGAGAGGTGGCTCGTCGCGCGGGGATGGTCGCAGGAGAACTGGCCCGACCGCGCGCTTCCCGACGCGTCGTGGCTCGCCGGCGCCGGCGAGCGTCCCGTCGTCTGTTACCGGATGGACGAGCACGCCGCCGTCGTGAACGACGCGGTGCTCGCGCGTGTCGAGTGCCCCGCGGTCGATCCCGCGGGCGGACGCATCGAGCGCGATCCGGAGACCGGCGCGCCGACGGGCCTGTTCCTCGAATCCGCCGCGTGGCAGCTCATCAACCCGCTCGTGCCCGATCCGCCGCTCGACGAGCGACGCGCACTGCTGCTGGCGGCGCAAGCGCACGCGCACCGCCTCGGGCTGACCGCCGTGGGCACGATGGAGTACGCCCGGGACGTCGCCGACGTGTTCCTGCCCCAGCGCGAGCGTCTGACCCTGCGCTGCCGGGTCACCCTGCTCGATCGCGGGTGGCCGATGGACCTCGACGCGTTCGCGCACCTCCCGCGCGAGGACCCCGTCGCGGTCATCGGCTGCAAGGCGTTCCTCGACGGCACGCTCGGCTCGCGGACGGCGCGGATGCTCGCTGACTACGCGGACGATCCCGGCAACCGGGGCATGCTCGTGGAGATCGCTGCCGACGGGAATCTCCACCCGTGGGCGCGGGCCGTCGCGGTGGCGGGCCTCTCGCCTTCGATGCATGCGATCGGCGACGGGGCGGTGCGTCTGGCTCTGGACGTCGTGGCCGGGCTCGATCCGGCGGCGCACGCGCGGATCGAGCACGCGCAGCAGATCGACCCCGAGGACCTTCCGCGTTTCGCCGACGTCTTCGCGAGCATGCAGCCGCTGCACAAGGCCGACGACGGGCGGTTCGCCGAGCGCCGGGTGGGGACGGGACGCCTGGGCGGCTGCTTCCCCTTCCGCCGCCTGCTCGACGCCGGGGCCCGCCTCGCATTCGGCTCGGACTGGCCGATCGTCTCCTGCGATCCGCTCGCGGGCATTCGGTCCGCGGTCACCGGCCTCACGACCGACGGCGCGTCCTTCCGGACCGATCAGAACCTCGGCGTGGCCGAGGCGCTGGCCGCGTACACCTCGGGCGCCGCGGGGGCGTTGCGCATGGACCACGCCGGGACCGTCGCGCCGGGAGCCGACGCTGACCTCGTCGTTCTCGATCGCGATCCGTTCACGGCGGACTGGATCGACGCCCCGCCCCGGGTGGTCCTGACGATCGCAGGCGGGGCGGTCGTCTACGATGCCGGGTCGTCGTGACGATGCACTTCTCCATCCTCGCCATCGGTGACGAGCTGATGCTCGGCCAGAAGGTCGACACCAACACCGCGTGGATCTCCGGCCAACTCCTCGAGCGCTCGCTGCTTCCGGTGGAGCACCGCACGGTCGGTGACGACCGGGCGCAGCTCGCCGCGGCCATCGCCGCCCTCGCCGCCACGAGCGACGTGCTCGTGATCACCGGCGGTCTCGGGCCGACGGAGGACGACCTCACGCGCTTCGCGCTCGGCGATGCGCTCACGCCCGGTCGCGAACTGGTCGCCGACGAGGCCGCGGGTCGCACGATCGAGCGCTGGTTCCGCCGCCGCGGTCGCGCGCTCCAGGAGCGCAACGCCGTGCAGGCGCAGCGTCCCACGACCATGCGCATGCTCGAGAACCCCAACGGCACCGCGCCGGGACTCGCGGGCACGCACGGGCGGTGCGCGATCTACGCGTTGCCGGGGCCGCCGGCGGAGATGAAGGCGATGATGCGCGATCACGTGCTGCCGGATCTGCCTGTCACCGACGGTATGCGCGTGGTGACCGGGATCGTGAATGCGTACGGCATCGGCGAGTCCGATGCGGCCGAGCGCCTGGGCCCGATCCTGGCCCGCGACCGCCAGCCGCGGGTGGGGATCACCGCGAGCGCGGGGGTCATCTCCGCCCGCGTCCTTTCTCGCGCGGCCGCGGGCGAGGCGGAGACGCAACGCGCCGACACCAACCAGCGCATCGAGCGGGCGTGGTCTCCCTACGTCTTCGGGCGCGACGAGACGACGCTCGCGGCCGCGGTGGGCGGGCAGCTCCGCGAGGCCGGGCAGACGCTCGTGACGGCCGAGTCGTGCACCGGGGGGTGGCTCGGCAAGATGATCGTGGACGAGCCCGGCGCGAGCGACTGGTACCTCGGCGGCTGGGTGAGCTACGCCAACGACATGAAGTCGCGATGGCTCGGGGTGGGCGCCGAGCTTCTCGAGGTGGCCGGCGCGGTCTCCGAGCCCGTGGCGGCCGCGATGGCGGTGGGGGCGCTCGAGCACGGGCCCGCCGATCACGCGTTGTCCATCACCGGCGTGGCGGGGCCGACACGCCCCGACGAGCCGGAGCCCGAGAAGCCGCCGGGGCTCGTGTTCATCGGCCTCGCGTCACGTGGCGACGACGACGGCCCGGAGGTGCTCGTACGCCGGTTCCGCTACCGCGGCGATCGCGCCGCGGTGCGGCTGCGCTCGGCCCGGACGGCCCTCCAGTTGCTCCGGTTCCGGCTCGCCGACGTCCGGGAGGACACGCCGCTGCTCTGGCAGTATCCTCGGCCCGGTTCCGGAGGCGACCCTTGAGCGACGACGCAATTTCGGCCTACCTCGGCCTCGGCTCCAACGTCGGCGACCGGATGGCGACGCTGCGATCCGCGATCCGTGCGTTGGGCGGGCACGATCGGATCACCGTCGTGCGTGTGAGCACGATCGTCGAGACCGAGCCCGTCGGTCCGTCGGACCAGGATCCGTACCTCAACGCCGCCGTCGGCATCGCGACCGGTCTCGCCCCCGCCCAGTTGCTTTCCGCGTGCCTGGCGATCGAGGCCGGGCACGGACGGGATCGCGCCCGCGAGCGACGCTGGGGGCCGCGCCCGCTGGACGTGGACCTGCTCCTCTACGGCCGCCGGGTCATCGACGATCCGGGGCTCACCGTCCCGCACCCTCGCCTGCACCAGCGGCTGTTCGTGCTCGTGCCGCTGGCGGAGATCGCCCCGGCCGTCGAGCACCCGCTGCTCGGGCGATCGATCGAGTGGCTCCGAGCCCATCGGGCCGGCCAGATCCGCGTCAAGCCGATCGCCGGCTGATTCTGGGGCCTCTGGCCCCTGGCCTGCAATCCGGACGCCCTCTCGTGCGTTTCGGCAGAACCGGCCCCTCGACCGGGCCGACATCCCTCTATCCGCGATGCAACCGCCGCAGCGCGTTCCCCGGAGAAGAACGAGATGATGCCGAGAAGGTTCCTGTGCATGCTTCCCGCGATCAGCGTGATCGCTCTCGCCGGCTGTCGAGATGACTCCGCCGGCCCCGCTGACACCCCGGCGGCCACGCAGGCCGCCACCGAGACGCCGGCCAAGGCCGCGCCGGCGGACGCAGCGCCGGCCGACGACATCCTCGCCGAGGGCCCGATCACGCCGGACGCCGACACCGACGACCTCTTCCGCGTCAAGGACGCCGAGCGGTTGCTCGACGAGGTGATGCGGGTCTACCGCGACGCGCCGGCCTTCACGGACCTGGTGGTGCAAGAGTCCTGGCTGCTCAACCGGGAGGAGGACCTGCGCGAGTACACGGTCCGGGCTGGCAAGGGCAAGAACATCTACCTGAAGCAGCTCGAGGCGGAGTTCATGTGGATCGACGGAGAGGTCTACGGCACGGCCGCCAAACGACCCGAGCGCTATCTCCACGTCCCTGGCTCTGGAGATCTGCTCCAGACGTGCGACGAGAAGTTCGGCGGCTTCGTGAGCCCGGCGCGGCTGCACCTGGTGCTCCGCTACGGTCGATCCCGCGAGGAGATCATCGACGCGATGGATCTCTCGGCGCCCGACCGGTCCAAGATCTCCAGCTACCGCCGCAAGACCAACAAGCAGGGCCGTGAACTGGAAGTGATCTCACTCATCTCGGCGTCGGGCTCGGCGCGGTACTCCATCGATCCCGAGACGAAGCTCATCGTCGAAGCGGAGGTCGAGTGGACGCCGGAAACCGCGCCGGAGGGCTTCGTCATCACGAAGCACCTCGTGTTCCACCCCGAGATTCACGACGAGCTGCCCGAACCGATCGCCTTCGAGCCCGGCGACCGGATGCGGGTGATGAAGATCCCGCACCTCCTGGGCCGAAAGGCGGGCCCCTCCACGCCGCCGGCGACCGCTCCGAGCACCGAGTGACCGCCGGGCTGGTCCCCGCGCGGGGTATCATCATGCGGGCCGAGTAAGGAGCGTCATGATGATCCGTGATCGACTCGTGGCGTGGGTGGGTGTCCTGGCGGTGATGCTGGCGACGGGCGTCGGGCTCGCGCAGGTCGAGCCGTACGAGACCGATGCGAAGGCGGCGGAGGCGTTCACCGAGCTGATCAAACGCTACCGCGCGCGGCCCGCGATGACGGTCACCAGCACGCTCACGATGAAGCTGCTGGAGGGGGAGGAGACCGCCGAGGCAGGCGAGGTCAAGGCGGAGATCACCTACGTCAAGGGCGTCGGCGGCATCGTGAAGATCCGCGACTTCACCTGCTCCTTCGCCGACGGCCGGTTCTACGCCGTGCACGCGGAGACCGACGGTTCCTACTACCGCGAGGAGTTCGAGGGCTCGCCGTACTGGCCGTTGCTGATCAACTTCCAGGACATTCCCTACCCGCACCTGGCGCTGTTCTGGGGCGAGTCCTCGATGGAGGACACGTGCATGCAGGTCCAGGCGCAGACGCCGAACCTCGTCCCCACCGGCGTGGAGAAGACCAGGGACCGCAAGGGCCGGCCGGTCAAGCAGATCACGTTGTCGAGCCCGAACGCGACGATGCGTCTGGATGTCGATCCGAAGACATGGCTCATCCGCGCGATGGTCCACGAGATCACCGGCGGCAACATGGTGCAGCCCGGGACGAAGCGGGTCACGACGTACACGGTCGTGAACAAGACCTTCGACAAGCCGCTGCCGCGCGAGAAGCTCGCGTTCGAGCCGGGAGACCGACAGCGCGTGGACCTGCTCGGCGCGCTCCGCCCGCCGCGGACCACCGAGCAACCGATGATGCGCGATGTCGCCGGACCGGGGAACCTGGCCGGCCAGGCGGCGCCGCCGCTCGTGCTCGCGACGGCCGACGGCGACGCGGTGGATCTCGAGGAGCTGCGCGGCAAGGTGGTCGTGATCGACTTCTGGGCGACGTGGTGTCGCCCGTGCGTGGCGGCGCTGCCGCTGCTGCACGAGGTCGCCGCGTGGGCCGCGGCCGAGGAGCTTCCCGTCGCGGTGCTGACCGTCAACACGATGGAGACCCGGCCGGGGGTCGAGAATCCCGCCGACACGCGGCTGGAGAAGGCGCGCGTGTTCTGGCGGAAGCACGGCTTCACGCTCCCCGTCGCGATGGACTACACCGACGAAACCGCCCAGGCGTGGGGCGTGCAGGGGATCCCCTCCGCGTTCGTCGTGCGCTCCGACGGCATCGTGCACGCCCAGCACACGGGCCTCGGCGCGGGCTACGTCGAGGAGATGAAGCGCGACATTCTCGAAGCGATCGCCGCGCTCGAGGCGCCGCCCGAGTAGATGTCCGACCTCCCGCTTCGGGTCCTCGGGGACGACGCGCCGGCCGGAGTGCCCGGGACCGACGCCGCGCGCCTCGCCCGTGACCTGTCGGAGCGGATCGACGGCGAGGTGCGGTTCGACCGGCACGACCGGATGCTCTACGCCACCGACGCGAGCATCTACCAGGTCGAGCCGGTGGGCGTGGTCGTCCCCCGGCACCTCGGCGACGTCGAGGAGACGCTTCGTTACTGCGGTGAGCACGCGGTGCCGATCCTCGCCCGCGGCGCCGGCACCTCGCTCGCCGGCCAGGTCGTGAACACGGCGGTGGTCATCGACTTCAGTGCCTGGTGCCACGCGATGCTGGAGGTGTGCCCGGAGCGACGAACGGCGCGGGTGGAGCCGGGCATCGTGCTCGACACGCTGAACGAGACGCTCGCGCGCCACGGGCTCATGTTCGGTCCGGACGTCGCCACCTCGACCCACGCCACGCTCGGAGGCATGATCGGCAACAACTCCGCCGGGGCGCACTCGGTGCTGTACGGGCGCACGGTCGAGCATGTCATCGGGCTCGACGTGCTCCTCGCCGACGGGCAGCGCGTGCGGTTGGAGGAAGGGGCCGCGTTGCGCGACGAGCGCGTCGCGCGGCTCACCCGCGGCGTGGCCGACGTGGTTCGTCCGTTGGCCGGCGAGATCCGGCGGCGCTTCCCACGCACGCGTCGTCGCGTCAACGGCTACAACCTCGATCTCGTCCTCGACCAGATCGAAGCGTCGGGCGCGTCGACCCTGGAGCGGGTGAACCTCGCCCACCTGGTCTGCGGCTCGGAGGGCACGCTCGCGATCACGGTCGAGGCGACGCTCGGGCTCGTGGAGGCCCCGGCGGTGAAGGGCCTTGGCATCATCGCGTTCGCGGACGTGGACGAGGCACTGGCCGCGGTCGGCAGAATGCTCGCGACGGAGCCGGCCGCCGTCGAGTTGATCGACGACGTGATCATCGCCCTCGCCCGCGGCAACATCGAGCACCGCCGGTACGTGGACCTGCTGCCGCGGCCCGGCGGCGCCGACCCCGGCGCGGTGCTCTACGTCGAGTACTTCGCCGACGACGGCAGCGAGCTGGACGAGCGTCTGGCTCAACTGGCGGAGACGTTCGGTGATCACCGCGTCCACGGACACCGGGATCCGGTAGCGATGGCCCGGGCGTGGAAGCTCCGGAAGGCGGGTGAGCCGCTGCTGCACGGGCAGATCGGCCGACGCAAGCCGATCACGTTCATCGAGGATACGGCCGTCGAGCCGGAACACCTGCCGGAGTACATCGGGCGCATCCGCGCGATCGTCGAGGCCCACGGCACCACGGCGGCGTACTACGCCCACGCTTCGGTCGGCTGCCTGCACGTGCGACCGATGATCTGCCTGGCCGACGACACCGACGTCGCCGCGATGGAGGCGATCATCGCCGAGGTCACGGATCTCGTGATGGAGTACGGAGGCGCGTTGTCGGGCGAGCACGGTGACGGGCGGCTGCGCTCGCACCTGCTCGAGCGGTTCTACGGCGCCGAGATCTGCGGGGCGTTCGGCGCGATCAAGCGTCTCTTCGATCCGGGCAACCGCCTCAACCCCGGCAACATCGTCGAGCCGGTGTCGATGACCGAGCGGCTTCGCGTCCGCCCGCGCCCCCACGAGCCGCCGGTGGAGGTCCCCGACGTGCCGACGTTCTTTCGGTACGAGCGCGAGCATGGGTTCGCCGGTGCGGTGGAGATGTGCAACGGCGCCGGCGTCTGTCGGCGCACGGAGGGCGGCACGATGTGTCCGTCCTATCACGCCACCCGCGACGAACGTCACGCGACACGCGGGCGCGGGAACGCCCTGCGACTGGCGATCACCGGCCAACTCGGCGGCGCCGCGGGTTCTCCGGCATGGGACGATCCCGAGACGAAGCGAACGCTGGACCTGTGCCTGTCGTGCAAGGCCTGCAAGAGCGAGTGCCCGAGCAACGTGGACATCGCGAAGCTCAAGGCCGAGTACCTCGCGCAGGGCTATGCGTCGGGGGCGCCGATTCCGCGGTCGTCACGGCTGTTCGCGCGCGTGCGGCAGCTCAACCGGGCGGCGGCGATCGCGCCCGGTCTGGCCCGCGCGATCGCGGGCAGCGCGGCGGGGCGGCGCGTGGCGGCGGTGCTGGCGGATGTCGATCCGCGTCGGTCTCTCCCGACGTTCGGTCCGTCGCTCTACCGCCGGCATGCGGGCCGGGCGTCCGGTGCGGGCGGGCCGGCGGTCGTGCTCGTGCCCGACTGCTTCGCGGTCTACGGCGAGTCGCGGATCGGGTGGGCGGCCATCACGAGCCTCGAGAGGCTGGGATACCGCGTGATCCTGCCCCGTGCGGGATGCTGCGGCAGGCCGATGATCTCCAACGGCCTGCTCGCCGACGCCCGGCGAGCCTGCCGTCGAACGGCGGAGACGCTTCTCGCCGCCGCGGGTGATCCGGAGGTGGTCGGCGTGGTCGGCTGCGAGCCGAGCTGCGTCTCGGCGATCATCGACGACTGGCCCGACTTCGACCTCGGGATCGACCCGGCGCGGCTCAGGGCGCTGGCCGGGCGCACGAGCCAGATCGAGGACTTCATCCAGACATGCTGGGACGAGCATCCGGCGCCCCCGGCGGCGCGCGAGCCCGTGGCCGGCGGTTGGCCGATCCTGGTGCACGGGCACTGTCACCAGAAGGCGCTCGGCAGCGTGGATCCAACGATCGCCTTGCTGCGCCGGATCAGCGGCGCGGAGATCAGGCCCATCGACGCCGGATGCTGCGGCATGGCCGGGGCATTCGGGCTCACGCGCGAGCATTACGAGCTGTCCATGGACATTGGTGAGCTGGCGTTGTTCCCCGCGGTGCGCGCGGAGCCCGACGCGATCATCGCGGCGCCGGGAACGAGCTGCCGGCACCAGCTTCGCGATGGGTTGGGGCGCGAAGCGCGCCATCCGATCGAGTTGGTGGCGGAGGGGTTGGGGGTGGGGTAGGGGTCTGGATGCGCGATGGGGAGACCAACCGCTGCGCCGGCGTCCTGCCGGCTCCGCTGACGGTTGGGCGGTTGCGCAACGAAGCGCCTTGCACGTTTGATCGTCCGTGCTTCGACGCCGCGTCCTGCGGCTCACGCACGGAAGTCCTTACGTGCTCAAATACGCCGGCATCCTGCCGGCTTTGTTAAGGTCGGCCGGACGGGGTCGTTTCTATCTGAGTGCAGCCCTCCGGGCTGCAGGGGGCTGCGCGAACCCGGCGGCGTCCTGCCGCCTCCCGCAGGGCGCGGGAGCGCAATCGCTGCGCCGTGCGTCCGTGCACGGCTTGCTTCAATTGGTGCGTTCGCGCGGTGCGCGGACGTCTCCCGAGTCCCGTTCAACCGGGCCCGCATCCT
>JAAELP010000280.1 GCA_024226535.1 Planctomycetota bacterium | reverse complement strand
GGACCCACGCGATCGGTGGCGGCCACGGGGCCGGCCGGTACGGTCGGCGTCAGCTCCGCGTCGCGCGTGGGATCGTCGGCGGACGACGGCGTAGGGGGGGTGTCGGGTGGCTCCTTGCTCACGGTGACCATCGTATCGCGGCGAAGCGGTCGTCACGCCGGCGAGGTACCATTCGGGCGAGGAGGGATCGCGTTCACATGCGACGCTCGGCACTCATCCCAACGGCAGGGGCGCTCATCCTCGGGATGGTCGCCTCGGGCTGTGCCACCGCGCCGCGCGGCGTGGTCGATTCGGCGCCCGCCGCACCGGGGCGCTTCCGGGAGGTCGCCGCCGAGGCCGGTATCGATCACCGACACGCCAAGCCGGTGCTCGACCATCAGCTCGACAACATCATGCCCTGGCTGTGCACCGTCGGCGCCGCGGCGGCGACGGCGGACTACGACGGCGACGGATGGCTCGACCTCTACGTGACCGACTCGCGGAAGGGCCGCCCCAACCGGCTCTACCGCAACAACGGGGACGGCACGTTCACCGACGTCGCGGAGGTGGCGGGGGTCGCGTCGGTCAACGGCGACGACGGCACGAGCATGGATTGTGCCTGGGGCGACGTGGACAACGACGGCGACCCCGACCTCTACGTGGTCCGGTGGGGGCGCGACCTGCTCTTTGCGAACAACGGGGACGGCACGTTCGATGACGTCACCGACCGACGCTTCCGCCGCCGCGATGGAAGCCTCGGCACTCAGTGGGCGAACGGCAATGCCGTGCTCTTCATGGACTACGACGGCGACGGGCGCCTCGACGTCTACGTGGGCAACTACTTCGCGGAGGTCGATCTCTGGCGGCTGGACTCCACGCGCATCATGCACGACGACTTCGAGCGGGCGCGCAACGGCGGCGAGAACTTCCTCTACCGGCAGGAGCCCGACGGCACCTTCACGGAGGTCGCCCGCAGCCTGGGGCTGAACGACCCCGGCTGGACGCTCGCGGTGGGCTCGGCCGACGTGGACAACGACGGGTGGCCGGATCTCTACTGCGCGAACGACTTCGGCCCGGATCAGTTGTTCCTGAATCGGCGCGACGGGTCCTTCGCCAACGTGTCCGACGCGGCGATCGGCTTCGATACGAAGAAGGGGATGAGCGTCGATTTCGGCGACTTCAACAACGACGGCTGGCTCGACGTCTACGTGAGCAACATAACCACGGCGGAGTACCTCCAGGAAGGGAACATGCTGTGGCACAACAACGGGCCGTCGGAGGAAGGGGGGATCACGCTCACCGACGTGTCGCTGGAGACCGGTACGTACGATGGCGGCTGGGGATGGGGGGCGAAATTCTTCGATGCCGACAACGACCGCGATCTCGATCTCGTTGCGGCCAACGGGTTCATCAGCGCCGGCGAGGGCAACTACTGGTATGACCTTGCGTCGTGGACCGTGGTCGGTGACGACCCGACCAACGCCGCGAACTGGCCGACGATCGGCGACCGCTCGTTCTCGGGCTACGAGCCGCTGCGGTTCTGGCGGAACGACGGATTCGGCTCCTTCAGCGAGTGCAGCGGCGTCACGGGCCTCGCGAGCGATCGCGACGGCCGTGGCGTTGTCTGCTTCGACTACGACAACGACGGTGACGTGGATGTGTTCATCGCGAACCAGGGCCAGCCGGCGGAGCTGTTCCGCAACGAGGCGCCGGCGGAGGCGCACTGGCTGGAGGTCGCCCTCGTTGCGGATCCGACGACCGGCGTGAACGCCGATGCGATCGGCGCGCGGGTCAGCGTCGTCACCGTGAGCGGGCGGCAGATTCGCGAGCGCGACGGCGGCAACGGCTACTGCGGCCAGAGCGATCCGCGGCTTCACTTCGGGCTCGGGCCCGACGAGCGCGTGCAACTGCTGGAGGTGCGCTGGCCCGACGGGGGGCTCCAGTACCTGGAGGACCTTCCCGCCGATCGGCACATCGTCGTCCGGCAGGATCCGCGGCGCTACGCGTCGCGCGTGGTGCTCGAGGTCGGGAAGCCGCAGCCGTGGAGGCCGGCGGACGACGCGGACGCGGCGCGCGCGCCGACGATCGCGCCGGAGGAGGTCGAGCGCCGGCTCACGGTGCTCGAGCGGCTCCTGCGAGACCGGCCCCCCGTTCGGGAGCTCGCCAGCCGGTATCGCGCGCGGTGCGCCGAGTACGGCGAGCACGATCGGTCGATCGTGTTCTTCCGCGAGCTGGTCGAGGCGGATCCCGGCGACCGATTCGCGGCCCTCGAGTTGTCCTGCGCCTACATCGACAAGATCCCCACGCGCGGCGGCATCGCCGCCGTCGTGAGCAAGGGCACGCTTGCCCGGAAGTCCCTGGACATCCTCGACGAGCTCCTCGAGGATGACCCGCGATGGTGGCTCGCCCTGTACTGCCGCGGGATGAACCACCTGCACTGGCCGCGCGCGTTGCGGCACAACGCCGCCGCGGCCGATGACTTCCGTCGCTGTATCGAGCTTCAGCGCCGGAGCGGGGCGGGGGCGGGACGACCGTACTACGTTCGCGCGCACATCGCCCGTGGCGATGCGCTGGCGAAGGACGGTCGCTACGGCGACGCGCGTCGCGCGTGGCGGAGCGGCCTGCGCCTGTTTCCGGGGAATCCGGAACTGCTCCGTCGCCTGGACCGCAAGGATCGCCGCGACGTGCGAGCGTTGATCGAGGACGTGCGCACGCTCGAGCGCCCGATCGACACCGACCTGGGCTTCATCGACCCGTGATCAGCGCGGTCGGTCGGGGTGGAATCGATCGTGCGGTACCCAGCGCGTGTTGTACTGCAAGCGCCAGGCCGCGTCGTCGTCACCGCTCGGCGACCCCTCGCGCGGCATGGGCTCCACGGTGTCGCCGTCGACGACGTTGTGGTCCTCGTCCTTGTCCCATCCGACCGAGTGCAGGAAGAAGCTGCGTCGGCTCGACGGCCCGAGAGCGGGCAGGCCGTCGGCGCGGAACTCCAGGAGCACGGCGTCACCGCCGTTCAGGATCGCCAGCGCGCCGTCGCGCCCGGTGACCAGCGGCAGCACGTCGCCGTACCGCGTGCACCAGCCCTGCGGCGTGGTGCGCCAGGGCGGTTGGTGGTCGACGACCTCCCAATCCGGCGTGGTCGGGTGCCCCGGCGCGCGGGCGAAGATCTCCGTGAATCCGCGCCAGCGCAGATCGGCGGTGCACGGCGGGATCTCGCGCACGGTGACGAGCGTGTCGGGCACGCGCTGGGCGAGAGCGATACGGTCCCAGCGGATCTCGAACGAGGTGGTCAGACGCAGGCGGCGCGTGTCCGCGGGCAGTCGGCCGGCGAGGTCGGCGAGGATCGTCTTCGTCTTGCCGGCGGGCATGCCGAGAACCACGTCCACCGGCGCCCATGCGCCGTCGGCGGTCTCCGCCTCGAGCGTCGGGGGGACGATCGCGAGGCTCCGGTCCTGGGAGATCGCGATGTTCGTGGAGGCGTCGCCGTACTGGAGCCAGCCGGTCGCGGCGAGGACGAGCGGCGCCGCGGGGTCGAGCGGTCCGAAGTCGAGGGTGATCGCGAGCGGACGCGTCTGCCCCCGGTACGGCGGCGGCAGGGGATGTCCGGGCTCGGCGAAGACTCCGTCGACGGCGCGCAGCGCTTCCGTCCGGTCCACGCCGTCGCTGCCGACGGCGCGGACGAGCGTGGCGGCGAGGCGCACCGCGCGCAGCTCGGAGGGTGGGAACGGCGGCGGTCCAAGTCGGTCGGTCGGGTGGATCTCGACGGACGGCGGATGATCGACCGCGAGCAGATGGACCTCGTCGAGGTAGAACAGCTCGCGGTACTCGTCGGTGATCGCCAGCCGGAAGCGCCCCGCTACCGGTGGGAGCGCCGCCGCGTCGCCCACGTGCACGATCTCGTCGGGGTCCGCGGGCAGGATGACGTCGCGCCGCAGCGACAGGCCCAACGGCGCGTTGCCGAGGATGTCCGTGACGAAGCGGTACGTCGTGCCGTCCCACGCGTAGAGGAACGGGCACGAGCCCGCGGCGACGTTCTTCTCCTCGACGGTCAGGGGGCCCGCCGGCACCGCGACGTCGATCTGGTTGTCCACCACCCCGTTCGTCCAGACCGTCTGGATCGAATCGAGCCGGCTCCGGCCATTCAGCCCGATCTCGAGGGGGATGCGGGAGACCGCGCGCGTCACGCGATGAGTGCCCGCCCGCACCTCGACGCGTGCCCCGAGCCCGCTCGGATTCGTCTTGAGCGTGCGCAGCCGTACTTTCAACTGGCCCTTCGCGTGGCCGCCGTCGTTGCGGATCACGCGCAGACCTTCCGTCGCGGTGACGACGAGGAGATCGGTGTCGCCGTCGCCGTCGAAGTCGGCGGGGACGAGCGACCGTGGCGCGGGCCCGGCGAGATCTGCCAGGCCGGTGGCGCCGCTCGCGTCCGACCACCGTCCGCGCCCGCGGTTGTGACGCAGGCGGAGCCGGCCGGTGCCGTCGGGAGCGCGGCCGGCGAGG
>JAAELP010000279.1 GCA_024226535.1 Planctomycetota bacterium | reverse complement strand
GGACCTTCTTCAGGCCAGATAGATAACCGGTCTGAGTCTTTGTGGGTACCTGGGTTGCAGTACGGGCATGCGCTGGAATATTCAACTTTACCACCGTGTCTGGATTGCTGCTTTAGCTTATAGCCGTCTCGTTCTAATAGATTTGTTAGCATTGCCTTACTTTGTTAGCGCTTTTTCATAAGCGGGTTAAGCTACCAAAAAGCGACTTTCGTTAATGAATAACTATCTGTTTTCTGGTACAATATTCTTTTTTTAAGCGGGTAAGCTAGTTTCCGGAGGTCAGCCATATATATGTAATAAATATGGCCTATTCTTCTTTTTTTTCTATTATTCTGTATACCTATTAAAAACTAGCTTACCCGCTTAAAAAAGAACTATAACAATAGAAAACAGATAGTTATAGTTCAGCGACTTGAAAAAAAACCCAGAGTTTACCCGCTTAAAGTCGCTTATTCATTTTAAGTCAAGGCCTGTATACATCCTTACAGTCATTTTTTTACTTTCAAACCGCTTTTTCATGTCCTTACCAAACCGCGTTTCAGACATCGCCCTATGACCCGTGTCAGAGCACCAGCCAGTATAGGCATTGTAAAGCGCCCTTGCCTGGACCTGGCTATTATCGTCCATCACGCACTTAGCCTCGATAAACCTTCCTATAACATCCTCGTCCTTACGATACTCGTTAATGTGTTCGAGCACTTTTTTAGGTGGCCTTAGCCCAATACGTTGATATTCACCATAGCCTCTGGCCATCCAAGCAAATATACCTTCAGCCTCCTTTTGTAGTTTTTTTCGTAATTTGTCGTCGGCTTGTCGTTCATACTTGGCTTTAGGATCGTCCACAAACG
>JAAELP010000278.1 GCA_024226535.1 Planctomycetota bacterium | reverse complement strand
CTCGCTCTCGCGCGACGGGACGGCTCCTCGCTCTCGCGCGACGGGACGGCTCCTCGCTCTCGCGCGACGGGACGGATCCTCGCTCTCGCGCGACGAGACGGGAACTGCCCGCCTCGTCACCTTCGCGTCACGGGCACGATCCGAACGCCGCGATCACGGCGAGGATGTCGGCGAAGTCCACGTTGCCGTTGCCGCTGAGGTCCTCCGGACACGGCACGCCACACGGACCCCACGCTCCGATGATCGTGAGGATGTCGCCAAAGCCGACATCGCCGCTGCCGTCGAGGTCCTCCGCGCACGGCACGCCGCCGCACTCGAACTGCTCGATCTTGACGGCATCCACGCCGGCCTCGACCACCGAGCCCGTACCGAGGTCCGACGCCATGAAGCGGATCCGGAACTGGTCGTTGGCGGTGCCCACGATGTCCGCGACGCGGTACGTCCTGGAGTTCCAGCCACCGTCCGCCTCCGCACCAGCCGGGCCGACCGTCTCCAGGTCGGTCCAGGTGGACCCGCCGTTGTCGGAGACCTCGACCTCGAAGATGTCGGAATTCGGGTTGCTGCCGTTGGTGTTGGAGTACCACCGCGAGTAGGTGATGTAGGTTCCGTCGCCGGTGGCGTCGAGGATCGGCGACGTCAGGATCGTCGTGCCGCCGTCCACGTCGCTGTTGCCGTCGACGTTGTCGGTGAGCCAGCACTGGCCGGAGCCGTCGGCGTCGGTGCCGGGATCACCGCGATCACCACCACCGGCGGGAACACCGCGGTTCCACGCGCCGTCGTCCACGACACCCGAGACCGTCCAGCCCGGATCGGTTTCGCCGTCGTCGTCGAAGACCGCCGTCGATGAATCGGCGGCAATGGCCGAGAGCGTGTTGGTCGGCGCGCCCACCGGGTGGAACTGCGTCGCGCTGGTCGTGGTCTCGGCGGAGAAGTAGTACGAGATCGAGGCGCCGCACGACGCCGGCGGGAACGTGGCGTCGTAGACGTTCGGTGACACGACGGCCATCGGGATCGTCTGGAGCCCGCCGCCGTCGTCGACGTAGAACGTGCCGGTGCCCGGCTCGGGCGATCCGGTGACGCCGTTGACCTCGACACGCACCGTCGTGCTGCCGGAACTGTTCACGAGATCCGGGAGACCGCTGGGGAAGGTGAACGCGAGCAGCGATAGCTCCGGGCCGTCCATGTTGTGGAGGCTGAAGGCGGTGTTGATCTGCGTGTAGTGCGGCGTGCCGTCGAAGATGTTGCCGTTGTCGTCGTCGAGCGTCAGGTAGTCGACGGTGATGCTCGGATCGATCGACGAACCCGAGTGCAGCAGGATCGCGTTGATCGCGAGGTTCGACAGGATGTCGCGGTAGGTGCCGGGGTTGGAGACGAGCAACTGGTTGCGGAGATCCCACACGCAGCCGGAGAGGAGCTGGCCGCACGAGTGGATCGCGCTGCCGCAGGACGAGCAGCCGCTCACCTGGTACTGGCAGTCGTTCTCCGCGTCACGGAGCGAGCCGGAGCAGTTGTTGGCCCAGCCGACGCCGAGCTCGTGGGCGTCGAGGACCAGGACCGAAATCACGTCGCCCGTGCCCTCGCCGTACGCGCCCTGCCCGCTCCCGGCGGCGTTGACGAGGTGATGGCCGTACTCGTGGTGGATGACCGACGACCACGCGGTGTTCGGGATGCCACTGGCGGACTGGCAGAAGTTGATCGACTCCTCACCCGGGTCGTACCAGGCGTTGGCCGGGCAGAACCCGTCGGTTCGGTTCACCGACACGGGGAAGTCGAGGTTCTGGAGCGTCGGGTACGCCGGGCTGTACGCCAGGACGTAATCCCGCACGCGGTTCGCCTCCACGTACGCGTTCACCTGCGCCCGCTCCGACTCGTTGTTGGCGGAGTTGAACAGCAGGGACGCCGGCCCCGGCGGAAGGACGGTGTCGGTGACGATCTCCTCGTTGTTGAAGAAGTCGCTCACATCGAACCACATGCCGTTCAGGCCCGCGGTGACGTCGACGTTGACCTCGAGCAGCAGCGGGATCGTGAAGTTGCCGTTGGCGTCGGAGAACGCGGACTGGCCCTGCGACTGCACCTCGACGAAGAGGTACGGCAGCGGCGTCGCCACCTCGTTCTCGCACAGGTCGGCCCCGATGCCTTCGCTCGCGAGGCCCTCGGCCGTGCCGTTGACGTTCTGGAAGCAGATCAACTGCTCTTCGTACAGGATGGCGCCGGTCGCGGCGTCGGTGATCAGCATCTGGTAGTCGGCGCCGATCCGGACCTTCATTTCCTCGGCGAGACGCGGCGGGAACGCATCGTCCCCCTGGCCGGCGTAGATGACCTGCCGGGTCGCGTCGACGACCGCGTTGGGGCCGAACCGAACCTGGGCGACCTGCTCGCCGACGATCTGCACCGGCGCGGCCCCGGCCGCCTGCGGGTCGTTGACACGGAACTGCCCGAGATTCCGGGTGTCCGGGTTGACGAGCACGAGCGGGAACCCGGGCTCGTTGCGAACGAGCAGCACGAGGCGCGAACCCCACACCGGCACGCCGTCGCGTTGCTGGTCGTAATAGAGGGCGGTGAACTTGTACGTTTCGGTGGCCGCGTCGTACATGAGCGGCAGCGCGTTGCCGCCTTCCGCGTTCATCGGCGCCGGCACGAGATCGGCGCGGTCGAGGTTGTTCAGCACATCGGCGTGACGGGCCAGAAAGCCGTCCACGGTGTCATGCGGGCTCGCCCCCTGGGCGAACGTCTCGCCGTAGAGCCGCACGATGCGGCCGTCGCGCACGAAGGCGTTCACGCGGGAACTCGTGTCCTCCAGCGTGATCGCCGAGTGGTGCGCGATGATGGGCGATGCTTCGATGATGGGTGATGCGTCGGCGCCGGCCGCGGGCCGACCCAGGGTACACGCGGTCACAAACAGGCCGCCGACTACGGTGAGTCGGGCGATACTCTTCACGGACATGGGGTCCTCCTCGATCGGGACAGGTTTGGAAGCTTCCGACGAACCCCCGGGCCCGACAGCCCGTGGATCCTGCACCGGCCCTCGCGCGCCGGCCCCCACCCCGATTGTTCTCCTACCAGTGTACGGGCTTGATGGTTGCCCGCGCCCCCCCGAAAACGGCGATTCGGGTGGTTCCTGTGCGACGCCCCGGAGACAAAACAAGGCGGCCCGACTGGTCCACCACGGAGATCCTCCTCGGTCGCCGAGGTGTGTGACCGGTCGGGCCGCTCATGGTTCCCGGAAGGGATACCCGGAGGGCCAGGATGTAGCTGTTACGATTCGGATTACTCTGCCTATGTTCACGCGCCCCTCGTAGTGACACCTACGCAGGGTTGTTCACCATGGCCGCAAGAAACACCTCCAAAAACAGCCAGAAGCCCAAAGAGCCCACGGTCGTGAACCGGAAGGCTCGCTACGACTACGTGATCGAGGACACCCTCGAGTGCGGCCTCAAGCTCGTGGGAACGGAGGTGAAGTCGGTCCGCAACGGGCAGATCAGCCTCGCCGAGGGCTACGTGCGCGCGACTGAGACGCCGCTGGCGCTGGAGTTGCACGGCGTGCACATCGCCGAGTACCCGCCCGCCGGCCCCCATCGCCAGCACTCCCCGACCCGCGTGCGCATCCTCCTTGCCCAGGCCCGCCAGATTCGCAAGCTCGCCGACCGGGCCCTCGAGAAGGGCGTGACGCTCGTCCCGCTCAAGGTCTACTTCGTCCGTGGCAAGGCGAAGCTCCTCGTCGGCATCGGCCGCGGCAAACGCCGCGCCGACAAGCGGCAGGACCTGTCGAAGAAGGAGGCGAAGCGAGAGATGGACCGGGCGATGTCGCGGAGGCGGTAGGTTGCGGAGCGGTCGCGGACGCGTCTACTCCAGCAACGCGAATGTATTCACGTCGAACACGCCCTCGTCGGTGATCCTCAACTCCGGGATCACCGTCAGCGGCAGGAACGAGAGGGTCCCGAACGGGCTGTGCAGCTCGCATCCCAGGTCGGCGGCGGCGGCGTTGACGGCCTGCTCGGCGGCGACGACCTCCTCGGCGGGGAGTGTCGACATGAGGCCGCCGAACGGCAGGGCCAGCTCGCCGCTGACGGCGCCGTCGCGGGCCGCGACGAATCCTCCTCCGATTTCCCCGAGCCGCTGAGCGCAGCGGAGCATGTCCCGCGGGTTCGTCCCGGCGATGACGAGGTTGTGCGCATCGTGCCCCACGGAGGATCCGATCGCACCGTGGCGAGCGAAGCCGAACCCGCGGACCAGGCCGACACCGACGGCCTCGCGCGGCTCGTGCCGCTGAACGCAGGCGACCAGCGCGAGGTCGTCTTGGGAATCGAACGACCAGAGGCCATCGGACGTCGAGACCGTTGCCGCGGCCCGCCGCTCGTGGCGGGTGACGATCTGGTCGGGCACGATCCCGATCACGGGCTGCTCGCCGGCGATCGCGAGCTTGAACGACGACTCCGACAGCGACGCGAGGTGCACCGTGTTCTCCACGTCCACCGACGGCGGCGGCGTCTCGTCCACGCAGGCGCCGTCACGCGCGACCACCACACCGTCCTTGACCACCACCCGCGCCCCGAACCGCTCGAGGTCATCGAAGATGACGAGGTCGGCACGGTACCCGGGCGTCACCGCCCCGCGATCGCGCAATCCGTAGTGCCGCGCCGGGACCAGCGACGCGTGCCGCACCGCCGTCGGTCCTGGCACGCCACCGGCCACGACGCGTCGTAGCAGGAAGTCGAGGTGACCGTCGCGGATCAGGTCCGCGGGGTGAATGTCGTCCGTGCAGAGGCACCACTCGACCGGCTCGTCGCGAATCACCGGCAGCAATGCGTCGAGGTTCCTCGCCATCGACCCCTCCCGCACCTGCACGAGCATGCCGAGGGCCGCGCGCTGCCGGGCCTCCTCGGCCGTCGTGCACTCGTGGTCGGAGCGGATACCGGCCGACGCGTAGGCGACGAGGTCGCCGCCAAGCACGCCGGGGGCGTGCCCGTCCGCGACACGCCCCAGCGCGTGCGTGACAGCGATCTTGGCGAGCACGTGCTCGTCGGCGCCGAGCACGCCGGGGAAGTTCATCATCTCGCCGAGCCCGAGCACGCGTTCGTGGTCCATGAGCCTCGCGAGATCCTCGGCCTCGAGGTCGGCGCCGGAGTTCTCGAACGGCGATGCGGGGACGCAGGACGGCGCCATGAAGAAGCAGTCCACCGGCAGGCCCTCGCTGGCGGCGAGCATCAGCTCCACCCCGGGCACGCCGAGCACGTTGCCGATCTCGTGCGGGTCGGCGATCACCGCCGACGTGCCCCGCGGCGCGACGAGCCGCGCGAACGCGCCGGGCGTGAGCAGCGTGCTCTCGATGTGCATGTGGGCGTCGATGAGGCCCGGGCACACGACGCCACCGGCGGCGTCCACCGTCGCCCGCGCCTCCGGGGTGCCCGACCCCACCGCCGCGATCCAGCCGTCGACGATGGAGACGTTGCCGGGCTCGACCGCGCCCGTGAAGACGTTGACGATCCGGCCCCCGGCGATCAGCAGGTCCGCCGGCTCTTCGCCGCGCGCCACGCGCACCCGTCGCCGGAGCATCTTGGAATCCACCATGGTCCGCGTACTCTACCAGCCCCGATAAGCGGAGACGTGCCCGCGCGACGAGGCGGACCCTGACGGTCGTCCGGCCGCGCGGGACGCACCGAGCGGGTTCCGGGTCGTCTCACCCCGCGGAGTATCGGAAACTCGACCCGCCTCGAAGGGAGTCGAGCCATGAACGATCTCGGACCGCTCGGAATGTCGCCGTCACCGTTGGGGGCGTTGCGCACCCATGTCACCGCCCGCAACGCGCTGCGCGACACGCTCGAGCGCCTGGCCACGGGCAAGAGGATCAACCGCGGCCGCGATGATCCGGCGGGGCTCATCACGTCGGAGAACCTGCGCGCCGCCCTCGCCTCGCTCGACGCGGAGTCGCGACGGCTGGAGCGCGCGGACCACGTCGCCGCGACCGCGGATGCCGCCCTCGGCGAGATCTCCGATCTGCTCGTCGAGGCGGAGGGCCTGGTCGTGGCCAACGCGAACGAGGCCGCCCTCAGCCCCGAGGAGCGCGAGGCCAACCAGATGCAGATCGACGCCGTCGTGGCGTCGGTCAATCGCATCGCGTCGACGGCCGGCTTCAACGGGCAGCGTCTGCTCGACGGCTCGTTGACCGTCGAGGCGGGCGGCGGGTCGGTGATCGTCGACGACATGACGCTCGGGCCGATCGGCGAGGGGGCCGACGCGCTGGCGAAGCTGGCGGGGCACCGCTCGAAGGTCTCGTCGCTGCGCGGAGAGCTCGGCTCGTTCTCTCGCTACACTATCGGCTCGCGTCTGGCGGCATTGTCGGTGGCGACGGAGAACATGGCGGCGGCGGAGTCGCAGATCCGCGATACGGATTACGGCCTCGAAACGGCCAACCTCGCGCGCGATCAGATGCTCGTGAAGACGTCGCTGGCCGCGATCGGCCTCGTGAACTCGGCCCGCGCGAACATCCTCGATCTGCTCGGATAGAGCGGGTTCACTCCAGATCGGGGTGCCGTCCGCCGACATTGACCCGTACCCGGGCCGCAGTTAGTCTGAGTCCGGGCGCGGAGGGGTCCCATCCGGAGATGGAGGTGCGTCGTGCATGACCAGTGTTCTTCGCGTCCGGCGCGCGGCTCGCGCACCCGTTCGATCATCGTCGCGCTGGGTCTCGTGGCCACGGCCGGGTCCGGGCTCGCGGGCTGCGCGAAGGCGGACCTCGTCGTCGCGAACCTCGAGGTGACCGACTACACCGCCGACACGCTCACCTACGAGTTCGCGGTCGAGAACATCGACTACGGGGACAAGGGATTCGTCTACCCGGGTTCGATCGACGGCCGCGTCGGCTTCGACGCGTACTGCTCCAGCGACGGGATCGAAAAGGACGGTCCGTCCGCCGGCTACGACAGCGTGAGGATCGTCAACCCCACGCTTCTGCCCGGCGAGCTCCAGGACTGGAAGTACACCTCGACCGTGAAGATCGACATCGAGGCGTGGCCGTACCTGCTCGTCACCGTCGATCCCGAGGACGCGGTGATCGAGTACGACGAGAAGAACAACTCGATGGCGGTGCGGATCGAGCCGTAGCCGGCCGCGAACGCCGGCGGGTGGCGGTCAGATCGTCCAGTTCGCGATCACCACGAGGATGTCGGCGAAGTTCACCAGGGTGTCCCCGTTCACGTCGGCGGGGCATTCCGCCGGCGGCATCGGGCACGTTCCCCACGCGCCAATGATCACGAGGATGTCGGCGAAGTTCACCACGCCGTCGCCGTTCGCGTCACCGGCGACACCACCACCACCGAAGTCGATGACGTTGGTGTAGATGTCGGCGTCGCCCGCGGACGTGTCGAGGTAGACCGGGTACGCCCGGTTCCCGGCCACGGCGAGGCCGAGGTAATCGCCGATGAACTGGGTCGCTCGGTCGAGCCCGTCGTCGTTGCTGTCCCACGACGTGTTCGAGAGACGGTAGTCGGTCCACGTGGCGCCGTCGTCTTCGCTGTAGGCGTAGTACGCGTCGAACATGCCGTTGGTGACGTTGTCGTTCTGGACGGTGTTCTTCGTGTCGTAGTACACGAGGTGCAGGCGACCGTCGGCATCGACCTCGATCCACGTGAAGAACTGGTCGAAGTTCTCCGTCCCGGTGTCGAGGATCGGCACGGGCGTCGTCCACGTCGTTCCCTGGTCGACGGACTTCGTGAAGTAGACGTCGACGTTCGAGTTGCCGCCGGACGTGTTGGTCGTGTCGAAGTACGTGGCGTAGAGGTGGCCGGTGACCGGGTGCACGGCGATGTGGACCATCGAGGGCACCCGGAAGTTCCCCGGGAAGCGCGAACCGCTCTGCGTATCCCACACGTCCATGCGCGTGGCGATCGTGTGATCCGTGAACGTCTGGCCGCCGTCGAGGCTCCGCTTGAGCAGCATGCCCGTGTTGAAGTCCCAGTAGGCGACGTAGAGCTGGCCCTGCGGTCCCACGCGGGGCAGGAAACCGATCCCGCTGCCGAGGGAGATCGGGTCGGTCCAGGTGTCGCCCATGTCGTCGGACCAGATCACGCCCTCGTTGTAGGTGATGTAGAGACGCGTGCTCGTGAGCAGCGGCGGGCGGAGGCCCGCGGCCATCCAGCACTTGTCGGTGCCGGAGGCGGTCCGCGCCATCACCGACGGCTCGAACGTCGACGAGCCCGGGTTCTTGCGCGCGACGTAGATGCCGCTGTTGCTCCCGGCGGAGAAGCTGATCGCGCCGGCCCACAGCGTGCCCGTGTTCGCGTCGAACGCCGTCATCGGGTCGCCCTCGACGCCGCTCTGGTTGGGCACCGGGGGCCGGATCAGGAAGTCGCTCCACGTCTGGCCGCCATCGAGGCTCAACGCGAAGCCGGTGTTGATCACCTCGTTGCTGACCGACGGCGACAGACGCCAGTCGTTCCAGCCCGCGATGATGTGCAGCGGGTTCGCCGCGCTGGCCGAGGCCGTGGTCTCGTTCGCGGAGAACGTGCCGCCGCCGGGATCGATCCGCTGCTGCGGTCCAACCGTGGGCGGGCCGCCGGCGAGAGCGCCGGTCGTTACGGACAGCAGGGCCAGGCCATGCACGGCGGCCCCCCACCGGATCGTTCGATTGGTCAACATGGAGAGCCTCCTCCTCGCTCCCTCCCGGAAGCGAGTGCCAGACGTGACTTCAACATAGGATAGCCGGGGGGCGGGCTGGAGCCAGCACCGTTTCAGGGCATCCCCGCCGGATCGGACGCTCCACGCTCGCAATCGGACCTCGGCCCGATAGGATTGGACTCGTGGGGGGCCCGCCCACCGGAGCCTACGTCATGTGCATCCTGCGTCCGATCTTGCCCATCCTTCCCGCCCTGCTGACCGCGGTGGTGCTGACCGCCTGCGCCAGCAGCGAGACCACGACGGACCGCGCGTCGACCGACGCCGTTACCCCGGCGCCGACCGCCGCGGCCGCGAGCCCCGTCAACGTGCGCGACCGCCAGCGAGCGGAGGCGTGGGCGAAGGCGGTGCGCGGGCTGAGCTTCGACACGGGTCTCGTCGTCGTCGAGCAGCCACCCGCGACGATCGACCGCGACGCCGTCACCGCCTCGATGGAGTTGGGCGCCGACCACCTGCGGAACAACCGCAAGACCCGCGCGGTCGGCGCGTACACGTCAGCGGTCCGCGCCGACCCGGAATCGGTCGAGGCGCACCTGGGCCTCGCGAACGCGATGTTGGTCAAGGGCAAGATCGACCTCGCCATCGCCGGCTATCGAACGGCGCGTCAACTCGATCCGGCGAGCGTGGACGCTCGCTTCGGTCTCGCCGACATGCTCGCCCGGGAGCAGCGACGCGACGAGGCGATCACCGAGATGGAAACCGTCGTCCGGCTCGCCCCCGACGATGCCCGCGCCCACGAGCGGCTGGCGATCTGGCAGTACTACGACGGCGACTACGCGTCCGCCTGGAAGCACGTGCACGCCGCCCGCGCCCTCGACCACCGGCTTCCTCCGCAGTTCATCGTGCTGCTCGAGCGGCATATGCCGGAGCCCGGCTAAACGGGAACGACCCCGTCAGGTTACGCGCCCCGCGAACCTCGTCATCGCCGCGAGAAGCTGCTGAAGCTCCGCGCTCGGCGCCGCGCCCTCCGGCAGCGGGTTGGTCGTGTTGAAGACATGATCGCCGTCGGGAACCACGACGACGTCGGCGTGGTCACCGATGGCGTCCCCGAGTTCGCGGGCGCTCGCGGCGGGCACGGTGGGGTCGTCGGCACCGTGCACCACGAGTACCGGGCAGGTGATCCGCGTCGCCAGCGCCAGCAGGTCGTGCCCTGCCGGATCGTCGAGCTGCTCCTGGAGGAACGCCCGCCCCACCCGAAGCGCCTGGCCGGTGCGCGCCGACGGCGACTCGAGGAAACCGTCGTCGAGCAGCCGTCTCGCGTCGTCATCGCCCAGGCTCGAGCACTGGCTCGGCGCCGAGGCGGTGATCACGCCCGCCAGCGGAGGCGCCGCCGGGTCGCCGGCGCCGCGACCGGCCGTGAGCAGCACCGAGACGCCGCCACGGGAGTGTCCGAAGAGCACGCACGGCAACCCGCGGCCCGCGATGGTGCCACGCCCGATCGCGTCGAGCACGGCGCGAAGGTCGTGGACCTGCCGGTTCCAGGTGTCGCGTTCGAACAGCTCCGGACGGGCGAACGTCGCCACGAGCTCGGTCATCCCCGAGTGGCTGAAGTTGAACCGGTGGGCGACGAGGCCCGCGTCGGCCATCGTCGTCGCCAGACGCGGGAACATCCCGTAGTCGCGGTACCCCTTGAACCCGTGGGCGAGCAGGATGACGCCCCGCGGCGGACCCGCCGGCTCGTGGGCGACGCCGAGGATCGGCTCGCCGTCGAAGCCCGGGATCGACCAGGTGCTCGTCGCGGGCCCGGGGCTCATCGCACGGCCCCCTGCCGCTGGAGCTGCGCGCAGACGGCGTCGGCGAACTCGCTCGTGCCGAGGGTGCCGCCGAGGTCGCGGGTCTTGTGTCCCGACGTCAGGCAGGCGTTGTACGCTTCGCGGATGCGATCCGCCGCGACCGTGCACGTCTCGTCGCCACGCGTCTCCGCGAGGTGACGGAGCATCATGACCCCGCTCATGAGCAGGGCCAGCGGGTTCGCGACGCCCTGGCCGGCGATGTCCGGCGCCGAGCCGTGGACGGCCTCGAACACCGCCGCGTCGCCGCCGAAGTTCGCGCCGGGGGTGACCCCCAGCCCGCCGACGAGCCCCGCGCAGAGGTCGGAGATCACGTCGCCGTAGAGGTTCTCGCAGAGGATCACGTCGAAACGGCCCGGGTCCTGCACCAGCCGCATGCAGCCGGCGTCGATGATCTGCTCGTCGTACGCGATGTCGTTGCTGTAGTCGTCGTGCACCTCGTGCGCGCACTTGAGGAACAGGCCGTCGCTCAGCTTCATGATGTTCGCCTTGTGGAACACCGTGATCCGCTTGCGCCCGCGGGTGAGCGCGTACTCGAACGCGAAGCGAGCGATCCGCCGGCACGCATCGAGCGTCGCCACCTTCAGCGAGGTGATCACGCCCTCGGTGATCGTGTTCTCGATCCCGGCGTACAGCCCCTCGGTGTTCTCCCGGATGACGATCAGGTCGACGTTCTCGTACCGCGTCGGTACACCGTCGAGCGAGCGCACCGGGCGGACCGCGCCGTAGAGATTCAGCTTCTTGCGAAGGGCCACGTTGATCGAGGAGAACCCGCCGCCGATCGGGGTCGTGCACGGGCCCTTGAGCGCGATCTTGTGCTCGAGGATGGCGTTGACGGTGTCCGCCGGGAGCACGGAATCCGCCCCCTGGTCCAGCGCGGCGACCCCGGCGGCCCGCTCGATCCAGTGGATCTGGGCGCCGGCGGCGGCGAGGATGCGCTTGGTCGCCTCGGAGACCTCCGGCCCGATGCCGTCGCCGGGGATGAGAACTGCGGTATGGCCCATGATTGGGGGCTCCTCGGTGATTCGGTGAGTCCGTCACGATAGACGCCTCCGCCGACCCGGTCGCTCCCCGCGCTTGACCGGCGCGCGCCGGAGGCCGACGATTGACGCATGTCCACCGTTGTCGCGCTCGATGTGGTGATCCTCGGCGGCGGCGCGGCGGGCCTGTGGCTGCTCGACGAGCTGCACCGCGACGGTCATCGCGCGCTCCTGCTGGAGGCATCGGCGCTCGGCTCCGGCCAGACGATCGCCTCCCAGGGCATCATCCACGGCGGGCTCAAGTACACCCTGAGCGGGCTGCTGACCTCCTCGGCGCGCGCGATCCGCGACATGCCGCTCGTCTGGCGGCGCTGCCTCGCCGGGGAGCGATCGCCGGACCTCGCCGCGGCGCACCTCCGCGCCGAGTACTGCGTCCTCTGGCAGACGACGTCGCTCTCGTCACGAATCGGGATGCTCGGCGCCCGCGCGGGGCTCCGCGTCACGCCGCGCCCGCTCCTCGACGAGGGCCGGCCCGAGCCGCTGCGCGACTGCCCCGGCGTCGTGGCCCGGCTCGACGAACAGGTGATCGATCCGGAGAGCTTCCTCACCGCGCTCTCGGACCGTCATCACGGCCGGGTCCTGCGCATCGATCTCGCGAGCGGTCTCGAGTTCGACTGCCCGCGCCCCGGCGAGGTCGAGCGGATCCGCCTGATCAACCCCGACACCGGCGACCCGCTGGACCTCGTCCCGCGGCACGTGGTCCTGACGGCCGGGGCGGGCAACGACCCCCTCCGGCACCGCCTCGGTCTCGAGGGCACGCGGATGCAGTTGCGCCCGCTTCACATGGTCGCGGCGCGGGGCCCCCTGCCGGCACTGAACGGGCACTGCGTGGACGGCATGCACACGCGGGCGACGATCACGTCGGCGCGTGACTACGCCAACCGCACGATCTGGCAGATCGGCGGGCAGATCGCCGAGGAGGGCGTCACCATGGATCCCGACCGCCTCGTGCGCCGCGCGCAGCGGGAGCTTGGCGAGATCCTCCCGGGATGGAAGCCGCCGGCGGTCGAGTGGATGACGTACTCCGTCGACCGCGCCGAGCCCGCGACCCGCGGCGGGCGCCGCCCCACCGACGCCGCGGCGCAGCGCGAGGGCCGGACGATCACCGCGTGGCCGACGAAGCTCGCGCTGGCGCCGCTGCTTGCCGAGCGAGTCGGGCGTCTGCTCTCCGCGCCAGCCGCGCCGGGCGGCGACGACCTCGCTATGCTCGCCGACTGGCCGCGTCCGGCGATCGCGACGCCGCCATGGGAGGAGTGTCGCACGTGGATCACCAGCTCCTGGGAACGACCGGCCTCCGCGTGAGCCCCGTCGGATTCGGCGCCTTCAAGATCGGGCGAAACGTCGGGATCAAGTACCCCGACGACTACGCGTTGCCGGACGAGGACGCCGTGTACGGGCTCGTCAACGGCGTGATCAACCTCGGCATCAACTTCCTGGACACGGCCCCCGCGTACGGGACGAGCGAGGAGCGGCTCGGCCTCGCGCTGGAGGGCCGGCGCCACGAAGTGGTGCTCTGCACGAAGGCGGGCGAGACGTTCGCCTCGGGCCGATCGTCGTTCGACTTCTCCGAGGCCGGGATCCGCGCGTCGGTCCACCGCAGCCTCGAGCGTCTGCGCACCGACGTCATCGACCTCCTGCTCGTTCACTCCGACGGCAACGACCAACACGTGCTGGAGCACACCGACGCCCCGGCCACGATGGTCGCCCTGCGCGAGGAGGGGCTCGCTCGGGCGGTCGGCTTCTCGGGCAAGACCGTCGACGGCGCCCGCGCCGCCTTCGCGTGGAGCGACGCGATCATGGTCGAGTACCACCTCGAGGACGTCGCCCACGAGGACGTCATCGCCGAGGCCCACGGCCGCGGCATCGGCGTGCTCGTGAAGAAGGGGCTGGCCTCCGGGCGTCTGCCCCCCCCCGACGCGATCCGCTTCGTGCTCGGCAACCCCGCCGTCACGAGCATGGTGATCGGCGGCCTGAG
This sequence comes from Planctomycetota bacterium, assembly GCA_024226535.1. Lineage (GTDB taxonomy): Bacteria > Planctomycetota > Phycisphaerae > Phycisphaerales > SM1A02 > JAAELP01. The sequence continues at coordinate 278 of JAAELP010000278.1, read as the reverse complement.
CCGTGATCACCTGGCCGAGAACGTGCGGGTGGCGAAGTCGGTTCGGGCGTAGGGGCAGTCGCGGACCCGGACCCGGACACGGACGCGACCGCGTCCGCGTCCGCGGACGCGCCTAGTCCGGCGCCTGCTCCGTCCACGAGATGATCTTGATCGTTATCGCGTTGGCGATCTGGTCGATCTCCTTCGCGCTCAACGCCCGGTTGTACAACCGGACGTCGTCGATCAGCCCGTCGAAGAGGTCGGCCCCGGTGCGGCCGCCGAGGTACACCGAGCGCGTG
>JAAELP010000277.1 GCA_024226535.1 Planctomycetota bacterium | reverse complement strand
GGTCCTGGGCATCCGCGACGACGGCTCGGTTCTCCTTGGCTACTGGGATGGCAAGGCGTTCAAACTGGAGGAGGGCCAGCCGATCGAGCTGTTCAGCGGGCCGATCGCGGCCTGGACCGGCAACGCGATGGACATCGCCGACGACGACACCATCATCGGGTTCGACTCCTTCTCGACGAGCCGCCAGGCGTGGATCCGTCCCAACGGCGGAGCGCCCGTGAACCTCCGCTCGTACCTGCTGAGCCTCGGCCTGACCGACATCCCGGTTCTGCAGGTCGCCATGCGGATCAGCGCCAACGGCAACATCATCATCGGCCACAACTTCTTCGAGAACGCCTGGCGGATCAACCTGTGCGTGCCGGATCTCTCCGGCAACGGCGCCGTGGACTTCGCCGACATCCTCGCGATCATCGGCGCGTGGGGCCCGTGCTCCGGCTGCGACGCCGACCTCGACGAGAGCGGCGACGTCGGCTTCGGCGACATCCTCGTCGTGATCGGCGCGTGGGGTTCGTGCCCGTAACGAGACACTTCTAAGAGGAAGCAAGACAATGCGTGGGACATTCATTCTGATCGGAGCGGTGGCGGTTCTCTCGGCGACGCACGTCGCGTCGGCGCAGATGGCGAAGTTCGAGTGGCTCGACGAGGCCGGCTCGGCGATGGACCTCTCCCCGGACGGCAGGTGGATCGTCGGGAGGAGCTTCACCACCGGCGAAGGCTATCTCTGGTCACGCGAAACCGGTTACAACCTGCTCGGCGGCGAAAACGCCGTCGCCGTCTCCGACGACGGCGCGGTCGTGCTGGGCTCGTTCGAGCATCCGACCACCGGCCACTCCGAGGCGGCGATCTGGACGGCCGCCGAGGGGTGGACGATCCTCGGCACCTTCCCCGGCGGCACCGGCTGCCCGTACGAGACGAGCCCCTACGAGCTGTCGGCCGACGGCTCGTCCGCGGTCGGTCTGGCGTGGAACGCGGGCGGATGCAGCGGCCAGGGCTTTCTGTGGACGCAGAACGGAGGCACGCAGGCGCTGGAGTTCCTCGCCAACGGCAACAACCGCGCGTCGGTGATCTCCGCCGACGGCTCGCTCATG
>JAAELP010000276.1 GCA_024226535.1 Planctomycetota bacterium | reverse complement strand
GCCGCAGCGAGTGTCGCATGGCGGCGTCGTCGTCCACGACGAAGACGGTGCCGTCGTCAGGCATCGCCACCTCCCGCCGACGGCCCCGTAGCCGGAAGCGTGAACCGGAAGGTGACGCCGGCCCCGTCGTTGCCGGTCATATCGAGCCGGCCGTGGTGCGCCTCGACGATCGTGCGCGCGATCGCGAGGCCCAGCCCCAGGCCCTCGGGCCGCGTCGTGTAGAACGCCTCGAACATGCGGCCGGCGACCTCGTCGGCGATCACCGGGCCCGTGTTCCGCACCGTGATCTCGACCCCGTCTTCGACCGGCGCAGTGCGGATCGTCAGGGAACCGGGCTCGGCTCCTTTCGCCATCGCCTCGATCCCGTTGCGGGCAAGGTTGAGGATGACCTGCTGGATCTGGATCGGATCGAGCGTGATCGCGGGAAGCTCCGGGGCCCGCTCGATGATGATCTCGGGACCGCTCCGCCGCGCCTCGACCGCGATGATCGGCACGGTCTCCTCGACGAGTTGGTTGACGTCGGTCGGCGTCCGGACCTTCTCGCCCTTGTGCACGAACAGACGCACGCGGCGCACGATCGCGGCGGCGCGCTGGGCCTGCTCGATGATGCGCTCGAAGTCGTCGGTGAGCTGAGCTGCGGCGTCCGCCCGCCCGATGGTCGCCCGCCCCGCCTCCGCGTAGTTGACGATCGCCGTGAGCGGCTGGTTCAGCTCGTGGGCGAGACCGCCGGCGAGCCCTTGCATCATGCTCACGCGGCACACGCGGGCCAGCGCCTCGCGGGCCTCGTCCAATTCGGCGGTGCGCTCGACGACGCGGCGCTCCAGCTCCTCGCCCGCGGAGCGCATCGCATCCTGCGCCTCCTTCAGTTCCGTGATGTCCTGCACGACCGTGCTGACCGCGCGCACCTTGCCGTCGGACGACGTGAGCGGGTAATAGCTGACGAGCCAGTGCTTCGTGACCCCGGGCTCGGCGGGCGTCTCGCCGGCCACCTCGAAGTTCAGCGCGACCTCGCCGGTCTCGATGACCCTCCGATACAGCGGCTCCACGATGTCGGCGATCTCCGGGATCACCTCCCGCACGGTGCGACCGAGATGGTCCTCGACGACCCGCCCGTTGATCGCGGCAAGCCGCTCGTTGATCCGGAGGAACCGCAGGTCGCGGTCCATGAGGCACAGCCCTACCGGCGCGGTGCGGTACAGGTGTTCGAGTTCCGCGAACCGGTCGATGACCGAGCTTCCGGTGGCGGTGGCGTCGGTTGAAGGCTGAGTATCAGGCACTTCTTCTTGCCTCTCAGGATCCATCCGAGGTGGGCCCGCGTCAAGACCCGTCTCAGGTCACGCCCGGAGGTTACCGATAACCCCGGTACCCCATCGATGAGCCAAACACGGAGACGAGACCCATGAGAATCCTCGCGATGATCGTTGCCATCCTGATCCTGACCGCCTGCTCGGAGACCGAGCCCCGATCGGCGACCGCCATGCCTCAGCCGCCGGTCGTGGTGCGCGATGCCCCGGTCGTGGTGCCCGCCCCCCCGACGCCGCCGCTGCCGGCCCCCCGCACCGACGTGCTCGCGGTCCGTTTCAAGGAGATCAACGAGAAGGGCTACCCCGTCGTGATCATCACGAACCTGACGGACCGCGACATCGACGACATCCGCGGCGGCTTCCGCCTCGCCGACGCGTCGGGCGACATCCTGCACGCGACCGGCCTCACGAGCGCCATCCCGGGCGAACTGTTCCTCGCCGCCGGCGCCGAGACGGAGACTGTTCCCTTCGGTCTCAGCAGCAAGGATGAGCCGATGCGGAGGCTGAGAGCCGAGCCCGACACGCTGTCGTTCACCTTCGAGGCGATCGACGTGACCTTCATGGACGGCGTCCAGGAGTAGCTCCCGTCCGATCGAGGGCGCGGCGCCCCGGTCTCGGGAACAAGTGACGGCTCACCGGGGCGAAGCGTCGCTCCTCCTCGAAGTAGAGGTAGTGCGTCACGCGCAGGAGTTCGCCGTCGACGTCAATGACGTTGAACGAGTTCTTCTCGCGCTCCCGCCCGCGCCCGCGGCGCGACGTCGTCGTGCCGCACTGCACGATGATGGTGCCGTGCTCGCGATCGGCGCCGGCGTAGACGTCAAGAGAGTTGCCGATGTAGGCGCGGTGCAGGTGGCCACCGAGGATCAGGTCCACGCCGTGCCGTACGAGCAGGTCCAGGGCCCGCCGCGCCTTGGGCATCGTCTGGTCGCGCTCGAAATCCGGCGCGGGCAGGAAGTGATGGTGGGCGACGACGATCTTCACGACCTCCGGCGGAAGGTCCCCAAGCTCCCGCTCGCAGAACGCGAGTTGATCGAGATGGATGCGACCGTTGCTGATAGCGCGGCGCGGTGACGTCGAGTTGAGCCACACGATCACCGCCCCGTCCAGGTGCAGGACGCCGTCCAGGTCCGCCCCGAGGTGCTCGCGGTAGAGATCGAACGGCCGGGAGAAACGTTCGACGACGCGCCACAGCGCCACGTCGTGGTTGCCCGGCACGACGACCCTCGGCACGTCGGGCAACCGGTCGAGGAACCGGCGGGCGTCGGCGAACTGCTGCCGCTTCGCCCGTTGCGTGAAGTCGCCGCTGGCGACGATCACGTCAGCATTCAGCGTCTGAGCGACCTCCAGCAACGCCTCGCCGACGACCGGGAGGTACGGCGGGCCGAAGTGCAGGTCGGAGACGTGGAGCAGTGTGAGCACGGCGGTCAGTCCTTTCGCCTCCGGCGGACGGCGCTCACGATCCAGGGGATGTCGGTCCGCCACTCGCGCAGGACCAGCGAGATCGCCACCGCCTCGATGTTCGTGATGATGACCGCGATCATCGTGACCCGCGCCGGCCACCACGGTCCGTCCGCGAGCAGCGTGATCGCCCCGATCGCCGCCAGCAGCCAGCACGTCTTGGCGGCGCGGGTGTGATACGCGGGGAGCCGCCGGAACCGGATCAGCGTGACGATCACCGACAATGCGTAGCTGCCGAGCATCGCCGCGATCAACGGCGTCTCGGCGCTGACGAACTCCGGTCGCAGCCACGCGACGCCGATCAGCAGGCAGACGTACGACACGACGTCGCCGAAGCTGTCCAGGCGCGCCCCGAGCACGGTCCGCTGGTCGAGCCAGATCGCGATCTTCCCGTCGAGCCAGTCCGTGAACATGAGCACCGCGAACAGCGCGATGAACCACGACGCGTGCCCGGCGTGGGCGAGGTACAGGAGCGCGCCCGAGCCGGCGATCCGGGCCACCGTAAGCAAGTTCGGCACGGTCGCGACACCGGGGCCTTCTCTGCCGGCGGGGCGCGTCGGGTTGCTCGGCGTATTCGCGGTCACGGGTAGTACAGGAAGTAGACGTAGTAGAAGAAGAGCGGCGCCGTGAACGTCAGGCTGTCGATGCGATCGAGGATGCCTCCCTGCCCGGGGAGCAGCGTGCCGCTGTCCTTGACGTGCGCATCGCGCTTCACCGCCGACATCGCGAGATCGCCGCAGAAGCCGCCCACACCGATGACGAGCCCCGCGATCGCGGCCCACGGCGAGAGATACCACGGCAGGCCGTCCCCGCCTTCGGCAAAGCGCGTCGGCGTCTCGCCGAGCGGCGTGAGCGCCGGTGCCAGCAGCACCGCGAGCACCGTGGTGCACGCAACCGCCCCGATGAGCCCCTCCCAGCTCTTGCCGGCGGAGACCTCGGGGATGATCTTGTGACGCCCCAGTGGCCGGCCCCACAACGCCTGGGCGATGTCGTTGAACTCGGTGAGCACGACGAGGTAGAGGAACCACCCCAGCGCCCCGCCCCGAGGATTCGGATCGGGCGACAACGCCAGCAGGAACGCCACATGGGAGAGGCAGAAGACGAGCATCATCATCCCCCACTGGAGCGTGCCGACGAGGTGCACGAACCCCTCCGGCTGGCGCATCAGCACGATGCGCACCGTCAGCAGCAGGAACATCAGCACCGGGATGAAGATGATGAACAGCTCGAAGCACTCGAAGTACACCCACACGTACTGGAGCACCGCCGCCGCGTACGTCCACGCGACGATCCGCCCGTAGCGCGTCCGCTCCGGCACGAGGGCGAGGTATTCGCGCAACGCGAGCACGCTGAGCAGGCCGACGAGCCCCACCGTCGCCGGGCGCCCCAGCACGACCACGAGCGCCAGCACGATCGCGATGATCCACCAGGTCCGTAGCCGTCGGACCAGCGAGCGGCCAACTTCCGGCGGCAGGCGGCGCAGGTGCGTGAGCCGGGCGATCGTTCCCATGATGAGAGCCAGGAAGATCCCCGCCAACACCCACGCCGCGCCCGGGGAGAGCCCCGTCCACGTGCTCACGCAATCGACATAGTCGATGATCGCCGTCATCGGACGGTTCCCGTTGAGGCCGGTCCGCGTCGATCGTCGGCGACACCGACCCTATCGTTGAGCGGGCGCTGCATGGCCCGCCGCGTGATCATCTTCATCCTCTTCGTCGGCGCTCTCGTGGCGCTGTACGTCGCCTCGCGCCAGTACCCGTTGCTGGAGACGTTCGTCGAGAAGGAGGCCGACCTTCGGGCGGCGCTCGACCGCCACCCGTGGACCGGTTTCGGGATCGGCTTCGCGATCTACCTCGTCGTGAGCCTCGTGCCGGGAACGACGGGCAAGGCGCTCGTCGCCGGGTGGTTCTTCGGGTTCTGGGCGGGCCTGCTCATGGTGAACGTCGGGCTCACGCTCGCCGCGCTGATGAGCTTCGGGATCAGCCGGTACCTCTGCCACGACTTCGTCGCGGCCCGCTGCGGGGCACGCCTCGCGCGCTTCAACGCCGCCCTCGAGCGGGAGGGCGCCAACTACCTCTTCGCCGCCCGCGTCCTGCACTCCCCGTTCTGGGTGACCAACTACGTGATGGGGGCGACACGCATCCGGCTGCGCAGCTTCTGGTGGGCAACGCAGCTCGGCATCCTGCCGGGCAACTTCGTGTTCGTCTATGCCGGATCCCAGGTGCCGACGCTTCAGCAACTCGACGAGCAGGGGCTCGCCCCCCTGCTGAGCCCGGGACTGCTCGTGGCGTTCGTTGCGGCGAGCGTCGGGCCGCTGCTGGTGCCGGCCGTGGTCCGTCGGGTACGGGCCCGGCTGGCCGGCGCGCGCTGACGAGTGCAATCCCATCACGGTCGCGTCCCCGCCATCTCTCTAGTTGAGTCTAGGCTCCGTTCGACTAGCATGCGCCGGTTGGATCATGGCTGCACGTTCCGACCAACGGGTGACCGCCGGTTCCACGGCCGCGCACGCACGACCGGGCGAGGAGATCGCCGCGGAGTTGGGCGTCGATCCGCAACGCGGCCTCACCACCAGCGAGGCGCGGCGAAGGCTCCGGCGGTACGGGCGCAACCGTCTCCGCGAAGCGCGGCCGCGCAGCGCCCTCGCCCTGCTCGTCCACCAGTTCCGCAGCCTCATCGTCGCGCTGCTCGTGGCGGCGCTGGTGATCTCGATGTTCACGCGGGACTGGCCGGAGGCGATCGCAATCGGCGTGGTCATCGTGATCAACGCCGCGATCGGGTTCGTCTCGGAACTGCGCGCGGTGCGCTCGATGGAAGCCCTGCGGCGTATGGGTCGGGCGATGACCGTCGTGCGTCGCGACGGCCGCGCGCAGAACCTCCCCGCCGACGCCCTCGTGCCCGGCGATCTCGTGCTCGTCGAGGGCGGAGACGTGGTGACCGCCGACATCCGCCTGCTGGCCGCCTCGAAGCTCCTCGGCGACGAGTCGGCGTTGACCGGCGAATCGGCGCCGGTCCGCAAGCACCCCGACCCCCTGCCGGCCGCGACCACGCTCGCCGAGCGCGCCAACATGCTCTTCAAGGGCACGGCGGTGACGAACGGATCCGGGCTCGGCGTCGTCGTCTCCACGGGCATGACCACGGAGCTGGGGCAGATATCGCGGCTCGTCGAGGAGGGCCTGGATCCGCAGCGGACGCCGCTGGAGCGACGCCTCGATCAACTCGGACGCTCGCTCGTGTGGGTGACGGTCGCGCTCACGGCGCTCGTCGCGCTCGCCGGCGTCCTCTCCGATCGGCCGCCGCTGCTCATCGTGAAGACCGCGATCGCGCTCGCTGTCGCCGCCGTTCCGGAGGGATTGCCGATCGTCGCCACGCTCGCCCTCGCCCGCGGCATGTGGCGCATGGCCCGGCAGAACGCCCTGATCCGTCGGCTCGCGGCGGTGGAGACGCTCGGCGCGACCACCGTCATCTGCACCGACAAGACCGGAACGCTGACCGAGAACCGGATGGTCGTCACCACGCTCGCGACCGCCGGCGGGAACCTCGACGTCGGGACCGATCGGGCGCGCGGCGACGACGAAGACCTCGGCGCGCTTCGTCGCGACATGCTCGAGGTCGGCGTTCTCTGTAACAACGCGCAGGTCGGCGACTCGGCGCGTGACGAGCGACGCCGCGTCGGTGATCCGATGGAGATCGCGTTGCTCGAGGCGGGCGCCCGGTTCGGTCTCGACCACGCATCGCTCCTGGAGCGAACGCCGGAGCTTCGCGAGGTCGCCTTCGATTCCCAGACGAAGATGATGGCGACGTATCACCGCTCCGGCGATCGCGTCCGGGTCTGCGTCAAGGGCGCCCCGGAGGCGGTGCTCGCGGCCGCAACCCACGGCGGCACGGGCGACGATCTCGCGGCGCTCGATCCCGAACGCCGCGCCGAGTGGACCCGCCGCAACGACGCCCTCGCCGCCGACGGAATGCGTGTCCTGGCGTTGGCGACGAAGGACGTCGACGACGAGGCGGCGCCGCCGTTCGAGGGCCTGACGCTGCTCGGCCTCGTCGGGCTCGTCGATCCGCCCCGCCCCGACGTCCGCGACGCCGTCATCGCCTGCCAGTCCGCCGGCGTCAGGATCGTCATGCTCACCGGCGACCAGGCCGCCACCGCCGCGTTCGTGGGACGTCGGCTCGGTTTGCTCGGGGCCGATGACGAGCGGATCGTCCACGCCGACGACCTGCCCGCCGACCCCACCGCCGACGTGGACGGCGACGGCGACGCAACGCCGCGCGTTCTTGACGCCTCGCTCTTCGCCCGCGTCAGCCCCGCGCAGAAGCTCGACCTCATCCGGCTCTACCAGTCCCGTGGCGAGATCGTGGCGATGACCGGAGACGGCGTCAACGACGCGCCGGCCCTGAAGAGCGCGGACATCGGGATCGCCATGGGCAAGCGCGGCACGGAGGTCGCGCGCGAGGCCGCCGACATGGTCCTCCGCGACGACGCGTTCCCCACGATCGTCGCCGCGATCGGACAGGGCCGCGTGATCTTCGACAACATCCGGTGCTTCATCCGCTACCTCATCTCGTGCAACATCAGCGAGATCCTCGTCGTGTTCCTCGCCGCCGCCGCGAACCTGCCGCTGCCGATGCTGCCGTTGCAGATCCTGTTCCTGAACCTGGTGACGGACGTCTTCCCGGCGCTCGCCCTCGGTTTCGGCGAAGGCGACGAGCGCGTGATGGACCGTCCCCCGCGCGATCCGCAGGAGCCGGTCGTCACGCGTCGTCACTGGGCGGGCATCGCCGCCCACGGCGTGCTGCTCGCCGTCGTCACGCTCGCGGCGTTGGTGCTTGCGCTGTACTGGCTCAAGCTCGACGAGCAGCAGGCGGTCACCGTCTCGTTCCTCACTATCGCCCTCGCCCAGCTCTGGCACGTGTTCAACGTTCGGCGCGCCGGCTCCGGCACTATCTCCAACGAGATCACGCGGAACCCCTACGTGTGGGGAGCGATCGTCCTCTGCTGCGGCCTGGTCGCGGCGGCCATGTACGTGCCCGCGCTGGCCTCGGCGCTCGACGTGGTCGACCCGGGACCGCGCGGATGGTTGCTCCTGCTCACCGCCAGCTTCGTGCCCCTTCTGGTGGGCCAGGCCGTCCTGATCGGCATCCGCCTCCATCGGGCCCGGCGCAAGCCGGCGTAGGCCGTCGCGGGCGGGTCCCGCTCATGCAAGAGCCGCCGTCCGGCGGACCCGGCCGAGCACGAACCCGACGACCGCGGCGACGAGCAACAGCACGCCGAGGATCGGCAGGAAGCCGAGCAGCATCATGGCGATGCCCGCGCCGATCGTGACGACGAAGAACGGAACGCCGAACGTCAGTTGCGTCGGCAGACGCCGCAGCAGGCGACCGGCCACGACGATCACGAGCAGCGAGGCGGCGACGGCCACCAGCTTCAGCAGCGCCGCCCTCCATCCGCGGGATACGGCGCGGGCTTCGATCTCGATCTCACCGCGTGGGGTCGTGAAGCGGTACTCACGTCCGCGCTGAGGAAGCTCGAAGTCGAGGCTGGCCCAGCCGAACTCGGTGGAGAAGAACTGACGTTCATCGGAGAGGTCCATGATCCCTCCAAGCTGTTCGCTCTCGTCGGCGCCGCCACCACCGGCTCCACCGCGACCGCCACCACCACCGCCGAAGCCCGGCCGCCCCCGCGTTCCTCCGCCGCGTTGCGCAGGGAGGTCCTGCCGATCGAGTGCTGCGCGATAGCGCTGCACGCGGCTGGCCCCCTCGGGCGCCGCTCGCCGGTCCTGCTCGCGCGCGCGGGCGATGGCCGCCGCCTTCGATTCGAGCCCGAGCTGGATCTCCTGCGGCTTCGCGGAAGGGCTGACCTCATTCCTCCTCGCGAGATTCGCGTAGTCTTTGTACAGCTCGCGCGACTTCTCGAGATCAAGCTTGCCAGGATCTTCGGCAGGATCACCGAAGATACTCCCCCGGAGCGGCGGGCCTCTCTGGCTCAGGGCCGAGTCCGTGTCCGGGCCGGGCTGGAGCGCGTTGCGATCGATCCAGCTCGCGTCGAACCACTGGTCCGCCGCCCCCGTCTCGCCGACCGGCACCTGGGCGAAGTTGTCGACCAACCCCTGGACGACGTTCTTCGATCGCTTGTTGTCCTGCTGCGTGTAGAGCACGTTGAGCCGCGCGCGGTTGTTGCTCACCTCCGCCGCCGCTCGCTCCTGGCCTTGGCCCACGATCCGGTCGATCTGCTGGTACGCACGATCGAGCGTGGCCTGTTGCTGCGCGATCTCGCGTTGTACCGCCTTGCCGGTCCTGCCGACGATCTGCTGCTGGTAACCCTCCATCTGCGTCTTGAGGTTCCCGATGTTGGTCGCGCCGCGCATCTGGGCGTACACGTTGCCCTCGGAGACCGTCTCGGCCAGTTGCTCGAGCTTGCGGGTCTGGTACGACAGGACGCCGGCTTCGAACTCGCCCGCCTCGACCGTCTGTCGCATCGTTCCGGAGAAGTCGAACCACGTGTACGACTCCGGCAGCAGAAGCCGAACCTGCGAAAGCTCCACGCTGATGTTCATCGAACGCAGCAACGGGAAGTCCACCTTGCTCATCGCACCCGGCGCGTCCATCGTGCCCCCGTACTTGACGACCACCTCGTAGTCCAACTCTCCCGCCGCGGTCTTCACGAGCGGTATGCGGACCTGCGGCGGCGTGGTCGGGGGCGTCACGCTCGCCGGCTTGACCGGTAGACCCGCAACCGTCGCCGACCACAGCTCGGCGCCCGGCGGAAGCGCGAGTTGGAGGTGCTGCTCCGTGAAGTTGTCCATCCGGTACGTCTGCCGGGCGCGGTAGGCACCGTTCGCGTCCAGCACGAGCATCGTCTCGGCAAGACCGATCCGCGCGCCGGCCGTGCGCACCGCCTCGCGCCGGCGAAGCCGGAAG
>JAAELP010000275.1 GCA_024226535.1 Planctomycetota bacterium | reverse complement strand
GTCCCGGCGCCGTCGTTGCGGAGAAGGAGATTGCGCTCCGGCTCGTACGAGGACGGGTTGAGCGTGTACGGCACGGTGGTGCCGAACTGACGCGAGGCGCGAGCCGCGTTGCCGTCGTCTCGCTCGTAGCGAACGTATCCGCACACGTAGAGGTCGAGATCGCGGTCGTTGTCGAGATCGCCCCAGGAGACGCCCGTCCAGAACCCGGGCGGCGACGGGAACGCCTCGTCCGCCACCAGCGTGCCTCGCTCGTTGCGGTACAGCAGGAGACGATCGAACCCGGAGATCACGAGGTCCAGCCAACCGTCGCCGTCGGCGTCGCCCCAGGCGGCGCCCATGCCGAGCAGACGCGGCTCCGGGAACGCGCTCACGCGCCGGAACGTCGCATCCCCGGCGTTCTCGAAGAGCATGCACGGCGCCCATGTCGCGGGATCGGCCGACAGCGGCCCACCGTTGCTCACGAGCAGCAGATCATCGTCGCCGTCGTTGTCGTAGTCGCCCCACGCCGCGCCCGAGCCCATGTCCTCGGGAAGCTGCGACGAGCGGGTCCCGGAGAAGACACGGAACGCGTCGAGACCGGCCGCCTCCGTGACATCCGTGAGATGCGGCATCGGAGCCCCGGCCGGGAGCGGCCGCGCGAGCGTGCGCGTGATCGCGGCCATGTCCTCCCCGGGCCGGTACACGTTCGGCCGCGTGACGGCGTAGATCCCGACGCCGATCGCGCTGCCCGCGATGGCCACGATCACCAGCGCGATGATGGTGCGCCGGACGCGGCGGCGGCGGCGGCTCAACGGACGGTTCGGTTCCCGGGCGGGCGTCGGCGGATCCCCCGAAGGCGTTGACGTCATCGTCGGTCAGCCCCCCGGTCCTTCCGGTGTCGCGGTCCGAAGCCCTCGGCCCGCGCCCGACGCGGCGGCCGTCTGCGGCCGGACCTCGACCTTCGCGGTCGTGTGATCGATGTCCACGACGGGCGCCGTGATGCCGGAGTCCTCGCCGAACAGGAAGTTGATGAGGAACTGGTCCACCTTGCGGTACTTGAGCGTTGCCGTGATGTGCACGGTGTCCGCGGTCGTCGCCGGCGGCACCTGGAACTCCTGCACGCCCGTGTCCTCGCCACCGCCGACCAGCCCTTCGCTGCCCGGCGCCGCGAGCAGGCTGCCCGGGCAGTCGATCTTGTACTCCACGGTGTCCGAGTACCCGGGGAACAACGCGCGGCGGAAGCGCACGCCCACCATCTCCCAGAGGTTGTGTCGGTCGATGAGGTTGCCGTACTGGTCGATGGGCTCGGCCTTGAACAGGAACGACCCCGGCTCGATGAAGTTCTTCTCGTCGCGGCGCCCGCTCGCGAACAGCTCGTTGCCCTCGTCGTCGGTGGCCACGATCTCCACCCAGCTCTGGATGATGTCCAGCGGCCCGGTGGGGTAGTCGTGCCCGACCTTGTTGGAGGTGAGGACCACGCGGACGGGAATCTGCTCGCCGGCGGCGACGGTCTCCGGAACCTCGAGGGCGATCTCCACGATCGGGCCGTTCGCCCACTTGTCGCTGATCTCGGGGATCTCGAACTCGCCGCGCAGCCACTGCTCGGTCAGCTCGACCTGCTCTTCCCAGCCGTCGATCTCGAGCATCTCCGGCATGAGCTGGTTCGACGCGACGAACCGGTGGCTGCGGTGCATGCGGTCGCCGGACGTGCGGTTGTAGTCCGCCGAGTCCCCCGCCGCCGGATCGGTGGACGCCACGAGCGGCATGTGGCATTCGCGGCACTCGACCGTCTTCGCGGGGTCGCCCTCATGGAACCAGTGGCTCGCCTTCCAGTTGTCGTACTGGTTCTGGAGCTGCACCCACCCGACCTTGTTCACCTCTTCGTCGATGAACTGCTTGTGGCAGGCCGCGCAGTATTCCGGCGCCTTGTAGACGCGTTTGCTCAGCTCGTTGTGCTCGTCGGGATAGGTGCGGATGAGGAAGTCGCGCGCGACCTTGGCCACGCCGTCCTCGCTCCACTGCCACAGGTACTCGGAGGGCTGGTGAACCACGTAGTTCGCGTTGCCCTGAAGATCGGTCTCGTGGATCGAGTGGCAGACGAGACACGAGATGCCCTCGTTGTAGCCCACGAGGTTCGTGAGGTTCTCGACGAAGATGTTCTTGGTGCCCGCGAACAGTGAGATCGGGTCGTGGCAGCCGCCGCAGTAGCGCGTGGACTCCGGCCCGTTCTGCTGCGCCATGACGTTCTGGATCGCCTGGAACAGCGTGTCCATCGACGAGTAGCGATGGGCGCTCGGCCTCCACTCCTCGAGGATCTGCGTGTGGCAGCCCGACGAGCCGCAGGTGTCGGATCGAGCCAGCGAGAGTTCGTCGAACGCACCCCCCGTCGACGTGTTGGCGAGACTCGGCGCGAACGGGCGATCCTCGCCGTAGACGTAGCTGTAATCCTCGGGGAACTCGTTGACGTAGCTCGCGCCGGCGTAGAGCTGCGTGAAGACGCCCACCGCGAGCACGGCCACCACGGTCGTCACGACGCTCGCCCCGAGCATGCGGCGGGCGCGGGCACCGTCCGGCGCGCCCCAGATCCGCACGAGGATCAGCACCACGTGCGGCAGGACGCCGATGATCACGACGAACGTCGAGACGAGGTGCACGTTGCGCCAGAGCGGCGACATGCGCACGCCGAGCAGCCCCTGCCACGTCACGATCACCCCCGAGACGAGACAGACCACGAGGGCGACGAGGGCGACGTACCCGAGGAGCACGACGTGCGTCATCGAGTAGCGTTTGTAGTCGAGCCAGTGAATCCAGCAGTACCACGCCAGCGGAATCAGCGTGAGGATGCCGAGCACCGTGTGCCCGATGAGCCCCCACTGCACGACGGCGTGGAACGGACCGAACGTGACGGCGAGGCCCGTCACGATCTCGATGAGCAGCACCGCCATGCACACGGCCGCCAGGCGCGAGGCCCAGCCTGTTCGCAGTGATTGATTCGCCATGGCTCACGACCTCCACCGGGGCCGCGCCGGCGCTGACGCCGAACGCGGCGGGCTCGGTCCCGATGGAGCCGCGGACCTCCGGCCCCCCGGATCACGCATGGAGCATACCGACCGAGGGCCCCGAAATCACGAATAAACGATCTTGATTGCCTGATAACGCCCTGCGGCAAGACGAACAATGGGGCCGGGTCTGATTACGCGAGCAGATCAGACCCGACCCCATTTTCGGGGGTCACGAACCGGCGGTGGCGTCACGCACCGGCGGTGGCCATGCCGCTCTCCTGGAACTCGGAGACGTCGATGCCGAGCTTCTCGGCGATGCGGCGTCCGTAGTCCGGGTCCGCGCGGAAGAAGTGGCAGAGCTGACGCGTCTGCACCTCGCGCCGCGCCTGGCCGAGCACGCCGGCGATCCGCGTGGCGAGCCGGTCGCGGCGTCCTTCGTCGAACATCCGGAACAGGTCGCCGGCCTGGGTGTAGTCGTCGTGGTCGACGGTCGAGTCGAACCGGTCGACGACGACCTGGCCGAGATCCCACGCCGGGTCCTTGTGCTGCTCGTTCGGCTCCGGCGCCTGATCGAGCGAGTTCGGCCAGTAGTTCGGCTGGGGGCCGTAGCTCTCGGCCGTCGCCATCACGCCGTCGCGCTGGTAGTTGGCGAACGGGCAACGCGGCTTGTTCACGGGAAGCTGGTGGTAGTTGCCGCCCACGCGATACCGGTGCGCGTCGGCGTAGCTCATCAGGCGCGCCTGGAGCATCTTGTCGGGGCTCGGCCCGATGCCCGGCACGAGCGCCGACGGGCTGAACGAGCTCTGCTCGACCTCGGCGTGGTAGTTGTCGGGGTTGCGGTTCAGCTCGAGCGTGCCGACCTCGATGAGCGGGAAGTCCGCGTGCGGCCACACCTTCGTGAGATCGAACGGGTTCCAGCGGAACTTCTCGGCCTGCTTCTGTGTCATCACCTGGATGCAGAAGCGCCACTGCGGGAACTCGCCGCGCTCGATCGCGTTGAACAGGTCGCGCTGATGGCTTTCGCGGTCATCGCTGATCAGCGAGCCCGCCTCGTCATCCATCAGGTTCTTGATTCCCTGCTTCGTCTTGAAGTGGAACTTGCACCAGACACGCTCACCCTTGTCGTCGACGAGCGAGTAGGTGTGGCTGCCGTAGCCGTTCACGTTGCGGTAGCTCGCGGGGATGCCGCGGTCGCTGAAGAGGATCGTGACCTGGTGCAGCGACTCGGGGCAGAGCGACCAGAAGTCCCACTGCATGTCCATGCAGCGCATGTTGGACTTGGGATCGCGCTTCTGCGTGTGGATGAACATCGCGAACTTGTAGGGATCGCGGATGAAGAACACGGGGGTGTTGTTGCCCACCATGTCCCAGTTGCCGTCCTCGGTGTAGAACTTGAGGGCGAAGCCGCGCACGTCGCGCTCCGCGTCGGCGGCGCCGCGTTCGCCGGCAACGGTCGAGAACCGCAGGAAGACGTCGGTCTTCTTCCCGACCTTCTGGAGGAAGGCGGCCTTCGTGTACTTCGTGACGTCGTTGGTCACCGTGAAGGTGCCGTACGCGCCCGAGCCCTTCGCGTGAACGATGCGCTCCGGGATCCGCTCGCGGTTGAAATGCTGCATCTGCTCCAGGAGTTGCACGTCCTGCATGAGCACCGGCCCGCGGGGCCCGGCGGTGAGCGCCTGCTGCATCCCGATCGGGTTGCCGTCGGCGGTGGTCAGGGCGGGACACGATCCGTTCTTGGGGTTGGCCATCGATTGCCTCCTGCGGAGTCGAGAGAGGGGGACCGTCGCGCGGCTGCCGCCACGCCCGGCCTCCCGATGCGGGGAAGTCATGATCAGAGGGTCATGGATAGGCCCCCCGCCGGGTGCCGTCAATGGGAAGACGACCATGGTTTGCCGGAACCCGTGTGGAACTTTGGCCTCGGCGTGCGGGGACGGCTCGGCCGGGTCGTACCGTGCGGCTTCATTCACGAAGCCGGCGCGGGCACGCCCCGTCGCCGGCGCACTCCGGGGGTCACGCGCCGTGTGGAACGAGCCGTCCGATGTCGATTTGCGTCCCTTGCCGTCGCTCTATGCGACCGACTCCACACCCGTCGCGGAGAAGCTCATCCACGAGCACTTCTTCCTCGGCGGCAGCGACTGGTACGCGGCGGAGTACTGTCCGCGTCGCCGGCTGTTCTTCGGGTTCGTCATCCTCAACGGCGATCGCGCCAACGCGGAGTGGGGGTACTTCGGTCTCGACGAGCTGCGAGCCGTCGCGATTCTCGGAATGCACGTGGATCGTGACCTTCACTGGACGGCGCGGCCGGCGCGGGACGTGGAGGCGATCGCGAGTTGCTTGCATCCGCGACCCGCCCATATGGTGATCCCGGACAACGGATACCATGAGCGAGCTGCCTCACCCGACACGCGAATCCGAGACCCCACCCGCGAGTGACGAGCCCGCGGCGTGCGCCGTGAGCATCGCGCTCGACCGCCGCATCAACTTTGCGATGCAGCAGAACGACGTGCCCGTCGTGCAGGCGATCCGCGTCGTCAACGACGGAGCGGAGCCGCTCCGGGATCTCCGCGTGCGGGTCACGGCCGAGCCCGGGTTCGCCGACGCCTGGGAGACGCGTATCGACTTCCTCGCCGCGGGCTCGACGTACAACCTCGACTCCGTCGACCTCGCGCTGTCCCCGGTCTTCCTGCACGAACTGACCGAGCGTGTCGGCGGGCGGCTTCGCGTCGAGCTGTATCGCGGCGACGAGCGTCTGCTGGAGCAGGTTGAGCCGGTGGAACTGCTCGCCCGCGACGAGTGGAGCGGCCTCGTCTCGCTCCCCGAGATCCTCGCGGCGTTCGTGCTGCCGAATCACCCCGCCGTGGACGACCTGCTCCGCGTCGCCGCCGACACGCTCGGCCAGTGGTCCGGCGATCCGTCGCTGTCCGGCTACCAGTCCAAGGATCCGCGTCGCGTCTCGTGACCGCCGCGATCTACGCGGCGTTGCAAGCCCGCGAGATCACGTACAGCAATCCCCCGGCGAGCTTCGAGACGACCGGTCAGCGTATCCGGCTGCCCGATCGCATCCTCGACACGCGTCTGGCCACGTGCCTGGACCTCGCGCTGCTCGCCGCCGCGTGCATCGAGCAGGCGGGGTTGCACCCGCTCGTCGTGCTCGTTCGCGACCACGCGTTCGTCGGCGTCTGGCTGGGCAACGAGTCCTTCCCCGAGCCGGCGAGCGATGAGCCGTTGCGTCTGCGCAAACGCGTCGATCTGAAGGAGATCGCCGTGTTCGACCCGACGTGCGTGACGGCTCACCCGACGCAGGACTTCGAGCGGGCCGAAGCCGAGGCCCGGCGACGGCTGGAAGATCCCGATCAGTTCGCATGCACGATCGACGTCGCGAGGGCGCGGAAGGGCCGGATCCGACCGCTCCCGGAGCGCGTCGAGCGCGGGACCGAGCCCCCGGACTCCGCCGATGACGCGACCGACGCCGCGGACTCGGCGCCCCGGGCGCCGGACGTCACCGCCATCGTGGACCACGACCCCGGCGCCGCCGAGGTGACGGAGACCGCGGCCACGCGTCTGGACCAGTGGCGGCGCAAGCTCCTGGACCTCACGCTCCGCAACCGCCTGCTTAACTTCCGCGAGACGAAGAAGACGATCCCCCTGCTCTGCCCCGACCTGCCGGGGCTGGAGGATGCGCTCGCCGGCGGCGCCACCTACAGCGTGCTGCCGAAGCCCGACGAGCTGTCCGAGCGCAACCCACGCGACCCGGAGACCCAACGGCGTCGCACCGGTGACGAAGCGCTCGCGGAACTTCTCGCCCACGACCTTCGCGCCGGCCGTCTTCGCGCCGATCTCACGCCGGAGGAACTCGATCGACGCATGCTCGAGCTCTACCGGGCGGCGCGTCTCGGGCTCGAGGAAGGCGGCGCCAGCGCGCTCTCCCTCGCCGTCGGGTTCCTCTCGTGGTACGAGCATCCGTCGAGCGAGACGCCGCGGCTCGCCCCGATCCTGCTCCTGCCGCTGGAGCTGCGCCGGCGTTCGGTCCGCGAGGGCTTCACGCTGCACCTCAGCGACGACGACGCCCGGATCAACGTCACGCTGCTCGAGATGCTCCGCAAGGACCACGGCATCGCGATCGACGGCATCGACCCGCCGCCCGAGGACGAATCCGGTCTCGACGTGCCGCTGATCCTGCGCACCGTCCGCCGAGCGATTCGCGACGTCGATCGTTGGGACGTTCTCGACGCCGCACAGATCGGCATCTTCTCGTTCGCGAAGTTCCTCATGTGGCGCGACCTGAGCGATCGCGCCGACGACCTCATGCGGAACGCCCTCGTCGAGCACCTCGTCCATCACCCCGACGATCCGTTCGATCCCGGCGGCACGTTCCCGGAACCCGAGTGTCTGGACGACGAGTACGCCCCGACCGACACCTTCTGCCCACTGCCCACCGACTCGTCCCAGCTCGCCGCGGTCATCGCGGCGGCGGACGGGCGCACGTTCGTGCTCGAGGGTCCGCCGGGCACCGGAAAGTCGCAGACGATCACGAACCTCATCGCCCACTGCCTCGCCGAGGGGCGGACGGTGCTGTTCGTGTCGGAGAAGATGGCGGCGCTCAACGTGGTTCACGACCGCCTCCAGAAGACCGGGCTCGGCCGGCACTGCCTGGAGCTGCACTCGAACAAGTCGCAGAAACGCGCGGTGCTCGGTCAGCTCGAGCAGGCCCTTGACGGCGTGAGCACCCGCGCGCCGGAGGAGTGGTCGCGGGAGGCGCGGCGCCTCGAGGACCTGCGCAACGAGCTGAACGCGTACGTCCGCGCACTGCACGCGCGGCACCCCAACGGGGAGTCGATCTTCCAGGTGACGTCACGGCTGATCGGTCTGCGCGACGTCGAACGCCTCGACCTGAGCTGGTCGGCATCCGACGCGCCGGATCACGACCGGCTCAACGAGCTGCGCGACGTCGTCGAGCGTCTTGTCACGGCGGGCGCCGAGATCGGCGACGTCGAGGCACACGCCTGGTCGGCCGCGCGGCACGAGGAGTGGACGCCCGGATGGGCCGAGCAAGTCCGGAAGTCGATCGACGTGCTCGGCGCCACGCTCGACGATCTCGAGGCGGGCGCGCGGGCGGCGTCGGAGCGGCTGTCGCTGCCCGAGACGGGATGGAGTCTCCGGGCCTTCGAGCGGCTGGACGCTCTGGTCGACCTGCTCGCCGACGCCCCCACGATCGCCGCCGACATGCTGGAGCGTCCGGACTGGGACCAGACACGGGCGAGCATCGGGCAGTGGATCGGCCACGGCACGCGGCGCGATGAACTCCGGTCGACGCTCTTCGCACGCTTCGACCGCGGCATCCTCGACCTGGACCTCGCCGATCTCCTGCATCGCGCCAGGAGGGCCGCCACCTCGTCGTGGCCGTTGTCGTGGCTGCGTCGTCGCCCGGCTCGTCGCGCGTTGCGCGCCGTCGCGACGGACGGCCGCGCGCCCGCGGCAGCGGCGGTCGCCGAGGTGCTCGAACAGGCGCTGGCGTTGCGCAGCGAGGAGCAGGTCATTGCCGACGCGCGCCTCGCGGCGCGCGATCTGCTCGGACGCGTCTGGAACGAAGGCGAGCCGGATTGGATCGCGGTCGGCGGCGCGGTGGAGTGGTGTTCACAGGTGCGCTCGCTGGCCACCGGGACGGCGGGGATCGATCTCGATCGCGCCGCCGAGCTGCGCGGGCGTTGGGCGCGGCTCGTCACCGAGGGCCGCGAGCTGCTCGGACCGGACGGCCACGTCGGACAGGCGCTCGGCGCATTGAGCGTCGCGTGGAAGCGCTTCACCGAGGCACGGGCGGCCTGCGAGCGCCTCCTGCACCTGGACGCCGATCGCGCCTGGGGCATGCCCAACGCACCGGATGCACTGGCCACGACGCGGGGCCGGCTGTCGGCTTGGCGCGAACGTTCGGGCACGCTCCGCGACTGGTGCGCGTGGCGCCGCGTCCGGACCGCCGCAATCGAAGCAGGTCTCGCCCCGTTCGTCGACGCCTGCGAACGCGGCGCGATCCGGACGGACGAGCT
>JAAELP010000274.1 GCA_024226535.1 Planctomycetota bacterium | reverse complement strand
CCGCCGGCCAACTCGCGCCGGCGCTGCTTCGGATCATCGACGTGCCGGCAACGACGTGGGAGTGGTCCGACGCGGACCTGGTCGACGGTCGGCGCGAGGAGGTCCGGCGCTTCCTCGAGGACGTGGAGCGGATGCTCCGGCTGGTCGCCAACTACGGCGGCCGGGAGACGCCGTCCACCGCGCTGGATCTCCCCGGTGCGTGGAAGATCGGTGACCTCACCGGGTACGAGATCCGCGTCCGCGCCTGGCGCGAGATCCTCGGGTAAGCCCCATGCGCATCCCCACGAGCAAGATCTACCGCGCGTTCCCTGAACTCGATCATCTATCCGACGAGCAATGCGAGCGGCTGCTGGTGCGCACACGGAACGACGAGCTCCCGCAGACGTTCAGGCTGCTCGTGTGTGTTGCCGTGGGGTCGGTGACGCTCCTCATGTCCTTCTCACTCTTCATGACATTCGTGCGGGACGATGGCAGCCTGAGCGACCTGGTCCTGCTCGTCGCGATACCGGCGGTGCCCGCGATCCTGACGCTCTTCACGCGCGACGTGCTGCTCCGCCGCGCGCTGCGCAAGGCGATTACCTCCCGGATCGACCGAGTCCGGTGCCCGAGATGCCGTTACATCCTCATCGGTCAACGCCCCGTGGACGAGCACGTCACGTGTCCGGAGTGCGGTAACGAGACGAGCCTCGAGACGCTCGGGGTCACGGTCGACGATCTCGTGCTCCCATCGAAGCCGGAGCTTCGGTAGCCCCGTCAGGGGCGACGGCGGTCTCGGGGTGGATCGGACCTCGCGGTTCCTGACCGGTATATCATCCGGGCAGCGGGGGAGTCACCCCCGGATCCGGAGATCGTCTCATGTTCCTGCGAATGCTTCTGGCGGGCGGAGTCGCCGGCGCCGCGACGACGGGCGCGATGGTCGAGCCGAAGGATGCTCCGGTCGAGCCGCCGGCCGTCGGCGGGTCGATCCTCGTGGAGATCGTCGGACGCGACTCCACGATCACCGTCCGCGCGAGCGATCAAGGCCCGCGCTACGCCGTCGGTGCCGGCGACCTCACGCCGAGCGTCCCGGGGCTGACCCTCGGTGAACTGGACGTGCAGAACCCCGCGCTCTCCGATCACTTGCGAGAAATGTGGGCGGGGATGTAGGGCGAGCGTCCTTGAGCGCTATGAGCACGGCCCCCACGCCGCGATGACGAGCAGCACGTCGGCGAAGTCGACGGTGCGGTGGCCGTCGAGGTCTTCGACGCAGTTCTCGCACGGGCCCCACGCGCCGATGATCGCCAGGATGTCGGCGAACGCGACGGCGCCGTCATCACCGAGATCCTCGGGACAGCCGGCGTGGATCTCGACGATGCCGTCGACGGCGAACGGTCCCGCGAACGTCTCCGTCCGCGACGCGACGCTCCCGCGACGCGGCCAGAGCACCTCGATGGAGTCCACGACGGTCGCCCCGCCGAGCCCGACGTGCGGGCGGAGATCCTCCGTCGCGGTCGTGCTCGAGCCGCTGACGACGCCGCGCACCTGCGTCGCGCCGCCGGCGCTCACGCGCACGACCGCCCCGATCGCGCT
>JAAELP010000273.1 GCA_024226535.1 Planctomycetota bacterium | reverse complement strand
GCCGGAGGGCGCCGCGATCCCCCTGACCCCGCGCGTGATCCCCGCTTGGGGTGAGCCGAACCGCTATCGCATGCGCGTGGAGTTCGAGGATCCCGACATGTCTTCGAACCAGACGTTGCGGGCCGGCACGCACTACCTGCGCTGCGCGGTCGAGTTGTCGCTCAAGCCGAAGGCCGAGAGCGGACAGGCGGTGCCGCTGGGGACGTTCCAGCTTGCACACGCCGTTCGGGTGGCAGGCTCGAACGACGACGTCGTGCAGCCCGTGCGCGACCTCGAACTGGACGAGGAGCTTGCGAGCGGGCTTCGAATCCTCACCGCCGGGCAGCCGCTCGGGCACGTGGCGCTCGTTCTCGACGGCGAGACGGCGTCGCGCTTCGACGACATCTGCGTCGCCTTCCGCCTCGCCTGGATGCGCGACGGCACCGAGGTCGCGGTGACCGATCCGGATGTGATCATCAAGCGCCTCGACCGGGATGGGACGCCCTATTACGCCTCGCACTCGGTCCTGGTTCCACGGACCTACAACGAATCGGTGCTCGACGGCTGGTCGCTGCGTCTCGTCCCCGACCAGGAGGCGGCCCTGCACATGAGCATGAAGGACCGCTACTGGGCGGGCGAGGTCACGATTCCGTTCGAGATCGACCCCGACCCCGGGATCGCGTGGTGACCCGGCGCATGAAGGTGACCGTCTGCGAGCTGACGAACGACCCGGCCGGTCTCGAGGCCGATTGGGCTCGGCTCGTCGAGCACGTTCGGGCCGAGGCGAGCGGGCTCGTCGTGCTTCCGGAGATGCCCTTCTCCCGCTGGCTCGCCGCCAGCCCCGACCCCGTTCCCGACCAGTGGCGGGAATCCGTGAGAGCCCACGATGCGTGGCGCCCACGGCTGGCCGAGCTCGGCGCGGAGCGCGTCGTCGGCACACGTCCGATCGTG
>JAAELP010000272.1 GCA_024226535.1 Planctomycetota bacterium | reverse complement strand
TCGTGCGGCCCTCCGGGCCGACACTCGCTTTCGCGCGGCGGGCGGGCAACCGCTCGTGCGGCCCTTCGGGCCGCCACTCGCTCTCGAAACAGGTGTCTGACACCATTAGCAGGCTGTGGCGCGATAGACCTCCGCCATCGCCTCCAGCGCGTCGGGGATGACACGCACTTCGCCGATCACGGTGATGAAGTTCGTGTCCGCCGACCAGCGAGGGACGATGTGCACGTGGAGGTGCTCGGGCACGCCGGCGCCGCCGGCTTCGCCCTGGTTGATGCCGACGTTCACGCCCTGGGGGTTGAGGGCGCGCTCCATCAGGTCCATGCCGCGCTCGACGAGACGCCACAAGGCGGCCCGTTGCGCGGGGTCGTAATCCAGCAGCGACGCCCGCGCCTCGCCGAGGGCCGCCAGCAGATGACCGTTCGCGTACGGGTACCGGTTGAGCAGGAGCATCCCGTGCTCGTCGCGGTGGACGACGTGGTGCTCGCGGTCCTTCTCCGGCTGCAACCAGTACGCGGCGAGGAAGTTGGACGCGGTCGGGCCCCGGTCACCGTCGTGCGTCTCCGTCTTCCGCGCCAGGTCGCGAATGTACGCCATCCTCCACGGCGCCCAGAGGTTCTCGTTCATGGTCAAGATGGTAGACGAACGGGTGATCGGGGATCACACCTCAGCCGTCCGGCGTCTCCGCGAGCCACCCGCGCGGTGGGGCCGATGTCGCCTGCGACCGCACGCCGACCTCGATCGTCACCTCGCCCTCCCAGAAACGCGTGACGCCGTCGACGCGGAGGGCCAGTTCGGGGACGGACCGCACGTGCAGCGACCACTCGTCCTCGGGGACCGCCGGCGGCAGCAGCACGTCGTCGTCGTGCATCGGGACCTCCCACGCGAGCCGCTCGCCGACCCCACCCGTGCCGCCACGCCACCAGATGTCGAGGTGACGTCCGGGCCGACCGTTCCGCCGGACCTCGACGCGCACCGCGATGGCCGTCCGCTTGAACAGCTCACCCGCGGTCGCGTGCTGGTTGACGCGCACCCGCACCGGGAGGCTGCCGTCGCGGTACTGCACGAGCCGCGAGTTGAACACGTGGGAGATCGCCGCATCGAGATCCTGTCCGCGGGCGGCCGCCAGCGTTTCCTCGAGGTGGCCGCGCACGGTCACCGGGACATCGAGCGTCTGCCGGCTCACCGGTTGCCACGCCTCTTCGTTGCTGACGCGTCGTTCGACCGTGACGTTCATGCCCACGTCGTACCGGCCGGCGTCCAGCGGGGGAAGCAGCACCGAGTAGCTGCGGAGCTGGATCGGCGCGTCGCGGAGCACGTGCACGGCGGCGCGCGCGCCGGGCAGGTCCGGCTCGCTGGTGATCCGGCACTGCATGCCCCGCGGCCACCACGTCTGCGCCCGCACGTCGAGCGTGGCGCCGACCCCGATCGGCCAGTCGTCGCGCGTCGTCATGTCCACGCGTGGCGGCACCGTCAGCAGGACCGCCTCCACCGCGCGACGCCACTGAGGATCCTCGTGTTCACGCGCCCGCGCGGCCGCGGCCCGGATGAGGCGGGCGTACTTGCCGAGCCAGGCATCCGACGGGGGACGGGCGCCGCCGTCGCCAACCGCGCATCGCTTCAGCAGCGAGAGCCACTGGCTGTCGGTGATCCTGCCCGCGCGGACCCGGCGGTCCAGCTCTCGGTAGATCGCACCGCTGTTGTCGTCGGTGAGCGGCACCGCGAGAATCACGCTCCACGTGGGGAGGTAGCCCGTCCACCCGCGATCCATGAGCCGCTCGCCCCCGTACAGGCCGACCATCACGCAACCGAGGATCGCGAGGATCCCGGCCCAGCCTCGCCGGCGTCGCTGGTGCAGCTCGCGTTCCGCGCGGGCGACGAATCCGCACTCCGGGCAGGTCATCCCGGGGCTGTGCGTGACGTCGTACCAGCACTGCGGGCACCGCCGCCGGCCGCGCGGTCGGTCGGAGAACAACGCCCACCACGCCGCGAAGACGAGGAACCCGGCCAGCGCCAGCAGTCCCAGCGCCTCGATCCAGAGGATCCAGCCCGTGTCTTCCAGGAAGCCCATGCGTTCTCCTCGCGCAAATCCGGCGGCGAGCGATTGTACGCTCGGCGCCTACCCAACTACGCCGGACGCATACACTCTTCCCTTCCGTCCCGAATCGCGTGCATCCATGTCCCTGCTCACACTCGCCAACGTCTCCCACCGCTACGGAACGCAGCTCGTCCTCGACGGGGCGACGGTGTCCATCGACCCCGGGGAGCGCGTCGGCCTCGTCGGGCGCAACGGGACCGGCAAGACCACGCTCATGCGCGTGATGCTGGGGACCGTGAGCCCGGACACCGGGACCGTCCAGTTCCAGCGCGGTGCTGGGGTCGGCTACCTCAGCCAGGATCCCGATCTCGATCCCGACGACACGCTCCGCGATGCGGCGGAACGCGCGTTCGCCGAGCTTCACGATCTGCACGTCGACGCCAACGCCCTCTACGAGAAGATGGCCACGGCCGAGGGCGACGAGCTGGACCGCCTGCTCAAGCGCCAGGCCCGCCTCGAGGTCGCGATCGAGACCGCCGGCGGCTATGCGATCGACCACCGGATCGACGCGATGCTGCACGGGCTCGGCTTCCGCGACGACCAGTTCACCGTGCGTGTGCGCGACCTCTCCGGCGGACAGAAGGGCCGGCTCGGCCTTGCGCGGCTGTTGCTGGAGGCGCCCGACCTGCTGCTGCTGGACGAGCCCACGAATCACCTGGACATCACCGGGCGCCGCTGGCTGGAGACCTTCCTCGCCGAGGAGTTCGGCGGCGCGGTCGTGGTCGTCAGCCATGACCGCTGGCTGCTGGATCGCGTCGCGCAGCGGATCATCGAGGTCGAGGCGGGGGCGATCCGCGAGTACCCGGGCAACTACCACAAGTACGTGGAGCTGCGGCGCGAGCGCCAGATGACGCAAGCCCGCGTGCACGAGAAGCAGCTCGATCGCATCCGCCAGGAAAAGCAGTTCATCGCCAAGTACAAGACCGGTCAGCGGGCGAAGCAGGCGCGGGGGCGCGAGTCGAGGCTCGAGCGCTTCAAGCGCGACGAGCTGGTCGAGCGCCCGATCGAGCTCCAGACGATGCGGCTCCAGCTCCCCAAGGCGACCCGCAGCGGCGAGCAGGTGATCGTCGCCGAGGGCGTCTCGAAGCGCTACGACGATCTCGTCCTGTTCGAGAACCTCGACCTCACCGTCTACCGGGGCGACCGCATCGGCATCATCGGGCCCAACGGCGTCGGCAAGACGACGCTCGTGCGCACGCTCATCGGCGACCTCGCGCCGGACACGGGCTCGGCGCGAGCCGGCTCGCGCCTGAGCGTCGGGTACTACCGCCAGCTCCACGAGCACGTGGACCAGTCGCTGACGGTCTGGCAGTACCTCCAGTCCGTCATCGTCGGCCTCGACGGGCAGGCCCGCGCATCGGAGCAGCAGGCGCGGGACCTCGCGGGGGCGTTCCTGTTTACCGGCGACGAGCAGGAGAAGACGCTCTCGGACGTCTCCGGCGGCGAGCGCAGCCGCGCCGTGATCGCGGGTCTCGTTGCCGGCGCGCACAACCTGCTCGTGCTCGACGAGCCCACCAACCACCTCGACATTCCGTCGGCGGAGCGGCTCGAGGAGGCTCTGGCCACGGAGGGCGGCTACGACGGGACGCTCGTGCTCATCACCCACGACCGGGCGCTCCTCGAGGCCACGTGCGACAAGCTGATCGTGTTCGACGGCACCGGAGGCGTGCGGCTGTTCCAGGGGCACTACACCGATTGGCAGCGGCGGGAGGAGGCGGACGCGAACGCGGACGACGCGGACGAGCCGCGGCCCGCCGCCCGGAAGACGCGGAAGCGTCCGACGAAGGCCAGGCCGCCCGTCGACGAGTCCGCGGGCCCGTTTGCCCGTCTCGCCACCTCGGAGCTGGAGCAGCGGATCGAGCGTCTCGAGCGACGCCTCGGCGAGATCGATGCCGAGCTCGTCGATCCCGCGGTCTACCGCGACGGCGATCGTTGCCGCGTGCTCCAGGCCGAGCGCGAGACGCTGGCCGGGGAGCTGGGGCCGCTGGAGGACGAGTGGACCCGGCGCGCGGGGAAGGGGTGAGCCGGCGTCGCTGCGAGCGGCATCGTAAGGAACGCGGCCTCGCCTTCGGCGAGACCACGGCACCCTCGGATACGAAACGCGGCCTCGCCTTTGGCGAGACCACGGCACCCTCGGTCAGGCTCCGGTATTTCGATCAGGCCCGGTTCGTCAGCAGCACCTGACCCTGGGCGTCGGTGATCTCCCAGGTCAGGGAGGCCATCGCCGTGGCGATCGGTGCGTCGAGTTCCAGGGGCACGCCGGCGATCATGCCGGTCGTCGTGAACGTGCGGTCGAACTCGCTGCGGCCGTCGAGCTTCGCCGTCAGCGTGTAGGTGCCGCCGGCGGGAAGGAACTCGGTCTTGAGGACGGCCTGGATGAAGCTCTGGCCGGACTCCTCGTCGACGACCTCCCGCGCGAACACGTAGGCCGTCGCGTTGTCGCCCGCCGCGTCGACGGGTCGCAGAGCCACGCGGGTGCTGCGGGGATCGAGGACGATCGCCATCGCGTTGGGGTCGATCGCGTCCTTGATCACCGCGTCCACGCCCTCTTCGATGTCGCGGTTGATCACGAAATCCCAGAGCTGGTCGTTGCGGGCACCGGTGTCGAGGGCGAAGTAGGTCGAGAGCAGCGCGACCGCCGCGAGCACGAAGCTCGCCGCACGCCAGTAGGGGCTGCCCCCGCGGGCGCCGATGCGGGCGACCACGTCGGGACGCTCCGGGCGACGCCGCCCGATCGTGGCCAGCGGTGCAAGCTCCACCGACTCCTGCTCGATCGCGCCGGCGACGGAGCGCAACACACGCGCCTTGAGGCTGGTGGGGGGCTCGGCGTCCGGGAGCAGCGAGACGTCGGAGGCGTATTGCGCCTGGGCGACCTTGATCTCGTCCTGCACGGCGGCCGGCGCGTGGTGGAAGGACCGCGTGAACAGCGCGGCCTCGTAGTCGTCCAGCAGGCCGAACGCGTCGAGCGCTGCCAGTTCGTGCAAATCTTCACGGGACATTGGGGTGGTGGAACTCATCTGATCGAATCCACTGACGATTCGGAACGAGGGAGGTCTGGTTCCGCGAAACCCCCCAAAACAGGGGAGATTCGGTTATCAGACGACGAGGTCCGATTGGTCCCTGAACCGGTTCGTAACATGCGTGTACGTACTTTTACTAAGTTCACACCGCCTGGTCTCCCGCCGCCCGGTCGCGGAGCCGCGCGAGGCCCCGGCTCAGGGCGGACTTGATCGTGCCCAGCGGTGACCCGAGCTGCTCGCTGATCTCGCGGAGCGTGAAGCCCTGGAGATACGCCCGCTCGATCACCGTTCGCTGAAGCTCGGGCAACTCGGCGAGACGCTCGAGCAGGCGGGCGCTGGCCTCCTCGGTCTGCGGCAGGCGGTCCGGCCCGTCGCCGGTCTGGGCGCCCGCCGGATCACCGTCGAAAGAGGAGGGGTTCGGTCGCACGGAGCTGCGCCGGAGGCGGTCGATCAGGTGCCGCCGGGCGATGAGCATGACCCACGTCACGAGCTTCGCGCGACGCGGGTCGAAGCGATCGGCGGTCCGCCAGAGCCGGACGAAGATCTCCTGGACGGCGTCTTCCGCCTCCGCGTGCACCGGGTGGAACTGCCATGCCACCTTGTAGACGAGGGGACCGAAGCGATCGAAGAGCTCACCGATCGCTTCCTCGTCACCCGCCGCCACCCGATGCATGAGCAACCAGTCCTGTTCGCTCATGGAACAGGGTCTCCTGTGGAAGAACCGCCCCCTACGGGGAGATGATGCACGATCCCGATCTCGGGCAGGGGCCGGAAGGGGACCCAACGGGGGCCTTGGCCGGCCTGCAGCGGTGCGGGATGAGGGCCCTTACAGAGGCAGAATAGCCGATCCGGCCGCGAAACAGGCACATTTTTCGACCATTATCGGCCCGCCTCCCATAGACTGTTGGGCAGAGGTGCCCCTCTCGGGGGAGGGCGTGGAAGAGGTTCGATAGGGGGCCGGATTGCCGGGCGGGCAACCGACCACCTTGCTGTGTGGGACAGCCGTATGCAAAGAGGGCCAAATCCTCGAGGCGAAGGTCGCGGTGTCGGCCCCGATTCTGCGCGCGGCTTCAGCCTCCTCGAGCTGATCATCGTCCTCGCGGTGACGGTCGTGCTCACCGGCCTCATGCTCCCGACGCTCGCGCAGGTGCGCGAGAACGTGAACCGCGTGTTGTGCTCGTCGAACATGCGCCAGCTCGGCCTGGGCATGACGATGTACTACCGTGACAACCGCGACCGGCTCCCGCACGCGGAGACGCTCGCCGGCGCCGAACCCGACCCGGGCGAGCTGATGGCCGCCCACCAGGGCTACGGCGAGGAGGAGAAATGGGACGGGCTCGGCCGTCTCTACTCCGAGGGGTATTGCACGGCCCCGGATTGCTACTACTGCCCGAGCCACCGCGGCCAGCACAACCTCGAAGACAAGCGCGTCCACTGGCAGATCCGGAACCGCTGGTCGCCGCCGCTGTACACGAACTACCAGTATGCGGGCGATGTCTACTGGGGCCAGGAGGCCAAGGGTCGCACGCCCCGTCGCCTCCGCCAGCTCAAGGACGGTGAACGCCTCGTCCTGGCGACGGACGGTTGGCGCCGCCTCAGCGACTTCAACCACTCCACCGGCATGAACGTCCTTCGAGGCGACGGCTCGGTGCGTTGGTTCGAGGACAGCGAGGCCGACCCGCTGGCGTCGCACATCCCCGGTGAGGGCGGCGGCGGCGGGTACTACCGCATCTGGGAACTCTTGAACAAGTAGAGCGGCGCCCGATCGGGTACCAGCGGGTGCCGTGGTCTCGGCGCAGCCGAGGCCGCGCTCTCGCAGACGCGGCCTTGCCTTCGGCAAGACCACGGCACCCTTCTAGCTGTTAGCTTGTCCCCTATGGCCACGTACATCGTCACCGGCGCCGCCGGATTCATCGGCTCGCACCTGTCGGCCTCGCTCGTGGCCGACGGGCACGAGGTGGTGGGGATCGACAACTTCGATCCTTTCTACGACCGTGGGGCGAAGGAGGCGAACCTCCACCGCTGCACCGGCGATGGCTTCCGGCTGGTCGAGGCGGACATCTGTGACGGCGCCCGCATGACCGAGGTGCTGTCGGCCGCGCGACCCGAGGCGGTCTTTCACATCGCCGCCCTCGCCGGCGTTCGACCCAGCGTGGCCGACCCCGTCCGCTTCGCGCGGGTCAACGTGGAGGGGCTCGTCGCGATGCTCGAAGCCACCCGCGCGAGCGGATGCCGCCGGGTCGTCTTTGCCTCCAGCTCCAGCGTTTACGGCGAGCGGGGACAGGGCTCGTTCAACGAGGCCGACGAGGTCTCCGCTCCGATCAGCCCGTACGCCGCGACGAAGCGCGCCGGCGAGCTGCTGTGCTCGGCGTGGTGTCACCTCCACGGGCTGTCCGTCGCGGCGATGCGTCTGTTCACGGTCTTCGGCCCCTCCCAGAGACCGGACCTGGCCATCGGGCTCTTCATGCGACGGATCGCCGCCGGCGAGGACGTCCCGATGTTCGGCGACGGGACCTCGAGCCGCGACTACACGTACGTCGGCGACATCGTCCGCGGCCTGCGCTCGGCCCGCGCCGCGCTCGCCGAGTGCGAGCCGGGCTTCTTCCGCATCTGGAACCTCGGCGGCTCCCGTCCGGTCGCGCTCGCCGACCTCATCGACCGCATCGGCCGCGTGGTGGGCAACACGCCGCGGGTGCGACAGCTTCCCCTTCAGCCGGGCGACGTCCCGCGTACCTGCGCCGATCTGTCTCGCAGCGAGGCCGAGCTGGGCTGGACGCCCGAGGTGGAGCTCGACGACGGCCTGCGGCGTCAGTGGGAGTGGGTCAGAGCTTGACGCCGACGCGCCCGAGCACGAAGACCATCGCGCCGTAGCCGAGGGCCGTGGCGCAGCAGCCGAGGGTCATGGCGAGGGGGAACGCGACCTGCCGCTTGACGAGCAGGTACGGCAGGAGCGCGAAGAGGATCAGCGACGGAATGACCAGCCAGAAGATGCCGGACGAGAGCTTGGCGATGTCCGCTGCGCTCTTCCCATCCGCGTGCATCCAGATCATCGCGCCGATCGAAACGATCGGGAGGGACGCCACGAGAGCGCCGATGAGCTTGTACCGCTCGGCGATCTCCGAAACCAGGACGACGAGCACGGCCGTGACGAGGATCTTGATCACGTATTGCATCGGAAGCTCCGTTCAACCGCCCTCCCTGATCCACGCCACCTGCGCCCGGTGACGCCCGACGGGCAGCTCGATCAGATCGTAGCGAGTGCAGTCGACGGTCCCGGCGAGCAGGACGTGGTCGATGTGGTACAGGGGGAACCGGCCGTGAAAGCTCGCGCCGTACCCGTGGCCGCCGAGGTCGAACGCGTGCCGCAGGCCGGGGAGCATGGAGTCGAGCGCCGCGCTGCCGCGGGTCATGTTGAGGTCACCGACGACGAGGTCCGGGGGCGGCCCGCCGGCTTCGTCGAGGAACCCGCGGACACGGCGCGCGATCGCCGCGCGGCCGAGCCGGGGGCGCGACGGCAGGTCGATCATGTAGATGACGAGCCCCCGGGGCAGGTGCACCGTCGGCTCGATCTCCAGGAG
>JAAELP010000271.1 GCA_024226535.1 Planctomycetota bacterium | reverse complement strand
TGACTTATCGGCGCGAGATCGTCGTCGCTGGCAAGGCGACGCGACGCTGGCATATCCATGGATACGTCGAGGAGCGGCAACGCAGCCAGCGGCGGCGAGGTCCGTCGATATGTTACAAGATGTTTGGCGGACACCACTAGCTCCTGAACGCGAACGCCGCGACCGGGACGCTTACGGACCTTCGTAGGCGTCCCGGTTTGTCGCTTCACTCCTCGACGATGACGCCCTCGGGCAGGGCCCGGAGGAACTTCCGCCCGTACGGCTTCGTCGCGATCCGCGGGTCGAGGATCGCGACGAGGCCCTCGTCGGTTCCCGACCGGATGAGCCGCCCCACGCCCTGGCGGAAACGGATCACCGCCCGCGGCACCTGGTCCTCGACGAACGGGTTGCCCCCCCGCTCCTTGATGCGCCGGTGACGGGCCTCGACGATCGGGCGGTCGGGCACCTCGAAGGGAAGCCGCGTGATGATCACGTTGCGCAGACCCTCGCCGCGCACGTCCACGCCCTGCCAGAAGCTCACGGTGCCGAAGAGGATCGACCGGCGATCACCGCGGAAGCGGTTCAGCAGCAGCCCCGGCGGACCGTCACGGCCCTGGACGTAGACGGGGAAGCCGTCCTCGGCGAGCGCATCGCGCAGGCGGTCGGCGACCTGGTCGAGCATCCTGAAGCTCGTGAACAGGACGAACGCCCCGCCGCCGGTGCGGCGAACCAACTCGTCCACGCGCGGCGCGAGGTGATCGACGTAGCGCGGGTCGCGCGGCTCCGGCAGCGAGCGGTCCACGATCACGCGCATCTGGCGGGCGTGATCGAAGGGGCTGCCGAGCTGGAGCGTCTCGGCGTCGTCGCAGCCCAGACGCGACGAGACGTGGCTGAAGTCGTCGGGGCCGGTGGCGAGCGTGGCGGAGGTCAGGATCGTCGAGCCGGCGTTGCCGAAGAGGTTCGATTCCAGGATCGGCGCGACGTCCACCACGAGGCAGCGCAGCGAGCAGCGGCGGCGCCGCCGCGCCGTCTCGCCGACGTCGAGGAAGTACACGCAGCCTTCGATCTTCTGCTCCAGCAGGGCGCCCGCGTGGTTGGCGATGTCCTCGGCCCGCGTGGCATAGCTGCGCAGCTCGAAGCCGTCGGCCTCGGACGCCGCCCGCTCCTTGAGCCCGCGCAGGAGCACGGCGAGGTCGCGCATCGGCTCGCTCAGCGTGTTCCGCACGATCCCCGGCTCGTCGATCCGGCCGTTGGGGTTGCCCTCTTCCCGGTGCCAGCGCACCAGCTCGTCGAAGAACGCGTTGGCGGTGCGGCCCAGCTCCAGCACATGCGAGATCGTCTGGTCGATGCGCTCGGTGGTCCCGTCCGACAGACGCATCGAAGAGAGGAACCCCGACCGCCGCGACGCGCTGTAGAGCATCCGGAGCAGGTGCTGCACCCGCGACTCCGAGAGGCTCAGCCCGAAGTGCTCGGCCGCGACCTCCTCCACGCAATGCGCCTCGTCGATGATGACGTGCTGGTGCGGCGGCAGGAACCCCGCCCCCTGGAGACGCAGGGCGAGGTCGGAGAAGTACAACGCGTGGTTGCACACGAGCAGTTGCCCGTGCTCCATGCGTCGGCGCGCCGCCTGGTAGAAGCACTGATCGTACGTCGGGCACTTGCGGCCCATGCAGTTGTGGGCCTCGGACTGGACCGCGTCCCAGACCTCCGGCCGCGGCACCTGCGGCAGCGTGGCGAGGCTGCCGTCGACGGTCTCGTACGCCCAGTCCTCGACCATGTGCAGGCTGCTCCGCGCCTCGCGCGAGCTGAACAGCCGGTCCTGCCGCTCGCTGGCGAGCTTGAGGCGACGCAGCGAGACGTAGTTGCCGCGGCCCTTGACGAGCACGGAGCTGAACTCGTCCGGGATCACGGCGTTGAGCAGCGGGATGTCCTTCTCGATGAGCTGCTCCTGGAGGTTGATCGTGTTCGTGACCACGACCACCCGTTCGCCGTGCTCGACGATCCGCTGGATGGCGGGGATCAGGTAGGCGAACGACTTGCCGACGCCGGTGCCCGCCTCGACGAGGAGCGTCCCGCGGGCGTCGAGCGCGCGGCGCACCGCCTCGGCCATCTCCACCTGCTGCGGCCGCGATTCGAAATGCTCCAGGCGGCGCGAGATCGCGCCGTCCGGAGCAAGGATGGACTCGAGCGTGAACGTCACGCGGGGATTGTAAGTGCCCCGCGGTACCGCGCCGTCACGACGTGCCCCTTCCCAGCGGGGCCCGCTTCGGCTCGCCGGGGCGCCGGGGGTACATCTTCCCCGTCCGGCGGCTCTTCTCGATGATCACGATCGTGCCCGTGGCGGTGCGGCGGGTCTCCACGACCCTCGCGTGCAGGGTGTGCAGCGCCGCCTTGGCCTCGGCGACCTCGGCCTCGGCCCGGGCACCCTTGATGGCGAGGACGTGGCCGCCGATGCGGGCGAGGGGCACGGTCAGCTCCACCAGCACCGGCATCCGCCCGACGGCTCGGGCGAGGACGGCGTCGTACCGCTCGCGGTGCGTTTCGCGGTCCTGCCCGGCGGTCTCGGCGCGGTCGTTCACGACCGTGACGTTCGCCAGGTCCAGGGCGGCGGCCGTCTCCTCGAGGAACCGGGCCTTCTTCCCCGTGGCTTCCAGCAGGGTGAAGGACACGTCGGGCATCGCGATGGCGAGCGGCACCCCGGGGAGCCCGCCGCCGGCGCCCACATCGATCACCCGCTTCGCCTCCAGCGACGCGAGGATCGGCAACAGCGTCAGGCTGTCGGCGATGTGACGGACCCACGCCTCGTCGGGGTCGGTAATCGCGGTCAGGTTGAACGAGCGGGCCGCATCGAGGAGCAGGGCGAGATATCGGGCGAGACGCTCGACGTCGCCGGAGTCGAACGCGATCTCGAGCGCTTCGACCTGCGCAAGAAATGCCGGTGGCGGGTTCGGCGATACGGTCATTCGGCGAGTGTAGCAGGCGTTCCGGGTCAACTGCGTGTTGACACGGCGCGCTCCAAGAAGCCTGCCCCGTTTTGACGAAACTGATCCCTTCCATGGGGCTCGTCGATAGACGGGAAGGCCCCAAACCGAAATACTGCTGACTGGATTCAAACCATGAGCAGGACCCTGTCAAAACCAGTGACGAAGGAGGCCGCCGTGAGCTCGGCTCTCGCATCGGCGATCAGCGAGATCTGTGGCGACGTCGATCGTGACCCCACGCGTCTGCTCGACGTGGCGCGGGCCGTGCAGGCGCGGTTCCGCTGCGTGTCGAGCGAGGCGATGGATCTCATCGCGACCGAGCTGCGCGTTCCGCGGGTGGAGGTGGACGGGCTCGTCTCGTTCTTCTCGTTCCTCTCCCGGGAACAGACCGGTCGCGTCGTCATCAGGCTCTCGAACGACATCATCGACCGGCTGCACGGGTACGACCGCGTTCTCGGCGCGTTCAGCTCGGCGCTCGGCATCGAGCCGGGCCAGACGACGCCCGACGGCGCGATCACGCTCGAGGCGACCTCGTGCATCGGCATGTGCGACCAGGCGCCCGCCGCCCTCGTCAACGACGTGGTGGTGACGGAGCTGTCCACCGACAAGGCGCGCCAGATCGTGGGCGAGCTTCGCGACCACATGGAGCCGTCGCGGCTCGTGCGCCGCTTCGGGGACGGCAACAACGCGCACGAACTCGTGCAGTCCATGGTGAACAACAACATCCGGGAGGCCGGACCGCTGGTGCTCTCGCCGATGCGGCGAGGGGAGGCGATCACCAAGGCGCTGGGCGTGAGCCCCATGGAGGTGATCCGAGCCATCAAGACGGCGCGTCTCCGAGGTCGCGGCGGGGCCGGGTTCCCCACCGGCATGAAGTGGGAGTACGCCCGGAGCGCCGACGCGACCGGCTCCCCGCCCCGCAGGTTCGTCATCTGCAACGCCGACGAGGGCGAGCCCGGCACCTTCAAGGACCGGGTGCTCCTCACCGAGCGTGCCGACCGGGTTTTTGCCGGCATGACCATCGCGGGCTACGCGATCGGCGCGACCGAGGGCCTCCTCTACCTGCGCGACGAGTACTTGTACCTGCGACCGTTCCTCGAACACGTGCTCGACCGGCGGCGGCGCGAGGGTCTGCTCGGCGAGGGGATCCTCGGCAGCGACTTCTCCTTCGACGTGCGGATCCAGATGGGCGCCGGCGCGTACATCTGCGGCGAGGAGACGGCGCTCATCAACTCGTGCGAGGGCAAGCGTGGCGATCCGCGCAACCGGCCGCCGTTCCCCGCCCAGCAGGGGTACCTCGGCTGCCCGACGATCGTGAACAACCCCGAGACCCTCTGCTGCGTGACGAAGATCATCGAGGAGGGCGCGGCCACGTTCTGCGCCCACGGCTCCCCGGCCAGTTCGGGCACGAAGCTGCTGAGCATCTCCGGCGACTGTCACCGGCCGGGCGTCTACGAGCTGCCGTTCGGCGTCACGCTGCGCGAGCTGCTGGACCGCGCCGATGGCAGCGACGCGGCTGCCGTCCAGGTGGGCGGTCCGAGCGGCGAGATGGTCGGGGCCAACGCCTTCGACCGGCGCATCCAGTACGAGGACCTCGCCACCGGCGGGTCGATCATGGTGTTCGGCCCGGAACGCGACATCCTCGGGATCGTCCGCGCGTTCATGGAGTTCTTCGTGCACGAGAGCTGCGGCTACTGCACGCCGTGCCGTGTCGGCAACGTCATCCTGCGGGAGCGCGTCGCGCGGATCATGGCCGGACGCGGTGAGCCCGGCGACCTCGTGGAGCTGGAGGAATTGGGCCGGGCGGTCAAGGCGACGAGCCGGTGCGGCCTCGGTCAGACGTCCCCCAACCCCGTGCTCAGCACGTTGAAGAACTTCCGATCCGAGTACGACCGCCTCGTCGAGGCCGACCCCGACGGATTCCGGCGGTCGTTCGATCTCGAGTCGTCCGTCTGCCTGACCGTTTCGCCGGATGCGCGACGCCAGGATGGGAGGAGCTGAAGACCGTGAGCGACTGGATCACGATCACCGTCGACGGCGTCCGGGTGCCCGCCAAGCCGGGACAGACGATCCTGGAAGCGGCGGACAACGCCGGCATCTACATCCCCCGCCTCTGTCACCGCCCCGGGCTCGAGCCCTACGGCGGCTGTCGCGTGTGCACCGTGACCGTCTCGGGCCGCCCCTGCTCGGCGTGCACGCAACCGGTCGCCCCCGACATGGTCGTCGAGAACGACACCGAGGAGCTTCGCGAGCAGCGACGGATGCTCATCGAGATGCTCTTCGTCGAGGGCAACCACTTCTGCATGTTCTGCGAGAAGAGCGGCAACTGCGAGCTTCAGGCGCTCGGGTACCGGTTCGGCGTGACGGCGCCCCGCTTCGACTTCTTCTTCCCGAAGCGCGAGGTCGACGCCTCGCACCCCGACATCATCGTCGATCACAACCGGTGCATCCTGTGTGCCGGGTGCGTCCGCGCATCGCGTGACGTCGACGGCAAGAACGTCTTCCAGTTCGTGGAGCGCGGTCCCGACCGGCGCGTCGCGGTGAACGCCGAGGCGCGTCTCGCCGACACCGACGCCGACGTCACGGACAAGGCCCTCGACGTCTGCCCCGTCGGTGCGTTGATGCGCAAGCGCGAAGGCTTCCGCACGCCGATCGGCGAACGTCTGTACGACCACGCTCCCATCGGATCCACCCCCTCATCGGAGGACGCGTGATGGCGGATGCTTCTTCATCGAACGGAACCGCCAAGCCTCGCGTGGCGACCGTCTCCCTCGCCGGGTGCTTCGGCTGCCACATGTCCCTGCTCGACATCGACGAGCGCATTCTCGACCTCGCGGAGCTGGTGGAGTTCGATCGGTCGCCGATCAACGACTACAAGAGCTTCGACGGCCGCCGGTGCGCGGTCGGCCTCATCGAGGGCGGCTGCGCGAACGAGGAGAACGTCAAGGTGCTCCGCGATTTCCGGAAGCACTGCGACGTGCTCGTGTCGCTCGGTGACTGCGCGACGATGGGCGGCGTCCCGGCGTTGCGGAACATGGTGCCCATCGAGGAGTGCATCGACGAGGCCTACCTGAGCGGGCCGTCGGTCGTGAACCCCGACGGCATCCTGCCCAACGATCCCGAGGTACCGCGGCTGCTCCGCCAGGTGTTCCCCGCCCACGAGGTCGTGAAGATGGACTTCCACCTGACCGGATGCCCGCCGTCGGCGGACACGATCTGGGCCGCGCTCAACGCGCTGCTGACCGGTGCCCCGCTCGACCTGCCGTACGGGCTGATCAAGTACGACTGATCCTGGAGACGCATCGGTGACCACATCCCCCGCCACGAAACGCGTCGTGATCGAGCCCGTCACCCGGGTCGAGGGCCACGGCAAAGTGACGATCATGCTCGACGAGCACAACGAGGTGCAGCAGGCCCGCCTGCACATCGTCGAGTTCCGGGGGTTCGAGCGGTTCATCCAGGGCCGGCCGTTCTGGGAGTTGCCGGTGCTCGTCCAGCGGCTCTGCGGCATCTGCCCGGTGAGCCACCACCTCTGCGCGGCCAAGGCCGTGGACAAGATCGTGGGCGTCGACGAGCTGACCCCGACCGCCGACAAGATGCGGCGGCTCATGCACTTCGGGCAGATGTTCCAGTCGCACGCGCTGCACTTCTTCCACCTCGCGTCACCGGACCTGCTCTTCGGATTCGGCGCCGAGCTGACGCGCCGAAACGTCATCGCGCTCGCGGGCGAGAACAAGGACCTCGCCCGCCAGGGCATTCTCATGCGCCGCTACGGGCAGGAGATCATCAAGGCGACGGCGGGCAAGAAGGTGCACGGCACGGGGGCGATTCCGGGCGGAATCAACAAGAACCTCACGATCGCCGAGCGCGACGCCCTGCTGCCGGAGCTGGAGCAGATGAAGGCGTGGTCGCGCGAGGCGGTGGCGCTCGCCAAGGGCTACACCGAGCAGAACCTCGAGATGGTCTCCGACTTCGCCTCGTTCGAGTCCAACCACCTCGGGCTCGTGAGGCCCGACGGCGGGCTGGAGCTGTACGACGGCGGGCTTCGCGCGATCGACGCCGACGGCAAGACGATCTTCGATCACGTCGAGAACGACCGCTACCTCGAGTTCCTCGGCGAAGAAGTTCGCTCGTGGTCGTACATGAAGTTCCCGTTCATCCGGTCGATCGGCCCCGAGGAGGGCTGGTACCGCGTCGGTCCGCTCGCGCGGGTGAACGTCTGCGACCACATCGACACGCCGGAGGCGGAGGCGGCGCGGCGCGACTTCGCGGCCGTGACCGACGGCCGCCCGAACCATCTTTCGATGGCGTACCACTGGGCGCGGATGATCGAGGTGCTCCACTCGATCGAGAAGATCGAGGAGCTTCTGAACGATCCCGACCTCCAGGGCACGGACCTCGTCGTCACCGGCGAGCGCCGGGAGGAGGCCGTCGGCATCATCGAGGCGCCGCGAGGAACGCTCTTCCACCACTACAAGGTCGACGAGAACGACCAGGTCGTCATGGCGAACCTGATCGTCTCCACCACGAGCAACAACGAACCGATGAACCGCGCGGTCGAGGCGGTCGCGCGGAAGTACCTCGGCGGAGCCCCGGAAATCACCGAGGGCCTGCTCAACCACGTGGAGGTCGCGATCCGCGCGTACGACCCGTGCCTGAGCTGCGCGACGCACGCGTTGGGGAAGATGCCGCTGCGCGTCGACCTCGTCGATCACGAGGAGCGGTTGATCTCGCGCGCCTACCGGGAGCCCGGATGATGGACGACGCGCCCCGCGTGCTCCTGATCGGATACGGCAACCCCGCTCGCGGCGACGACGGGCTCGGCCCCGCCGTCGCCGAGGCGATCGCGAGCCGCGGTCTGCACGGCGTCACCGTCGAGTGGCCGTTCCACCTCCAGGTCGAGGACGCGGCGACGATCGCCGCCCACGACCTCGTTGTCCTCGTCGACGCCGACACCGAGTGCGAGGCGCCCTACGCGGTCCGCCGGATCGAGCCGGCGGGCGGACCGTCGTGGACGACGCACACGCTTGCCCCCCCCGCCGTACTCGCGCTCGCCCGGGACGTCTTCGGCGCGACGCCGCCGGCGGTGCTCATCGGCGTGCGGGGCTACGAGTTCGAGGCGTTCCACGAAGGCCTGTCGACCGGAGCCCGAGACAACCTCGCCGCCACGCTCGACTGGCTGGAGCCACGGCTCCGGGAACACGCACGCGACCTGCTTCCGCCGCTCGCCACGGCATCGATCGAAGGGTAAGACCGACATGCGGAACGACCAGCACGTCATCCTCTACATCGACGACGATCAGGACT
Organism: Planctomycetota bacterium; assembly: GCA_024226535.1. Classification (GTDB taxonomy): domain Bacteria; phylum Planctomycetota; class Phycisphaerae; order Phycisphaerales; family SM1A02; genus JAAELP01. The sequence continues at coordinate 547 of JAAELP010000271.1, read as the reverse complement.
ACCTCGACGCCATGCGCGAGATCGTGGAGTCGGAGGGGTATCTCATGGTGGAAGCGCACAGCGCCGAGGAGGGCCTCCGCGTATACCGCCATGAGGACCCGGACCTCATCGTCGTCGACCTCATGATGGAGGAGGTGGACGCCGGCACGATCTTCGTCAAGGAAGTGCAGGCGAAGGGAAACACCGCCCCGATCTACATGCTCAGCTCCCTCGGCGACACGCTCACGCTGACCACGGACGCCACCGCCATCGGCCTCACCGGCGTGCTCCAGAAACCGTTCGATCCCGTCGCCCTGCTCGGCGTCCTCCGCGCCCAGCTCAAGCCGGCGGTAAGCTAGCAAAACGGCCCGTGCCACGTCGCCGGCCCCGACGGCGCGGCTTCCACGTGATCGTCGGCAGGAAGCTGGAGCGTGAACGTGCTGCCGACGCCGGGCGCGCTGCGCATGCCGGTCTCGCCGCCCTGGTGCTCGATGATGCGGCGAACGATGGACAGACCGAGCCCCGTCCCACGCACGTCCGCCACCGGCGTGCCGCTGCGGTCGATGCG
>JAAELP010000270.1 GCA_024226535.1 Planctomycetota bacterium | reverse complement strand
CAGCACTGTCCTCAGGCCCGATATGCACGGCGCATACCGGTGTCCATCCGGCCGGAAGCGGGAAAGGCAGGCCCTGCTCACCGAGTTCCGTCACTGTCACGGCAGTGTCTTCATCAAAAGTCCCGGCAGAAACAAAAACACTGATCCTGTCATTCACCGAAATGTCGCCCCCGGTCAGGTGACCCGCGGAAATGCTTTCTCCCGAAGGAGTCAGGCGGGCATCCTGCGGAAAAACCGCAGATCCCGGTGCGACGGTCACTTCCCTGGTGTTCGGCGTGTGACCCTGCTTTGTGACCGCAACTGCCGCTTTTCCTTCGGGAAGTGACAGGGTATAGCGTCCTGCCCTGTCTGTCTGTGTCTCCGCAGCCTGTCCTCCGGCTGAAACTGCCCGGACAGATGCCTCGTAAACCGGCAGACCTGCTGTGTCGTCATACACTTCCCCGATTATGAAACCCGGGGCCCGGACAACGATGAGTGTATGAATCAGATCGGATTCGGCAGTGTTTCCCGCAAAATCCTGTGCTGCGGCACGGAACCCGATCCGGGTTCCCGGAACCGCTGTTTCCGGGACAGTGTATGAAAATTCATAAGGTGATGCTGT
>JAAELP010000269.1 GCA_024226535.1 Planctomycetota bacterium | reverse complement strand
GCTTCTCCCAACGCGCCCTCCACTCCTGTTGCTTCTTCTCTTTCAACGCAAGCCGTTGGGCCTTCTCCTCCGCTCCAGCGTCTTCAGGAATGGTTGTCATGCGTTTTCCTTCCACAGGAACGTAGTGGCGTCTCGAGGTGACATCACTCGGAATTCCCAAACGTTGTGCCAACACATCGTTCTCCCGCGCGAGTTGTCCGGTCTTCTTCTCAAACGCCACCTGTACCTTCCGCAAAAGCGCTGCGTTCTTCCTCCGCCCGCACCACTTCTCCTCTTCCGCCTTCACCACGGACCGTTGCGCCTTGATCCCTACCTCTTCCGCCTTCACAAACGCCACTTTCCTCCCAAGTCCTCTCCCCAGCGCCCTTCTGCCATCCTTACCTTCCGCAATCCCCGCAGCCTTGGCATTGACCTTGGACACCAGGCTCGTAAGCGACTTCGCAATCCTCGAGAGGGTTCTATTGTGCCTCCATGTGTATCGCCCTCTACCTCTCCGCGTGTTCTCCACATTGTGCACCCACGGACAACCCGCCAGAATATGTAGTGCCGTCGCGCCGACCTTGCCGCAAAGCCCGCACGCATAACTGCGTTGGTTGCTCCAGCGCCGAAGACACTGTGCATCACCGCCCTTAGAAACACCAGAATTCCAACGTAAAAGATTGTCGGGGGTCGGAAGGGTATTCTGCAAGCTGTTGACCACAAAACGAAGCAGCCGATCGGAGTACTGATACAACATCTTCTTCCACGATAGGTCCTTCTCCATCATATC
>JAAELP010000268.1 GCA_024226535.1 Planctomycetota bacterium | reverse complement strand
GTCGCCGCCGACGAAGATGACCGGATCGCACTCGAAGTCGAGCACGGTGACGTTCTCCATCGGGAATCCACCGGGGTTCGTGAGCGTGATCGTGAACGTCACGGGTGTCGGCGTGCCGTCGCAGACCTCGGAGACGTCGGCGGTCTTCTCGAGATGAAGATCGACGAACGGGCAGGTCACGCCCGCGCACGCGGTGGCCGTCCCCTGCCACACGCCGCCGACCGTTTCGCACTCCAGCAGCGTCTGGTCCTCGACACAGGTCGGACCGGGCAGGCAACACGCACCTTCGGCCGACCCGAGCACCGTCGACACGCCACCCCCGGCGTTCGCCGTGACGATGTCGTCCACGCCGTCGTCGTTCACGTCGGTGACGATCAGGTCCAGGACCGTCGGTCCGAGCAGGACCAGGCCCGGGGCCCCGAAACCGGCGCCCCCGTCGCTGACGGCGAGGTTCTCGTAGAGGATCACTCCGGGCTGCCCGCTGAACTGGAAGCTCGCGACCGACGCCACGAGATCGGCGTCGCCGTCGGTGTCGAAGTCACCGGAAGCGACCGCGATCGGCTGGGCCACCGCCGCCAGCGTGCCCCACGGCAGGACGCTCCCGCTCCCGTTGTTGAGCAGCACCGACACGGTGTCGTGGTTGATATTCGACGTGGTGACGTCCGGGGAACCGTCGAGGTCGTAGTCGGCTGCGTCGATGTCCAGTGGGTTGTCACCGACGGGCACGTGAACGACTCCGGAGTACGTTCCGTCGCCCTCGTTGTACGCCACGGTCACCGAGTCCCCGCCGCTGTTGACGGTCGCGACGTCGAGCGCGCCGTCGTCGTCGAAGTCCACCAGCACGATCGTGTCGGGGAACGACTGCGTGAAGTAGTTGTCGACCTCGGTGAATCCGCCCAGGCCGTCGCCGATGAGCGTATCCACGCGTCCCGGCACGTTGTTGGACACCACGAGATCGAGGATGCCGTCGTCGTCCATGTCGGCGGTGGCGACCGCCAGCGGTTGACTGAAGGTGGTGCCAAGCGTCGAGCCGAGCGTGAATCCGCCGGCGCCGTCACCGTGCAGGATCCTCACCTCGTTGCTGAAGGTGGCCGGGACCGCGAGATCCGGGTGCGCGTCGGCGTTGAAAAGACCGATGGCCACGGACCGCGGCTCGGCGCCGACCTGGATCGGGGCGTTCGTCGTGAAGCCAAGCCAGTTGCCGCCGCCGTCGTTGCCGTCGTTGATGAGCACCTGGACGAACCCGGGCAGGAACTGGTCGTCCTCCGGGCGCACGATGACCACGTCCTGGTCGCCGTCGCCGTCGAGATCGGCTGCGCGGCCGAAGACCGCGTCGCCGGGAACGGGAACGGGGCCCGCCGTGGCCGCCGCGCTGAGCGCCGCGACAGCGGTAAGTGCCACCAGGATCTTGAATCCGCGCATCGATCGCCCTCCGTCTTTCTGCTCCACTTCGAACCGATTGTCCCCCCGGCGATGCACGGGTCAACAGAAAAGGCCGTCGATGGGTGCTACGGCGACACGGTGTCGATCTGGCTCACGATCACGGGCAGGATCCCCACGAACCGATCACCACGAGAATGTCGCCGAAACCGACATCGCCGCTGTCGTCGAGATCCTCCGGGCACACCAGTGGACACGGGCCCCACGCGGAGATGATCGCCAGGATGTCGGCGAAGTCGACGACGCCGTTGCCGTTGAGGTCGGCGCCGCAGCAGCTCGCCGGCCCGCAGATCGTGTCGTCGCCCTCGAAGACTCCGCCGGCGTTCGCGCACGCGGCGGGCGTCACGCCCGCGACGCAGACATCACCGATGCAGCACGCGCCGCTCGGCTGGGCGGGGCACGCGACCTCGCCGCACGTCAGGTCGTCGCCTTCGTAGTCGCCTCCGGCGTTCGCGCACTCCGCGCCAGTCAGACCGTCGATGCACAACCCGCTCGGGAAGAAGCAGCACGCGCCGACGGGCAACACCGGCGCGCACGTCACGCCGGAGCACAGCGTCTCGTCGCCCTGGTAGACGCCGACGCTCGCGCACTGAACCGCGGTCAGCCCGTCACTACAGTTGCCGTCCGCCAGGCAGCACGCCCCGGACGGGCAGGTGGTCCCGGAGCAGGACGTGCCGGCCCCCTGGTACGCCCCGCCCTGGGCGAGGCAGTCGTCGAACCAGAGATCGACGCAGACCGACTCGATGCAGCACGCGGCGCTGCAGTCGGCGTAGTAGCAGAGGACACCCTGGTACACGCCGCCGAGGCTCAGACAGTACTGCTGGCCTATGCCGTCGATGCCGTGGTAGCACTCCCCGTTCTCCAAGCAGCACGATCCGCCGTGTCCGCCGCTGCGGAGCTGGACTTCGTACGCGTTGTTCGTCAACGTTCCGTCGGGGCACGGGAAGCCGTCGAAGATCGGATAGGCGTCCGGGCCGCCGGTGCCGACGAACAGGACGTAGTCGCCGGGATCGAGCAGGTAGTAGCTGCCGAAGACGCGGTTGGTGTCGCAATCGCCAGAGAAGGCCGGCGCTCCGTCCGGGGGGATCCCCACCACCGGGCAGGCGCCGCCGGCGGACATCTCCAGCGCGAAGGACGTGACGTCGGCCTCGCCGCGAACCTCGATCTCCACCAGCCAAGGCACTGCGACGCTGAACGCGTACCAGTCGGTGTCACGGTGCCCCCCGTTCGCCCACGCGATGCCGCACACGGGCGGGCCATCGATGGTGATCGTCCCGAACACGTTCGGCGTGCTGTTGCAGCCTCCGTTGGTCGTGTCGTCGTTGATCTCGTCGCACGGCTCGCCCTCGGGCACACCGCTGCACGGCGGGTCGAGGAAGCAGGGCACCGGCACGAACTCCCGGAGCACCGCCTCGTACATACCGGCATGGGTCGCGAACCCGTCGATCGCCAGGTCGTAGCTGCCCGGCGCGAGCACGACGTTCTCGAGTCGCGAGGCCGCGCCGGCCACGCCACACCCGTCATCGCTGCAGGCAATGACGCTCCCGACGGAATCGAGCAGGAAGAACTTGGAGTCGTAGAGCGTGCCGCCCCCGCAGCCGTCGACGTCGATGGCGATCGTGCCCGTGCCGCCGCCGATCTGGATCCGGTACCACTCGTCGGGCGCGGTAGCGGGGCCGCAGTCAGTCAGCGGCACCGTCCCGCTGTCGCCGAAGTCGGTGTTGTCCGACGTGTCGCCGGCGATCGTGATCCCCGCGAGGATCTGCGCGCCGGTGATCACCACCGATCCGTCCGGCGTGTCGCTGCCCGCTCCGAATGCCGGCATCGAAAGACCGACGAACCCGGCGGAGACCCACGCGAACCCGCGCCCCGAGCGTCTCATCATGGTGCCTCCCGCCATCACGGACACGCCCCCCAGCTCCCGATCACGATCAGGATGTCGCCGAAGCCGACGTCGCCGCTGCCGTCGAGGTCCTCGGGGCACTCCGGCGGGCACGGGCCCCACGTGGAGATGATCGCCAGGATGTCGGCGAAATCGACGACGCCGTTGCCGTTGAGGTCGGCCGGGCAGGCGGCGCAGAGCACGCCGGAGCACAGCGTCCCGTCGCCTTGATACGCGCCAACGCTCGCGCACTGCACCACCGTGAACCCGTCGAGACAGGTCTCGTCCGGCAGGCAGCACGCCCCGGCCGGACAGGTGGTCCCGGCGCACGACGTGCTTTCTCCCTGGTACGCACCGCCGGCGGCGAGACACTCGTCGAACTCGAGGTCGGAGCAGGTCGACTCGATGCAGCAGGCGCCGGAGCAATTGGCCACGTCGCACAAGACGCCGCCGTGGTACACGCCGCCG
>JAAELP010000267.1 GCA_024226535.1 Planctomycetota bacterium | reverse complement strand
GGACCGATGTCGTCGAAGCGATAGCGCGAGCGCAGCTCGACGAGTGTCGGCTGGCCGGGCGCGCTGGTGGCGCCCGCGTCGAGTACCCCGAAGGTCAGGAAGCCGCCGAACTTGCCGGCAAGCACACGGCTGGGCAGACCGAAGTCGCCCATGCACAACGCGACCATCGGCTTGCGCCGCTCGGCGAGCAGGTCGAACGCCTCGAGGTTGTCCCGAATCGATCGGGCGCGCCACGCGACCTTGACCACCGAGGCGTCGTCCTCGGCCGTCAACGCCTCCACGCGCTGGATCAGGTCCGCGGGGCGGCCGTCGAAATCGTGGCTCGACAGGATCAGGCCCGTCTCGCCGAGTCCGGCGAGCACGCCGGCGAAGCCGGACCGCCGATACGCGGCCAGCTCGATGTCCACGTACCGCGGCAGGGCGCCGGAGGCGGCGATCGCCTCCAGCAACTCGACCCGGGTGGCCTCGACGCCGCCGAAACCGCCGCCCTCCCACTCGGGCCGGCACGTGACGAGGCACGGGGCCGGGCTCTCGCGCACCAGTCGCCCCACCGCGGTCGCGGCCTCCGGCGTCTGGGCGAGCACGTCGACGCGCCACTCGATGACCCGCGCGCCCCGGGCGACGGCATCCCCGGCGAGTTCCAGGGCCCGCGACACGTCGTCGGCGCGCTCGACAAGGATCGGGGTGGCGATCAGCGTCATGCCCGGATGGTAGCCGTCGCGGTACCATCGTGCCGTGCCCGATCCGACCATCGAATCCGCCTACGCGTTCCTCCGCGCGCACACCACCGCCGACATCCGGTTCGACGAGCACGTTCGCCCGATCCGGTACGTCATCGCCCCCGGCGGCGCGCTCGTGGCGCCGGCCATGGTGGCGATGCTCCAGACCATGGACACCGTGCTCTTCGTGCCCGACGTGAGCGAGGGCGCGATGGAGGTGCAGGTGACGCTGGAGGAATTCGACGAGCGCGACGCCGGCGACGAGTCGGCGCACCCGGCCGATCGGCCCGGCGCCCTCGCCGATCGCTGGCGCATCCACCACGGCACGCCGCCGGACGTCCGGTGGGCGTACCTGCACGTGGACGCGGCGCGGCACGAGACGCTCGTCATCGACGGCGAAGCCTTGATCCGGGCCAATCCGCTCGTCGCCGACGAGGCGGCGCTGTGCCGCGAGATGAACCAGGGCCGCGTCGACGACCTGCGGCGTCTCTGCCTGCACTTTGCGAGCGTCAACGTCGAGGAGCCGGTGATGGTCGCCGTCGATCCCCTCGGCATCGACGTGCGCGGGCGATTCGACGTGATCCGCGTTCCGGCGCCGGAGCCGATGAACGACGCCGACGAAGTGCGGGCACGCCTCGCGACGATGTGCGCGACGGCCGGAGACGCCACCGGTGCCTGAGGACCGGGTCGTCATCACGCGGCCGCTGCCGGGAGATCCGGTCGCCCGACTCCGCGACGCCGGGTTCGAGAACGTGTGGATCAACCCCGACGACGTACGGCTGGAGCGTGCCCCGCTCCTCACGGCCGTGGCCGGCGCGCGGGCCGTGATCGCCACCCCCGCCGATGCGCACGTGAACGCCGAGTTCTTCGACGCCGCCGGTGACCAGCTTGCCGTGGTGAGCAACTTTGCCGTCGGCGTCGACAACGTCGACCTCCCCGAGGCCGAGCGCCGCGGCGTCGTGATCGCCAATACACCGAACGCGGTCACCGAGCCCACCGCCGACGTCGCGTGGCTCCTGATGCTCGGCGCCGCCCGCCGCGTGTACGAGGGCGAGACGCTCGTGCGCAGCGGCGCGTGGGGAGGCATCGGCCCGAATGAGCTGCTGGGCCGCCGCGTCATCGGCAAGACGCTGTTCATCGTCGGCGCCGGGCGGATCGGCCTGGCCACGGCGCGACGCTCGATCGGCTGGGAGATGCCGGTGCTCTACCATGCCCGCACGCGGCACGAGGAGTTCGAGTGCCCGCCGGTATCCGCCACGCGGGTCACGCTCGAAGAGGGACTGCGCCGGGCGGACTTCGTCTCGATCCACACGCCGTTGACCGACGAGACGCATCACCTGATCGACGCGGAGCGTCTGGCGCTCATGCGACCGGACGCCGTGCTCGTCAACACCGCGCGCGGCCCCATCGTCGACGAAGCGGCGCTCGCCGCGGCGCTCGCCGCGGGCCGTCTCGGCGCCGCCGGACTCGACGTCTACGAGGCGGAGCCGGCGCTGCATCCGGATCTGCCGGCCCTGAAGAACGTCTTCCTGCTGCCGCACCTCGGCAGCGCGACCGTCGAGGACCGCCAGTGGATGATGCGTCTCGCCGTGGACAACGCGGTGTGTGTGCTGACCGGGCAACCCCCGCTGCACGCGGTCGTGGGGTAGGTCGCGGACGCGGACGCGGCACTAAGGACAACGCGGCGTCGCCGGCTCGATGCCCAGTTCCTCGCGCGCCCACGCGTCGCGTTGCCAGACGTCGTCCCACGAGTCCAGCGTGAACCGCTGGAGCGTGCCGTTGTCGGACACGACGAACAGGCTGTGGTTCTCCGGGTCCGCCGCCCAGCAGAAGACGAGGTTCGGGTTGTCGTGCGTCTCCTTCAGACGCGCGAACCACAACTCGCCGAACTCGTAGAACGGGAGCGTCGGATCGAGCTGGTCCAGCGCCGCCCTCAGCGCGGCGCGGGCCTCCGGCGACGAGTCGAACGGCGCGAGGTCATACGAGCCGACCCGCACGCCCACCGGCTGTCCGTTGACGAGCATGCTCGTCACGTACCCCCGCACGTCGAAGGTGTCGGCTCCATCGAGGAGGATCAGCTCCGCGACGTGCCACGGATAGGCCCCCTTGTCCAGCGCCTCGTCGCGGACGCGCTGGTGAAGCGGGACCACGCTGCTCCGCATGAACGCGTGCGTGGTAGCCGCCTTGATCTGGACGCGGGTCTGGGCGAGCGCGGGGTACGTGATCGCCACCATGAAGCCGTAGCCGAACGTCGTCACGAGCAGACCCGCCGCCCCGGTGCAGATGGCGGCGATCGCGACGCCCTTGCCTTGCCGGCGGGCCTGGCTGCGCAACAGGCCCCGCAGCGTCATGATCCCGAGGATGAGCCCGAGCAAGCCCACCAGCGGCAGGACCGTGCCGATCACGCCGAGGATCAGCGCCCACACCGCGAGCCGGCTCATGGGCAGCACGGGATTCACGATTCGGCCGGGCGTGGTCGGCGGCGCGGGCGCGGTCGTCATGGGCAACTGTAGGACTTCCGCTACCATCCTCGCCATGTCCGATCCCCGCATCGCCCACTCCGAGTTTGCCTCCCGCCGAGCGAAGCTCGGCACCGCGTTGAAGAAGTCGATCGGCGTTCTCTTCGCCGGCGAGCACGATCCCGAGAGCCTGGCCGACTACCGCCCGCACCCGCACTTCGAGTACCTCACCGGCGTCGTGGACGAGCCGGGCGCGGTGCTCGTGCTCGATCCCGGGGCGCCGGTGGAGGCGCGGCGCGAGATGCTCTTCCTCCGCCCGCTCAACCCCGAGGTCGAGAAGTGGGACGGCTACCGGCTGGAGGTGAGCAAGGCGCTGCGCGACGCCACCGGGTTCAAGGCCGTCTTCCGCACCACGCACCTGCCGCGTTTCCTCGGCGAGGCGGCGCGGCGCGCCAGGTCGCTCGCGTGCCTGCACCCGTTGGCGACACACGACCAGCCCGTCTCGCCCGATCTCGCGTTGTTCCACAAGCTCGCCGAGCGGATCCCCGGCACGGAGATCGTCGAGCGCACCGACGCGGTCGCGCGTCTGCGCTCGATCAAGTCCGCCCGCGAGGTCGCGATGATCCAGCGCGCCGTGGACATCACGGCGGCCGGCTTCAATGCCGCGTTCGCGGCGGTCCGCCCCGGCATGAGCGAGTTCGACGTGCAGGAGGCCGTCGAGCACGCGTACCGCACGAACGGCTCGCGCGGGCCCGCCTTCGGCACGATCGTGGGCAGCGGCATCAACAGCACCGTCCTGCACTACCGCGCCAACGACCGGGTCATCGCCGACGGCGACCTGATCTGCATCGACTCCGGCGCCGGCTTCGGCGGGTACGGCGGCGACATCACCCGGACGATCCCCGCCAACGGCACGTTCACGAAGCGCCAGAAAGAGATCTACTCGATCGTGCTCCGCGCGCTGGAGGCCGCGACGGAGGCCGTCAAGCCGGGAGCGACGATCACCTCCATCGATCGCGTCGCCCGGGCGATCATCACCAAGGCCGGGTACGGCGACTTCTACATCCACGGCATCGGCCACCATCTCGGGCTCGAGACGCACGACGTCACCCCTGCCGGCTCGCTGCGCCCCGGCGCCGTGGTCACCGTCGAGCCGGGCATCTACCTCCCCGACGAGGCGCTCGGCGTCCGCATCGAGGACGACGTCGTCGTGACCAAGAGCGGGTACCGGAACCTCTCCGCGAAGATCCCGAAGTCGATCACCGCGATCGAGCGACGCATGAAGTCGGTCTGACCACCTCTCCCTCCGGGAGAGGTCGGCGAGCGCAGCGAG
>JAAELP010000266.1 GCA_024226535.1 Planctomycetota bacterium | reverse complement strand
CCATTTTAAATGTGACATTAACACATTTTTAAGATTGTTTTCTAATATATTGATATATAAGTATTTACTGGCGATTTAATCCAAACTGTTTTTTTATTTTACCTTTACAATATATTGTTATTATTAATGTAGTAACAAGCTTCAACTTTTTAAAGATGATGAAAAATACCAAAAATTTAATTTTATACTATTATTTTAACAGATTAAAATTATCAATCTTTTCATGCTATGGTATTTTTATAAATTACTGCACAAATTATATAGTAAAAATATGTCTGAAAGGTTGCAACGGAAAAGACATATTAACATACTAATTTTTAGTTTTCAATGAGTTACAGTAAAATATGCTATCCATTCGAACTGGGACTGATATGGATAAAAACATAATAAACCTTCTTAATTATTATATATATTAGCAGTTAAAAATTGTCAGAGTCAATAAATTCAGCAGGTTATAATGATATATCCGAAACATCAAAAATATCGTAATTCTGAATCCCCCTGTTGTCAAGGCAACAAAGTGGAATTATTCATAACAATCTGAAATTATAACAGAATAAAAATCATTTCATTCAATGGAAAAATATGATAAATATTTTTGATACCCTGCAAATATAAACACAAAGGGCAGATAACTTTTGAAGATATTAATTCACAGATAATACAATTATTATTAATTATTAAATAATACTGCTTTGGTAAATTAAAGCATAACCGGTTGATTTAATTAAAAACAGCT
>JAAELP010000265.1 GCA_024226535.1 Planctomycetota bacterium | reverse complement strand
CCGCGCCCAGTACTGCCACCGCCAGAGCCCGACGAGCGCCGGCAGCATCGTGTTCTCCAGCACGTTCAGCTCGGGGAGCAGGTGATAGAACTGGAAGACGAACCCGATCGACCGGTTCCGGTAGCGGTTGCGGCCGCGACGCGAGAAGTCCGGCAGCGGCCGTCCCCGGTAGATGATCTCGCCCGCGCGGGCCCCGTTGCCGTCGGCGTCTCCGCCGGTCCGGTCGGCCTGGTCGAGATCGCCCATCAGGTGCAGAAGCGTGCTCTTGCCCGAACCGGAGGAGCCGAGGACCGCCACCCACTCCCCCTCGCGCACCTCGAGCGACGCTCCCTTGAGGACCGGCACCTGCACCCGACCGAGCTGGTAGGTCTTCCAGATGTTCCGGGCGTCGAGCAGCGCTCCGCCGGTCGCGTCACTCATAGCGCAGGGCCCTCACCGGATCGGTGTCCGCCGCCTTCATCGCCGGGATGAACGCCCCGAGCACGCTGAATATCACGGCGCCGATCATCGTGGTCACGGCGGTGACGACGTCCATCGAGTTCGGGATCTCGCTGAAGTAGTAGACCGACGGATCCCAGATGAGCGTGCCGCGGTGCAGCAGCAGCGCCGAGCCCAGCCCGGCGAACACGAT
>JAAELP010000264.1 GCA_024226535.1 Planctomycetota bacterium | reverse complement strand
TCAGGGCGCGCTCGAGGACGCCACGCGTCCACTGCCATGCCCACGTCTGCTCGGTGCCAGGTTCTCGCTCGGCGGCCAGATCGACCTCTCCGAAGGCGAGCTTCTTGCGACTGCGGCGGACGACGTAGGCGTGCTTGACCGCTGTCCCAAGGTAGCTACGGAACTTCCCCTTCGACGGGTCGTACTCGAAGGCATCGGACACGCGGAAGAAACCAACCAGAACATCCTGGAGAATGTCTTCCGCCTCACTGTCGGTCGCGCCGCGTTTCCGCGCGTAGCCGACGATCACGGGTCGATAGCGTTCCTCGAACTCGCGCCAACTGAGCTCGCGCACCTGCTCGTCAGAGTCACCGAGACGAAGCAGGAGCGTTGCCCGCGTCGGGTAGAGATCCGTGGGCGCCGCGGCGAACCGTGCCGCGGATGGAGTCTCGGGCTCGGCCGGTTCCGGTTCCGGTGCAACCGCCCCGGTGTCGCCGGACCCATCGCATTGCACCTGGAAGGTCCACGGCCCCACCCCCAGCAGGTCTTCGTGATACAGGCGCGTCGGATCGTCGGAGTCGATCGCGATCGTGTTCACGAGCGTGCCGTGTCGACTGCCGCTGTCGGTGACGTACCACGCCCCGTGGCGCCGCTCCACAATCGCATGCTCGCGGGACACGGCAGCGTTCTGGAGATGCACTCCGCTCCCGTGCGCGCGCCCGATCTCCACCGGGCCGTCGCCCGCGATCGTGAGTACGGCGCGCGGACGGTTCTTCTCACGCTGACTCTCGCGGGCGCCTTCGCCATGCCGGCACGCGCCGGCCAGACCACGTTGTGCGCCGTGGAAGAGGACGGGCGCGTCGTCTTCGAGGCCGAGGAGTTCTCCGCCCGATCGCCGGTCATCAGCGGTCACGAGTGGCTCATCGTTCCACAGGAGAGCGCCGGCGTCGCGCCCCGAGCCGTGTTCCGCGGCACGGGGTATATCCAGAGCCTGCCCGACAACAACTCGAATACCGGTGGGCTCAATGGCTCATTCATCGAGTACCGGATGTCGATCCAGACGACCGGTACCTATCGCCTGTTCGCCCGCTGGGACGGACACAACGGATCCAGCGACAGCTTCTTCGCGTCGATCGTCGAACTCAGCGACGGCGCCGGTGGCAGCATCCCGGACTGGTGGGAGCTGGTTCCGCCGTGCGGGTCGGTGCCGCTGACCGACGGCAACTTCACGACCACGCCGTGGCACGGGAACGGGTTCTTCGAGGGCAGCACCGCCTGCGGCGGCGGCAGCGCCGTCACCTGGACCATTCCCGCGGCGGGGGTCTACACGCTCCGCGTCTTCCCGCGCGAGGACGGCGTCGCCATCGACGCGTTCGTGTTCCAGCGTACGACGCTCCCCGCGCCGACGGGTAATGGACCGCCGGCCTCACTCGGCGGAGTGTGCGACGAATGCGACACCGGCGCGTGTTGCATCGGGAGCGGATGCCTGGACTTCCCCGAGTCGATGTGCAACGCGTTCCTCGGCGTGTTCCGCGGACTCGGGACCTCGTGCGCGACGGATGCGTGCCCGACCGGCGGCTGCTGCATCGGCGACTTCACGTGCGAGGTGTTCTTCACGGAGTCGACGTGCCTGTCGTTCGGCGGCGAGTACCTCGGAGACGGCGCGAGCTGCGACGCGTGCGGTGGAGCGTGCTGTCTTGACGATGGCGTGTGCGTCCCAGTGAGTGCAGCCATCTGCTCCGGCTTCGGCGGTTCGTTCACGGCCGGTACCGCCTGCCCGGCCGGTTGTCCGGCAACGACGGGAGCGTGCTGCCTGGAGCCCGCGGGCTGCCAGGCTGACGTGACGCCCGAAGCGTGCGCGGGGCTCGGCGGCTTCTACATCGGCGACGGCACCACCTGCACGCAATGCGTCGTGGGCGCGTGCTGCCTCGACGACCTCCAACTGTGCTTCCCACTGCCCGAGGGGCTGTGCGCGGCGACGGACGGGACGTACCTCCCCGGACAGGAATGCGACACGTCGCCGTGTGGGTTCGCGACCGGGGCTTGTCTCCTGGAAACCGGGTGCACGGAGAGTACGCTCGGCGAGTGCCTGCTGTTCTACGGAGGCCTCTACCAGGGCGACGGCACGACGTGCAACATGGCCTGGTGCTGCCGCCCCGGTGACGGGGGCTGCGCACTGATCGACGAGGTCGCGTGCCTCGCCTTCGGCGCCGCCGCCTTCGAGAACGAGGCCGACTGCGCCGCCGCCTGCCCGGTCGCCAACTGCTGTTTCGCGGGCATCTGCCTCGAGACGAACGAGCAGCACTGTCTCGCCAACGGCGGTGAGTTCGACGTCTCCTGCGTCGATGGCGAATGCGCGCCGGGGGCCTGCTGCCTCGGATTGACCGGGTGCATCGAGGCGAGCGCATGCGCGTGTGCGTTCATCGGCGGCGCGTACCTGGGCACCGGCACGACGTGCGCCGCGGGCTTCTGCGGCTCCGGCGCATGCTGTCTCGCCGACGGCACCTGCACGGCTGATTCCACGGCGCCGGACTGCGCCACCGCCGGCGGCACCTTCGCCGGATTCGGCAGCACGTGCGCGACGGCTTTCTGCGTGATCGGCGCATGCTGCTACGGCGGCGGGGCGTGCCTGTCACTCAGCGCCCAGTCGTGCGCGACGATCGGGGGCGCGTACGGGGGCGACGGGACCGCGTGTGGCGGCGGATCGTGCACGGCAAGCAGGCTGAGCGGCGCGTGCTGCCTGGCCGCCGGCGGATGCTCGGACGTGCCCGCCGGAGACTGCGCGGCGGCGGGCGGCACGTACCAGGGCGACGGCACCGGGTGCATCCCGGACGGGTGCGAGGTGGGGGCATGCTGCTTCCCGAGCGGGCTTTGCCAGGAACTCACCCTGATCTCCTGCAACGGTTTCGGCGGCAGCTTCCAGGGCGGCGGCTCGGAGTGCGCAAGCGCGCTGTGCCCGGAGTTCGAACTCGACAATCCGGCGGAGTTCCCCGCGGCCGGTGTGCCGGTGACGATCGTGACGCGGGGCTTCGCAACCACGGCGAACCCCAAACGCGTGGAGGCTGACTTCGACGGTGCGAACGGCCCGGACGCGGCGATCGTTCTGCCGGACGCGGGCCAGACGGCGGGTCGCGTCGAGATCTTGATCAACGAGGGACTGGATCCGGGCGGCTGGCTCGGCCTGAAGACCGGCCAGACCGTCGTCGTGGGACCAGTGCCCACCGACGCCGACGTCGCCGACGTCGACGACGACGGCGACGTGGATGTCGTGGTGTCCAACTCCGGGGACGGCACGATCTCGGTGCTCCGCAGCGTGGGCGTGCCGCCGGACATCGTCTTCGAGGTTCAGTCCTTCCCGACGGGCGGCGGCGCGCTCAGTTCGATCGCGGCCGGGTTCATCGACACGCGTGCGGCGGTGGACTTCGTGGTGACCGATGCGGACGCCAACGAGGTCATCGTCATCGAAGGCTCGACGTTCACTCCGATCCAGACGATCGGCACCGGCGGCGAACTGCCCGGAGGCATCGCCATCCTCGACATGGACACCGAGATCAAGTGCCCGGACGTCATCGGCATCAACACCGGCATGCGGGGTCAGCCGGGCAGCGTGTTCCGAATGTTGAACGTCGGCGGAACGCTCCAGTTCGCGGGCACGACACCGGTCGGGGTGGAGCCGCGCGACCTCGCCGTGGGCGATCTCGACGGCGACGGCCGGCGCGACGTCGCGGTGGTCAACGGCGGCGATCTCACCGTCACCGTTCTGCTCAACCCTGAGAACACCACGCTCGACCGCGTGCTCGACATCCCGATCGGCGACGACCCGCGGTCCGTGGAGATCGAGGACGTGAGCGGCGACGGGGTGAACGACCTCATCGTGGTCGCCAACGACGACGTGGGCCAAGCCGTCGTGAAGGTGCTCGTGAACCTCACCCAGACCCCCGGCACGCCGCTGTTCGATGTGCCCGTCGAGTTCAGCGTGGACGACAACCCGCAGTTCCTGGCCACACCGGGCGATGTCGCGACCGCGGACTTCGACGTGGATGATACGGCGGACGTGGTGACGGCCAACGACGACGAGATGATCCCGAGCGGCGGCTCGGTCAGCGTGCTGCTCGGCCGCGTCTGCATCGGTGATCTCGACGGCGACGGCATGGTAAGCGACGCCGATCTCCAGATCATCCTGGAGTCGTTCGGGCCGTGTGGCGTCGCGTGCCCGGAGGACCTCGACGGCGACGGCTTCGTTACCTTTGGGGATACCCTGATCCTGCTCGGTGACTGGGGCATCTGTCCCTGATTCGTACAACGAAAGAGGAACGACGGTCATGAACGATCGCGAACGGGAGGCCGATCGGCTGTTCGAAGCCGCTCGCAACCTGCCCGCCGACGAGCAGATTGCGTACCTCGACGTCAACTGCACCGATCCGGACGTGCGGGCGCTGGTCGAGCAGCGCATCGTCAACGACGCACCCACGGCCGACTCCGGCCCGGTCTCGGCGGACGACATCCTCACGACCCCGGTGAACGGGAACGGCCACGCCAACGGTACGCCCGCGCGCGTCGGGCCGTACCGCGTCTTGCGCGAGCTGGGTCGCGGGGGCATGGGCGTCGTCTACCTCGGCGAACGCGACGAGGCATCGCTGCGGAGCTACGCCGCGATCAAGGTGATGAAGCGCGGCACCGATACTGAGGAGATCCTGACCCGCTTCCAGCTCGAACGGCAGGTGCTTGCGTCGCTCAGTCACCCCAACGTCGTCACGTTTCGCGAAGGCGGAGAGACGGACGACGGGCTGCCGTACCTCGCGACGGAGTACATCGACGGGCGACCTCTCGACCAGTACTGCGACTCCCGCAAGCTCCGCGTCGCCGAGCGGCTGTCCCTGTTCCGCAAGGTGTGCAACGCCGTCCAGCACGCGCACAACAACATGTTCCTCCACCGGGACCTGAAGCCGAGCAACATCCTCGTGACGAAGGAGGGCGAGCCGAAAGTGCTCGACTTCGGCATCGCGAAGTGGCTGCATCCCGGTTACGGACCGCTCGGAGCGCCGTTGACGGCGCCGAACCTCCGCCTGATGACGCCGGAATACGCGAGCCCGGAGCAGGTCAAGGGCGAACCGGTCGCGACGTCGAGTGACGTGTACTCGCTGGGCGTGCTGCTCTACGAACTGCTGTCGGGACACAGGCCGTATCAGCTCCGACGCCGCTCGCGCATGGACGTCGAGCGCATCATCTGTGACGAGGAACCGGAGCGCCCGAGCACGAAGGTCACGAAGGTCACGAAGGAAGAGCGACTCTCGCTGAGCGACGAGCCCGACACGCCGACGACGACGATCACGCCGGATTTCGTCGCCCGCGCCCGCGGAGGTGAGGCCGCGCGTCTGCAGCGGCGTCTCCAGGGCGACCTTGACGCCATCGTGCTCAAGGCGTTGCGCAAATCTCCGGACCGCCGTTACCAGAGCCCGGCGGATCTCGCCGAAGACATCCAGCGACACTTGAACGGGGAGCCGGTGAAGGCGGCGCCGGATACGTTCGTGTACCGGATGTCGAAGTACGTCAGACGGAATCGGCGAAGCGTGCTGGCGGCGGCAGTGATGGCCGTACTCGTCCTGGGATGGGCGACGACGGCGACGGCGGGGTACCTTTCGGCGGTGGAGGAGCAGGAGCGGAAGGGCCGAATGCGATCCGAGCTCATTCGGCTTGCGAACGTTCTCGTCGACAAAGCGTACGACAAGCTCCAGCGCATTCCGGGCACGACCGCTGCCCGCCTCGCGCTCGTGGAGCCGACACTCGACTATGTCGAGAGCGCCGCCGAGGATCTCGAGCCGGACCCCGAGCTACTGAGCACGACGGCCAGGTTGCGGGAGCGCGTCGGGGACACCCTCGGCGGTGTGATCAATCCCAATCGCGGCCAGCGCGCCGAGGCGATGACGCAGTATCGAGCAGCGGAGGACTTACGACGCGACGTTCTCGCGATGAAGCTCGACGCGGTCGATCCAAGGCGCCGCCTCGGCAGCGTGCTCACGAGAATTGGCGTCCTGCAACGCCACATGGGGGATCTCACCGACGCCGAGGCGGCTCACGAGGAGGCGCTCGGCATCTTCGAGAAGCTCGCGTCCGACGATTCGCGATTCGAGCGACCGCTGGCGGCGGAGATCCTGAACCTCGCCCGGGTCGCCGCCGCGCGGGGAGATCTCGATCGTGCCGACGAGTTCTGCCGGCGGGCCGTGGCCACATACACGGCGCTGCTGCCGAAGCCGATCGAGCCGCAGCGACTCCGGGCGCGGGACCTCTCCGTAGCCTACGAGACCGCCGGAGACATCGCCGAGCTTCGGGAAGACTTCGCGGCCGCCGCCGTGCACTTCCGCGCCGCCGAGGCTCTCCGGCTCCCGCTCGACGAACAGAACGGCGACAACCGCACGCGCCGCGATCTCGCCGTGACCCGGTTCGATCTCGCGCGAGTGACCTTCCTGGAAGGCGAGACCGACCGCGCCGCCGAGGACATCGAGCCAGTCATCCGAACGCTGCAGGAAGCGCGCGACGAGAATCCCGACGACTTCCGATCCGTGAAGGACCTCGGCCTCGCGTACGAGCTGCGCGGACGCATCGCCCTGGCGAGATCCGACCCTTCGGCCGCCGACGACTTCACCCGTTTTCACGAACTCTGCAAGGAGCTCATCGCGATCGATGAGAATCCCGAAACGCTCGATTTGATCGCTCGAAGCCGCCAACGACTGGCGGAGTGGCGGACGGCGGCGGAGGGGGATGAGCGGTAGCCGTCAGGGATACGGCACGCCGACATCCTCGCGATCATCGGGAACTGGGGGCCGTGCTCGCCGTTCGGGTGCTCGTTCGAGTGAGCGAAATAGGTGCCTGCCCCCTTCCGCGCGGCGTCCTTGCACCGGGGACTGGCTCCTATTTCGCCTCGCACGCCCCCGTCGCCGCACCGGCCACAAACGAAATAGGTGCCTGTCCCCTTTCGCGCGAACGCAGGGAGTCCGTGTGCGAAGGCGAAACAGAGCAAGCTGTTTGGCCCAAGACCTCAGAGTACCGACGTTCGCGCGCAGGGGGACAGCCCCACTTTCCGCCCTGAGTCGAACCAACTCCGAACGCCTTCCGCGGCGGAAAGCGGCACTGTCCCCGCCACAAGAACGCCGTCCCCCCGCGGTCGTGAGGCGCCTCACCCAACGCGGGATACGAACTCGCCAACCTCGCGACGGGAACGCAACGTGATCACTTCGACATCCGGCGGCGCCGCGTCGAGCGTCGCGAGCACTGAGGGGCGCACCTCGCGGTGGAAGCTCCACACCCACTCCAGGAACGGCCAGTCGAACCCTTCGCGGCAGCCGGGGGCGATGTCGACGCGGGTGCGGCCCCACCACCACAGCAGGCGCTTGAAGATGCGCGCCAGGCACAGACGGCGCGGCAGGTCGACGTGGATCACCGCGTCGGCGAACTGGAGCCGGCGCGGCAGCGTCACGTGGTAGTTGCCTTCCATGATCCACGCCGGCTCGGCGAGCAGCTCCTCCAGACGCTCCGCCCACTCGTCGTCCGGAGTGGTCTTCCAGCCCGGTCGCCAGAAGTGCACGTCGAGATGGACCACGGGAAGACCGGTGGTGTCCCCGAGCCTCCGGGCGAACGTGGACTTGCCGGCGCCGGAGCAGCCGATCACGAGGATGCGCTTTCGGTCGTCGAGCACGGGGCACGAATCCTATCGGATCGGATCGTGGCGCATGATGAGCCGACCCTCGAGCCCGCTCGTGACGTGCACGCGCGCCTGCTCGTCGACGAGCACGGTCTCGACGCCTTCCAGGGTCTCGACCAGCGCCAGCGCTCCGTCGGTACCGAGCACGATCAGCGACGTGGACAGCGCGTCGGCGAGCGTCGCGTCGGCGCACACGACGGTCGCGCTGCGCACGCCGCGGGCGGGACGACCGGTTCGCGGATCGAGGATGTGGTGGTAGCGCACGCCGTCGAGCAAGAAAAAGCGCTCGTAGTCGCCGCTCGTCGAGACCGAGACGTCCGTGACCTCCAGGTGGGCGAAGAAGTCGTTCGGCGCCCCGCGGGGATCGCGGATGCCGATCCGCCACGCGCGGTCGTGCTTCATCCCGCCGACCATCATCTGGCCCGCGGCGGAGATCAGGAAGCTCTCCACGCCACCCGCCCGCAGCTCGGCGGCGGCGAGGTCGAGCGCGTGCCCCTTGGCGATGCCGCCGAGCCCGAGCATCATGCCGCGCTCGGGCAGAAGCACCCTCCCCGCGTCGTCGTCGATCTCCAGGCGGCGGTAGTCGACGAGCGCGACGCGCCGGGCGATCTCCTCGTCGTCGGGCACGCGCGGCTCGGCGGCGCGAAAATCCCAGAGCCCCCACAACGCCGCCCACGTCACGTCGAACGCGCCGCCGGTGATGTCGCCGATCTCAACGCCGCGCCGGAGCACCGCCCGCAGGTCGTCCGGGACCGGCACCGCCTCGCCCCCCGCGCGTCGGTTCACCGCCGACAGCGGCGAGGTTTCCTTCCACTCGCTCATGCGCGTGTCGACGTCGCGGAAGATGGCGAACACCTTCTCCGTCGCGACGAGCGCGTGCTCAGCCGCGACCTGGACCGTGATCGGCGAGGCCATGATGTCCGCCGTCCGGCTCACGTAGCGCGGCGTCTGAGCCTCGTCGGGGGCCGGCCGGCGTGCCGCGTACCGCATCAACAGCGCCACGAGAACGACGCAGATGCCTGTCGTGACCAGGAGCGTCTTGTGCCTACTCCGCACTGAACAGCCCAGCGAAACCCATGAACGCCAGCGAGAGCAGTCCGGCGATGATCATGTTGAGGGCGGTGCCGCGAACGATCGCGGGCACGCTGGCGAGCTGAGCTTCCTCGCGCAGCGCGGCCATGAGCACCAGCGCGATCGTGAAGCCGCCGCCCGCGCCGAACGCGAACACGACGCCCTGCACGAGCGTGTAGTCGCGGCTCGTCTGGAAGAGGGCCAGCGCCAGGATCGCGCAGTTCGTCGTGATCAGCGGCAGGAAGATGCCGAGGGCGCGGAAGAGCGCGGGGCTCGTCTTGCGAATCACCATCTCGACGAACTGCACGGTGCTCGCGATCACGAGGATGAAGCTGATCAACCGCAGGTACGGCGCGTGCGGCAGCACCCACGTGTTCAACGCCGACGCGCAGAGCGACGTGATGACCATCACGAAGATCGTGGCCAACCCGAGCCGAAGCGCCGTGGTGAGCCGTCCGGAGACGCCGAAGAACGGGCAGAGCCCGAGAAAGTAGGACAGCGTGAAGTTGTTGACGAGCATCGCGCTGACGAAGATCCAGGGGAGGTGGTTCATCCCGTCACCTCCGCCCCGGTAGTCCGGAGCCGCGCGGCCCGTGTCTGCTGCACCCAGTTGAAGAAGAGCAGGATCACGCCCAGCATCAGAAAGCCGCCGGGCGGCAGCAGCATGATGACCCACGGCTCGAAGTTCTCGCCGAACAGCGAGAGACCCA
The DNA here is from genome assembly GCA_024226535.1 of Planctomycetota bacterium. Taxonomy (GTDB): domain Bacteria; phylum Planctomycetota; class Phycisphaerae; order Phycisphaerales; family SM1A02; genus JAAELP01. The sequence continues at coordinate 26,585 of JAAELP010000264.1, read as the reverse complement.
GTCCTTCGCGGATGAAGGGGACGCCCGCGAAGAGCGTGCCCGCGCCGAGGATCTCCCGCGTCGCGCCGAGACAGAACAGCGCGAGCGCAAAGCCCAACGCCATGCCCACCGCGTCGGCGAGCGCCAGTCGCGTCGGGTGCCGGCTCGCGAACGCCTCTTGCCGGCCGAGGATCAGGCAGTTCACGACGATGAGCGCGATGAACGCGCCCAGCTCGCGGTGCACGCTGGGCACCATCGCCTCCAGCGTCAGGTCGGCGACGGTCACGAACGTGGCGATGATCACGATGTAGGTACTGATCCGAACTTGCCTGGGAATCTGCTTGCGCAGCAGCGACACGAGAAAGCTCGACCCGATGAGCACGAACGCCGTCGCCGCTCCCATCGCGATCGCGTTGATCGCGCTGTTGGTCACCGCGAGCATCGGGCACATCCCGAGCACCTGCACGAAGACGGGGTTCTCGCGCCAGATACCCTTGGACAGCTCGGCGGAGACGCGATCGAAATCGATCTGCTCAGCCATGCTCATCCACCCTCCGCGTCGGGCGTGTCGGGCGTGTCGGGCGTGTCGGGCGGCTTCGGCGGCTCGTCGCCTGGCGCCGGAAGCCGCGGGCGCCACCGGTCGTCGGCGTCGTTGATGATGCGCACCACCGCGCGGGAGGAGATCGTCGCTCCCGTGATCGCGTCCACCTCGTTCTCCGCGTCGGCCCCTTCCTTGACGAGCGCGATCTCCGGCTCGACCGCCAGGTCATCGAAGCACGCGACGAAGTCGTCGTCCTTGAAGATGCGGTCGCCGAGACCGGGCGTCTCCTTGCTGTCGAGCACGTACATGCCGATGACGCGCTGCCGCGCGGGGTCGAAACCGTAGATGAGCCGGATCGTGTCCTGGTAGCCCGGCCCCTCCCCCTGGATCGCGTAGCCAAGGAAGCGGTCGTCGGCGTCGTACGCGGCGAAGATCGACTCGGCGCGTTCATCGCCGCCGTCGGCGGCGACGAGCGCCCCGTCGCGGAGCACGAGCTTCAGCATCGACTTGGCGCCGGGCACGACCTTGAACACCGCCTCGCACCGGGCCCGCGCCTTGTTCGCCTCGATGGTCGGCCGCGTGACCTGGTACGCACCCGCGATCGCCAGGCCGGACAACGTGCCCGCGATCGCGAGCGTCAGCACGAGGCGGAATCCGCTCGGCCCGCTCGTCGGTCGCCCCGCGATGGTCAGGTCGACGTCGTTCACGGCTCGTCGCCTCCCCGCCCGAAACCGCGCGGCTGCGTAATCCGATCGATGAGCGGTGTCGTCGCGTTCATGAGCAGGATCGCGTACATCACCCCTTCCGGCTGCCCGCCCCAGCGCCGGATGAGCACCACGAGCGCCCCGACCCCGGCCCCGAAGATCCACGCCCCCTTCGGCGAGATCGGCGACGTCACCGGATCGGTCGCCATGTAGACGGAGCCGAAGAGCAGGCCGCCGGAGAAGAGCATGAACGTCGGCGAGGCCGAGCCTTCCGGATCGACCGCCCAGATGATCGCCGACAGCACGGCGACCGTCCCGAGGATCGCCACCGGAATCCGCCAGTCGAACAGACGTCGAAACGCGAGGATCAGACCGCACACGATGATCACGACGCCGCACGTCTCACCGAGCGAGCCCGCCGTGTTGCCGAGCACCAACTCGGCCACGGGCGTGGGCACGCCCTCGAACTTCATCAGGCCCAGCGGCGTGGCCGTGCTGACCGCGTCGACCGGCGACTGCATGAGCGGTACGGCGAGGTTGCTTCCGCGCACGGTGAGGAAGTCGCCGAGCGTTCCCTGCTCGGTCCACGTCGTGATCGCGGTGGGGAACGCCGCCTGGAGGAACGCGCGCCCGACGAGCGCCGGGTTGAACAGGTTCTGCCCGAGCCCGCCGAAGACGATCTTGCCGAGCCCGATCCCGGCCGCGCCCCCGAGGAACGCCATCCACAACGCGATCCCCGGCGGCAGGCAGAGACCGAGGATGAGCCCGGTGAGCACCGCGCTGCCGTCGCCCAGCGTCGAGCCCCGCCGGCGTCCCGGACCGAAGAGCCACTCGGCGCCGACGGCGCCGGCGGTGGCCGCGGCGAGCACGAACACGGCGCTGACCCCGAAGAACCAGATCGCGGCTCCGATCACCGGCACGAGCCCGAGCGTCACCTCCACCATGAGCCCGGGCGTCGTGACCCCGCGCCGCAGGAACGGTGCGGCCTGAAGGAGCAGTTGAGGATCGCGCTCGGTCATTCGCCGCGGCTCTTGCGTACTCGAATCTCGGCCTTCGCGGCCCGGATCAGGTGGACGATCGGCACGCCCGACGGGCACGCGTACGTGCAGGCGCCGCACTCCATGCAGTCCAGTGCGTAGCTCTCCTCCATCTCGCCCCACCGCTGCGCCCGCGCCAGCCGCGCAAGCCGTTGCGGGTTGAGGAGATTGCCGCACGCTTCGAGACACTGGCCGCAGCGGACGCACGCGTACTCGGTGGGATGATTGATGACCTCTTCCGTGAACGCAAGCAGGCCGCTGGTTCCCTTGAGCACCGGTGAATCGAGCGTCGCCAGCGGCATGCCCATCATCGGGCCGCCCATGATCACCTGCCGCGTCTCGCCGTTGATGCCGCAGTGTCGAAGCACGCTTCGCACCGGCGTGCCGACGGGCACGAGGAGGTTCGCCGGACGATCGACGCCGGGGCCGGCGACGGTCACGAGCCGCTCGATGAGCGGCCGGCCGTGGTCGACCGCGTCGGCGATGGCGGCCATCGAGGCGACGTTGTTGACGACGATGTTCAGGTCCAGCGGCAGCTTGCCGGCGGGGACCTCCTCGTCGAAGAGCGCCTTGATGAGCATCTTCTCGGCGCCTTGCGGGTACTTCACGTGCAGCGGCACGACGGTGATCGCGCGGTCGCCGATCTCCCGCCGGAGCGCCTCGATCGCGTCGGGCTTGTTCATCTCCACGCCGATCGTCACCGAGTCGGCGTCGAGGACGCTCGCGACGATCTCCATGCCGTGCACGACCGCGTCGGGGCGCTCGACCATCAGCCGGTGATCACACGTGAGAAACGGCTCGCACTCGCAGCCGTTGATGACGAGGCGCTCGCAGCGCTTGCCCTCGGGCAGGCGGTACTTCACGTGCGAGGGGAACGCGGCGCCGCCCATGCCGACGATTCCCGCGTGCTGCACGAGTTCGACGAACGAATCGACCGAGAGCACCCGCCAGTCGACGGGCTCACGTCTCACCAGTTGCTGCGTCGCGTACGGATCGGCCTCGATCTCGATGCAGTCGACGAGTTGGCCGTTGGGGTGGTAGTGCGGACCGATCCCGACGACGCGTCCGGTCACCGGGCTGTGCAGCGTGGTGGAGACGAAGCCGTCGGGGCGGGCGATGATCTGGCCGCGGGCGACGGTCTCACCGGCGGTGACCACCGGATTGCTCGGCTTGCCGAGATTCTGGCCCAGGGGCAGCGTGTAGCGGTCGACGAACGGCATGCGCTCGATCGGGCGATGCTCCGTCGCTTCCTTGTGCTCGGCCGGATGCACACCGTGGGCGAAGGAGCCGCTCATGGCGTGTCCCCCGTTTCCTGACCGTAGCCGGCGAGCGCCATGAGCCCGTCCGCCACCCGCCGGGCCGCTTCGTCTTCGACCTCGTCGCGGAGGGCGACGATCCGCGCCTCGTGCTCGGCCCGGAGCCGGACGAGGTCGGCCTCGTGTCGTTCGGCGAGCTCGCGCGTCGTCTCTTCCCGGACGAGGTCGCGGAACGGCGTGGCGATGCCGGCGAACTCCCGGAGCAGCCGCCAGCGCGACGCGTGCTCGTCGGTCTCCTCGCCGAGGTCGGGATTGCCCCCGAGATCGAGACACGATCCGAGCGCCTCGCCGGCGCCGGGATCGAAGCGGAACAGCGGGAACGCTCGCGTGGCTACCGCGTCACGCGCACGCCCGATCAGCTCGGAGACGGCGAAGCCGTCGCCCCGCGGATCGGGCGCGTCCACGTGAACGAGTGCGGGGCCGTCATATGCGATCGCCCGTTGCACGCCCTCGGCGAAGTGGTCCGGGTGAGCGAGCGACGTCTGCACGACGAACGCCCGGCTCCCGAGCAGCGCGAGGAGCGTCGCGTCGAGACCGGCGGTCGCCTCCGCACCGCCCAGCAGGAGGACCTTCACCGCGGCGCCGCCGGCGAGCAACCCGCTCAGCCGCGCCGCGCCGCCGGAACCGAGCGTCTCGACGCCGCCCACGACGAGAATCGGCGGGCAGGCGCCGCGCTCCTCGTCGTCGAGGTCGTCGAAGCGAAGCGACACGAGCTTGGCCGCTTCGAACACCGCGTCGCCCGGCCGATCCAGCTCCAGCGTCGCCCAGCGCAGGAGACGCGCCGCCGCGACGGTCTGCCGCCGCGGGCCTTCGGCGAGGCCACGCGCGAACGCCCCCGCCTCTCCGCCCGCGTCGACGGCGACCGGGAGCGGGAACGGGTTGTACGGAAAGACGCCGGTCCAGTCGCCGACCGTCCCCGCCATGACGGAGAGCCCGAGCGTCGCCCGCCCGCGGTCGTCGGGACCCGCCGATAGACGCCAGTGCAAGTCGGCGAGGCCGCGCGCCACGTCCACGAGCCGACCGAGCCGGGCGCCGTCGATGCTGCTGCCGGTGACGGCGTCGTCCAGACGCCCGGAGAGCGCCGTGAGATCGACGTCCTGGCGCCCCAGCGCATCGAGGCCCTCGGCGAGCAGGTCGAGATCGTCCGCGGGAAGCGCCTCGGCCAGCGTCGTGCGGATGCGCTCGGCCAGCCGGATCCGAAGATCGTCGATCCTCGCCAGCAACGCGTCGCGGCGAGGCCGCAGGACGTGCTCGGCCACGGCGAGAGTGCGGCGGAGCGAGAGACGCGCGCCGGCGCCCGCGGCGCTGCCGCATCCTCCGGCCATCGTCTCCCGCGCGGCGCGACCGAGCATGAGCGCGGCGAGCGGGCCGACCCGTGGATCCGACGCCACGCGCTCGACGGTCGCGGTCGGCGTGTCGGGCAGACGCTGGTGGAGATCCCAGAGACGTCGCGATGCCTGCCCGAGCTCGTCGGTGCGCGGCGCGGCGGCGAGACCGTGCTTCCCGCACTCGGCGAGGACCAGCTCGGAGCACCGGCAGGCGTCGACGTCGATCGCGATCGAGAGCAGCTCGCCGCTTCCGGGCGCCGCTTCCTCGGGCTCGTCGAAGAAGACCGCCGTCCGGGCGACGGGCAGGTCGCCGATCTCGTCGAGGACGACGTGCAACGCCTCGTCGAGGGCCGCGCGACGTTCCCCGTCCATCTTTCCGGCAACGTCCACGAACGCGTCGCGGAGCAGCGCCCCCGCCGTCGCCGGCGCCGGCGCGGTGGCACCGACGATCGCCGCAGCACGCTTCGCGAGCTTCGCGGCCACCGCGCGGAGAGCGTCGGCGGGCCGGCCTCGCTCCGAGGCAAGCGTGATACCGGCGTCGACCAGCGCCCGCGGGCCGATGACGAGCGGCGCGACCGAGCCGTCCGGGCAGGTCGTCCAGAGACGGCCGTCTCCGTCGCATCCCGCCGGCTCGAAGACCGGCAGCACGGCCGGGACCTCGCTGGCGCGGAACGCGGAGGTGAGCGGCGGCATCGCGCCGGCGGCGAGGTACGGGTCGGCGGTGAGCTCGTCCGTGACCCCGGCGCGATACAGCACACCGACCTGGTCCCAGAAGTGCGCGATGCAGTCCAGCGTCGGGTCGGATCGCGTGAGGCTCCGGACGAGTTGCGGAAGGGTCGCGTCGGTCGGCGGGGTCGGGTGAGCGAGCGCGCCGGGCGATGCCTCCAAGCGCCTGACCGACTCGACGCCGGCCATGAACGCGTCGATGCGAGACACCCGGTCCACTTCCTGGAGCTCGCCGAGCGCCGCTTCGCGCGCGGCCCGCAGCGAGGCCGCCGACGGCGTCTTCTTGCTTCGCTGAAGCGCGATCGAAAGTACGGCGCCGATCGTGGTCTCGAACATGAGCGCGGGATCGTCGCCCGCCGGAGGCGTGGTCGCGTACAGGTCGCCGGAGACGATGATCGCCGGCGCCGATTCCCGAGCCCGGGGCGCCGCGACCACCACGATGTCGGCGGTGACGTCGTCACCGGGATCGAGCAGCGGCTCCGTCGCCCACGTGAGCAGATCCGTGCACTGAGCGTCGTCCCGATGCCAGGTGAGACCGGGGCGGCCGCGCAGGTGACCGCCGGCCGCCGCGTGCAGCATCGCGCCGAGTTCGGTGCCGAGGGAATCGAGCGCGCCGCCCGCGACGCGGTGCACGGCGATCGTGACCGCGCCTTCCGGGCGCACGTTCGGCGGTTCGTCATCGCTGCTCAGGCCGAGTTCCGCGAGGGTGGGGGCGCCGCGCCGCAGAGCGTCCAGCCACGCCTGCCGCTTCGGAAAACTGCTCGTCGACGCGGTGAACCGTACGCCGAGGTACGCCCGAGATCGCGTCGGTTCGCGCAGCTCGCCCACGAGCGCGCGGAGGTCGGCGGCCCGCAGCGGCAACCCGCCGAGCCCGTAGGGCACACTCACGACCCGCAGTCGATCCCGGCCACGTCCCGCCTGCTCCCGCCCCCGATCGAGAACCGCGCGCACCTCGCGGGCGAGCGGCCCGTCGTCGGCCAGCGGCGTGTCGACGCGCTCCATGACGGCCACGACCTTGGCGCCGCCGAGGCATTGCGCGATCGCCGCGCCCGGAAGCGGCCGCAGGCAGCGCACGCCGAGAACACCGACGCGGGTGTGATCGTGACGACGCGCCCACCGCGCGACCGCGATCGCGGTCTCGACGGCGGCGCCTTGCGCGACCAGGATGATCTTCGCCTTGTCGAGGTCGTGCTCGATCAGCGGTCCGTACGCGCGACCGGTCTCGCGCTCGAAGGCCTCGAAGGCCTCGGCGAGCTGCTGAGCCACCGGCTCGTCGAAGAACGGTCGCCGCGCGGCGGCGCCGAGCCCCCAGCTCTCGGTCCCCTGCTTGGCGCCGAGCATGAGCGGGTGATCGGCGTCGTACCAGCGCGGCACGAGACGCCGGGTGTCGCCGAAGATCAGGCGCTGGGCCTCCGTGGGCGTCGCGATCAGTTGCGCCGGGTCGCCGAGAAAGGCCTCGAGCAGCACGGGATCCGGAAGCACGACGTCCTGGAGCGCGAGCGCCGTCTGCTCGCCGTCCATCGCCACGAGCCCGGGCACGAGCGCCCGCTCGGCGGCCCGCCTCGCGACGAGGGCCAGGTCGACCGCCTCCTGCGCGTTGGCGGCAAAGAGCTGGAACGCGCCGGCCTCGGCAGCGACGTGGTAGGCCTCGTGCCCGGTGCCCAGCGCCTCGGCGTGGGCGGGGCACGCGCGGCACGTCACGTGCGTCACCAGCGGCAGGTGCCTCCCCGCCGCCTCGCGCAGGAGATCCTGTGATCGCGCGAGATCCGGTCCCGTCAGCGACACGGCGGCGCGCTGGCCCGACGTTGCCATGCCCATGGCGGTGGCGAGCGCCGCCCGCGGATCACCGGCGTCGATCTCCGATCGCGGTTCGCCGAGCCAGTTCACGTCTGGATGCGGGGCGCGACCGCCCATCGCGCCGCCCGCGACCACCTCGACGCACCGCGCCTCGGTGACCGCGACCGCGGTGAGCCCGTCGAGAACCGTCGTCTTTGGAGTGGGCTTAGCCAAGGTGCACTCCCGTCAGCTCGACGAAGGCCGGTCCGGCGAACTGCTCGCCCTCGACCCACTGGATCGCGCCGGTCGGACACCGGCGCGTCGCGGCGGGATCGGCCGGCCCGCCGGCGCCGTAATCGACCACGGGCAAGTTGTGCTCCATGCGCACGAGGCCCTCCGGGGCATCCTGGGCGCACCGGCCGCAGGCGTCGCAGGCGACGCGACACAGCTCCCGCGCGGCATCACCCTCCATCGGCGCCTTGCATTGCACGAGCAGCGCATGCGAGAGTGGCAGGATCTCGAAGAGGTCGCGCGGACACGCGTCCACGCAGTCGCCGCACGCCGTGCACTTCTCGATGTTCACGACCGGCAACTTCTCGTCGTTCATGTGGATCGCGTCGAAGTCGCACGCGACGAGACAGTCGTCGAGCCCGAGGCATCCCCACGAGCATCCCTTCCCGCCGCCGCCCACGACATGCGCGGCGCGACAGCTCGAGTACCCCTCGTACTCCGCGATCTGCCGGGCGGCGCCGAGTCCGCCGGCGCAGTGGAGCCGCGCGACGCGCTTCTCCTGGCGGCCGGGATCCACGCCGAGGAACGCGGCGATCTGCTCGATCCCCTCCGGGCTGCCGACGGTGCAACCGCTCGGAGCCTGCGCGCCAACGACGAGCCGCTCGGCGAACGCGCGGCAGCCCGCCTCGCCGCAGGCACCGCAGTTGGAGTTGGGGAGCATCTCCACGAGCAGTTCCAGCCGCGGATCCTCCTCGACGTGCAGGTACCGGTGCGCGACGGCCAACCCGAGACCGAAGAGAATTCCGAGTCCCGCCATGATCGCCGTGGCCAGGATCGTGGTGGTCACGTGGCTGCCTCTCACGGGTTGAACGGCTTGGCCCGTTCGACGAGATCCGGCAGGTTCGGCTCGCTCGGGTCCAGCGGAGCGCCGGGATGAATGCACTTGGCGGGACACTTCTCGGCGGCCTTGACGAGCTGCTCGAACGTTCCGGCGGCCGGGTCGCCGATGACCGCCTGCTTGTTGCTGTTGTAGACGAACAGTTGCCCGTTGATGTCGGTGCAGTCGTTGCAGCTCGTGCAGAGAATGCTGTCGATCCAGGGATCCTCGGGCTCGTCGTCGGGTTCGGGGGCGGGTTCGGGTTCGGGCGCGATTGCGGGCGCGGGCGCGGACGCGGGCGCGGACGCGGGTGCGGACGCGGGCGCGGACGCGGACGTGGACGTGGACGTGGGCGCGGACGTCAGCCCCGCGATCGCTGATGCGGGGTCGGTGGACACCAGGGCGCGGGCGAGGCGTTGCATCGCGTCGCGAGCGGCGTCTTCGCGGGCGGTTTCCATGGCTTCGGCGTGCTCGGCCGCGAGCCGCTCGTGCTCGCTGGCGAATGCCGATTCCAACTGCTCTCGCTCGCGTTCGACGGCCTCGCGCACATGCTCGTTGCGTACGCCGGCCAGCTCCTGGAGCGTGCGCCAGTAATCGAGCCGATCGCGGCACGCGAAGGCGAGCCGGCGCGTGACGAGCAGGCGATGGAGCTGGCCTTCCGGATCGGCGGCCCAGATGAACGGGAGCTTGTGCTCGATCTCGTCCTCATTCGCGTTCGCATCGCCGAGCATGGCGAGGTAGGCGCCGAGCTGCACGACGTCCTGATGATCGACTCCCGGCGGGATGACCCGGAAGTGATCGCAGTACCGGTGCTCCAGGAGCGCGAAGTCGGCGAACGTGAACGCCATCGGGAGCGTCTCGGGGCTGCCGTCGGCGCTGCGGCAGGCAAGCTCGTACACCGGCCAGTCCTGGTCCGGCTGCGGGTTGCCGTCGATGTCGAACCGCCGCGCCCAGGTCGTGCCGGCTTCGGGGTCGTAGTGGACGAACGGGTGCGCGCGTCCCTCCAGGGCCGCACCCGTGTGCGCCCACGCGCCGAGCTTCGGGGCCACGCCTTCGGCCGTGAGCCCGCTCGTGAGCACGTGCAGGCTCGCGAGCGTCGCGTCGAGACCATCGAGGAAGCCCTGCATCAGGTGCGCCGGCCGCGCGGCGGACGACTGGTGCACGAGCGCCTCGCGGTGACTGATGCCGAGATAGGCCAGCTCGAACCGGTACCCGGCGAGCGGATCTTCGTCGCGCGGCCGCCCGGGGTCGATCGCGGGCTGCACCGTCACGATCACGTGCAGCGGCCGCCCCGAGCAGAGCAGGTGCGAGAGGTCGAGGAGCCCGGCGCCGGAGAGACCCTCGCCCGTTTCGAGCACGACGATCGGGGGCAGCGCCCGCAGTTCGTCGGCGGAGAACGCGTCGGGGGCGAACGCCTCCTGGAGCGCGTCGTGTCGGTCCGGGTCGTAGGCGCCGGTGTCGAGCAGTCGGGCGATGCGCACCGCGGCGAACAACTCGGCGTAGACGGTCGCCTGGTCATCGAAGAAGTCCATCGCGCGGCGGCACGGGCTCGGCGCGCCGGACGCGTGCCAGGCCACGTCGCTCGGCAGCGTCTCGGGGCCCGGGCTCGACGCGACGACGCGCAGGACCGGCGATGCTTCCCTCGCGAGGAAACGCTCGAAGACCGTGGTCACGGTCTCGATGCGCCCGCGGCGCCCGGCGTCGACCGACTCGACGCCACGCGGCTTGCCGAGCACCCCCGCCAGCGCCTCGACGTCGATGTGCGCCCCCGCCGCGTGGCCGACCGTCTCCTCGAGCACGTCCCGACGCGAATCGCCGGCTTGCTTCACCTGCTCGGCGCGAAGGAGGTCGCGCATCACGCGGCCCAGGTGCGTCACCTCGTCGCGGAGGACGTCGTGCCGAATCCGTGCCCGACGTCTTGCGGCCGCGATGAACAGGTGCAACGGCGTGTTCTCGTCGAGCGCGAGCAGCACGGCCCCGTCCGGAATCTCGCTCTCCAGCCGCTGTTGCGTCGCCAGCAGCGATGCGGGGACGGGATCGGGGGCAAGGTCCTCGACGAGCGCCTCGGCCGCTTGCCGGATCGCCGACCGCGCGTCCACCGGCCCGTCGATGCGCTCGGTGACCTCCCGGAGGCTCCGCCCGAGCCGATCGATCCCGTCGGCATCGTCGTCGGCAACGAGCTCGCAGATCGTGGAGCACGCGGGCGCCTCGTCGCCGGCGCTCGGCGGCGGGAGCAGCGCCGGGTAGTCGCAGCGAGCGCGCTGGGGATCGCGGCTCCGGTGGAGCAGCGCGGGCACGAGGTCATCGCGGGGCGACGTGAGGGCGGCGGCAGCTCCGGGATCGCCGCGGTGGTACCGGCGGAGAGCCGGCAGCAGATCGCGGGTGGCGGTCGCGCGGTGCTCGGTCGCGGGCGCCGGAAGCACCGGCACGCACTCGGCGTCCGCGCCCGGCGCGTCGATCACGGAAACGGCATGTTTCTCGTTGGCGTCCATGACGCTCCCACCTTCGGACGCTCAGACCGCGAACCGGTCGAGCTCCTTGTCCAGCGCGACCATCTTCTCTTCCGCCGTGGTTCCGATGCCGTGATGCGTGAACTCCTCGTAACACGGGCGGCTCTCGTCCTGGAAGAGCAGGCCGATCGCGGCGACATCGTCACGGCGGGCGACCGCGAGTGCCCCGATCAGGTCACTCGGATCATGAGCCATGTGGTTCGGGTACATGCGCGTGACCGCCGGATCGACATCGAGCCCGTTCTCGTGCTCGAGGAGCAGGACCTTCGACGGGTCGTCGACGATGTCCACGAACGCATCCGGCGTGAAGTGCGGGCACCGCTGGCGGATGTGGACGAAGCTCAGGCCGCGATGTCGGTAGGCGGCGTCGAGCGTCGCGTGCAGGTGCGCCGGGTTCCAGTCGACGGTGTTGGCGACGAACGAGACGTTCGTGAAGCCGAGCGTCGCCTCCGTCGGGTTCAGCGGCGGAAGCCACGCCCCGCGGGGATGCGTGTTCGTTTTCACGCCCACCCGCGTCGTCGGCGACGTCTGCTTCTTGGTGAGGCCGTAGACGTTGTTGTCGAACAGCATCACGACCATGTCCATGTTGTACCGGATGGCGTGGATCCAGTGCCCGGCGCCGATCGAGCAGCAGTCGCCGTCGCCGGTCGCCACCCAGACGGTCAGGTCCGGCCGCCGTGACTTGATGCCGCACGCCACCGGCAACGCGCGGCCGTGCAGACCGTGGAAGCCGTACGTGGCCATGTAGTGGGGGAAGCGGCTCGAGCAGCCGATGCCCGACACGCAGACGGTCTTCTCCGGCAGGACCTGATCGTCGCGGCAGATGCGCTGCACCGCGGTGAGCACGCCGTGATCACCGCAGCCGGGGCACCAGCGCGCCTCGCCGCCTTCGTAGTCCTCCAGCGTGAAGTAGCGGGGAAGGACGTCCAGGGACCAGTCCTGTTGCTTGAGTCCGATCATGCCTTGCTTCCTGCCGTCGTCGCGATTGGCTCTGCGGTTGCGTTGTTGCGCCGGAGACGCTCGAGGATGACGTTGTAGATCTGTCCCGGCGCGAGCGGCTGCCCCGGGACCCTCGACCAGAACTCGATCGGGCGCAACGTGCGCCCGCGAAGGAGCGCCGCAAGCTGGGGCGGCCGCCCCGCCTGACCCTCCGAGAGCAGGCCTTCCTCGGGGTCGCTGTAGTTCAACTCGATCGTCATCACCGTCTGGAAACGATCGAAGATCTTTCGAAGCCCGGGCTCCAGGGGAGAGAGGAAGCGCAGGTGACACGAGGAGACGGCGAGCCCCTCGGCGCGGGCGCGGTCGACGGCCTCCTCGATCGCGCCGAGCGTCGATCCCCAGCCCACCACGAGCAGGTCGCCCTCCTCGTCGCCGTGGATCGCCGGCGGCTTGAGCGTCGCGCGGAGGGCCGCGAGCTTGCGGCTGCGCATCTCGCAGCTTTCCTGATGCGACTCGGGATCGTACGCGACGTGGCTGTCGCGCGTGTGCGTGAGACCGGTCAGCACGTACTCGCCACCGGGCTGGCCCGGGATCGGTCGCGGCGACAGGCCCGTGATCGGATCCCAGTCGTACGGCGGGACCGACTGGTCCCACGGTGCGAGGTCCACCGGCGCCGCGAACCACTCCTCGCGAAGCTCCGGCCGGGGAATCGGCTGAACGCCGGTGGCGAGGTTGGCGTCGGTGAGCACGATGACGGGTCCGCGGAACGCCTCGGCGAGCCGGCGCGCGGTCACCACGAAGTGGAAGCACTCCTCGATCGTCGCGGCGGCAATCACGATCTTCGGCGCGTCGCCCGGCGACCCGTGGAGGGCCGCGAGCAGATCGGCCTGCTCGATCTTCGTCGGCAGGCCGGTGGCGGGACCGCCGCGCTGCACGTCCACGATGACGAGCGGGAGTTCCGCCATCACCGCGAGGCCGATGAACTCCATCTTGAGCGCGAGGCCCGGTCCGGAGGTGATCGTGCACGCGGTCTTGCCCGCGTACGAGCACCCGAGAGCGAAGCCGATGGCGGCGATCTCGTCCTCCGCCTGGTGGACGATGCCTCCCACCTTCTCGATCACCCCGGCGAGGTAGTGCGACGCCGAGGTCGCGGGCGTGATCGGGTACATCGACACCACGTCGATGCCCGCCGCCATGACGCCGAGGCCGACCGCCTGGTTGCCGTTCATGACGACGAGCCGCTGGTCGCCGGGCATCGGCGGGATCTCGTAGGTGAACGACAGATGCTTGCGGGCGAAGTCCACGCCCCCCTGGAGGAGCTGCTGGTTCACCGAGACGACCTGCTCGCCCTTGCTGCCGAAGACGTGGGCGATCTCATCGTGGGCGATCGAGACGTCGCGCTCGTAGATCGCGCAGAGCATGCCGAGCACGAACATGTTCTTGCCCAGCCGCGGCGAGCTGGTGAACTCGAGGCACGCTTCCTCCATCGGAAGCTCGTGCACGACGTAGCCCGAACTCTTGAAATCAGCGATCGCCTCGGCGTACGCGCGCTGGATCTCAGGCGAGGGATCGGTCGCCCACTTGTTCTCGACGAGGACGATCGTCCCCTCGTGGTACGCGTTCTGCCCGATCCGCCCGTAGAGCACCTGCTCGTTGAACGCGATCGCGAGGTCCGCCGCGTCGCCCATGTTCGTGACGCACTCGGAGCCGACGCGGATGCGGATACCGCTCGCGCCGGCGCGCGAACGCGCCGGAGGCTTGATCTCCGCAGGGATGATCTCCACCGTCCAGACTCCGTTGCCCATCTTGGCGCAGAGGGTCCCGAAGGTCTGCCCGGCCTTCTGGGCTCCCTCTCCGGAGTCACTTACGATTTCGATGATGTGCTCCTGGATCACCATCGGCTCACGCCCCTCATATTGACGCGGCGGCAACAGCCGCCGTGAATGCGCACGATATGTGCGTTCCGGATAATAGACCGGCGGGGTGGCGACCCGCCCGGGGTGAAATCCGGGGTTTTTGAGACGGTCACGCCAGCTCGTCGTCGGGGTCCACGATCCATGTGTCGCCCTCGTGAATGAGTGCCTGGAGATCGGCTTCGCCGTGCTGCTCGATGGCATGGCGGACCTGGGCTCGAACCATAGTCTCGTACGGCTCGCGGGTCACGTCCCGGAAGATCACGCCACGCGGCTCGGGGAACTCCGGGTACCGCATCTGGGCGAGCAGGAAGGCGACGCCGCGGTCGTGCTCGTCGTGGAAGAGCAGGTCGTCCTCGGTGACCCCGTTGCCGAGCTCCACGACCTCCAGGGTGGCGTGATGCTGGTCGTGGAGCCGGATGCCCTTGTTCCGGTCCTTGCCGAAGACCACCGGCTTGCCGTGCTCCAGCCGGACGGTCGCGTCGTCCTTCGTCTCCTTCTGGGAGGCGTAGAAGAAGGCCTGGTGGTTGAAGATGTTGCAGTCCTGGTAGATCTCGATGAACGCCGTGCCGCGGTGTCTCGCCCCGGCAAGCATCATCTCCTCGAGGTGCTTCACGTCCACGTCGATCGTGCGGGCGACGAACGTGCACCCCGCCCCGATCGCCAGGCTGAGCGGGTTGACGGGGTAGTCGATCGACCCCGAGGGCGTGGACTTCGTCGTCTTCCCGAACTCGCTCGTCGGCGAGTACTGGCCCTTCGTGAGCCCGTAGATCCGGTTGTTGAACAGGAGCACGTTGATGTCGACGTTCCGCCGCATCATGTGCATCGTGTGGTTGCCACCGATCGACAGCAGGTCGCCGTCACCGGACGCCAGCCAGACCTGGAGCTCGGGGTTGGCGAGCTTGACGCCGGTCGCGAACGCCGGGGCCCGGCCGTGGATCGAGTGCATGCCGTACGTGTTCATGTAGTACGGGAGCCGCGCCGCGCAGCCGATGCCCGAGACGAACACGTGGTGCTCGCGCCGGTGGGCGAGCTTGGGCAGCGCCTTGCGCACGGCCGTCAGGATCGCGTAGTCGCCGCACCCGGGACACCAGCGCACCTCCTGGTCGGAGGAGAAGTCCTTGGCGGTGTACGTCGGCAGTGGAGTGTCGGGCATGGCGCTCACT
The DNA here is from genome assembly GCA_024226535.1 of Planctomycetota bacterium. Classification (GTDB taxonomy): domain Bacteria; phylum Planctomycetota; class Phycisphaerae; order Phycisphaerales; family SM1A02; genus JAAELP01. The sequence continues at coordinate 11,542 of JAAELP010000264.1, read as the reverse complement.
TCGACTGGAGCTATCGGTTCATGATCTCGATCGTGCGGCTGACGAGGTCCTCGACGCGGAACATCCGCCCGCGCATCTCGTTGATACCGATCGCGTCGATGAGGAATCGATCGCGGATCAGCATGCGAAGCTGCCCGAGGTTGATCTCCGGAATGATCACGGTGCGGAAGCTGCGCAGGACGTCGCCGAGGTTCTTCGGGAACGGGTGGAGGTGGCGCAGGTGCGCAGTGCTCACCGAATGACCCTCTTCGCGCAGCCGATCGCCGGCCGTCGTGATCGACCCGTACGTTCCACCCCAGCCGAGCAGGAGCACGTCACCGGTGTCCGGCCCGCGAACCTCCAGAGGCGGAATCACGTCGGCCGCCTTGAGCACCTTGGCGAGGCGCGTGCGGACCATGTGATCGTGGTTGTCCGCGTCGTAGGAGATATTGCCGGTGCCGTCCTGCTTCTCCAGCCCGCCGATGCGGTGCTCGAGCCCGGGCGTGCCGGGGATGGCCCACGGCCGCGCGAGCGTCTCCGGGTCGCGGACGTAGGGCATGTAGTTGCCGTCGGGGTTGTTCGTCTCGTGCGGGTGCCGAACCTCGATGGGCGGAATCGCGTCGACGTCGGGCATCAGCCATGGCTCGGCGCCGTTGGCGATGTAGCCGTCGCAGAGGTACACGACCGGGCACATGCACCGCACGGCGAGCCGGAACGCCTCGATGGCCATGTCGAAGCAGTCGGCGGGGCTGCACGGGGCGACGACGATCATCGGCGACTCGCCCGTGCGTCCGAACATCGCCTGGAGCAGGTCCGCCTGCTCGGTCTTCGTCGGCATGCCCGTGGCGGGACCGGCCCGCTGGACGTTGATGACCACGAGCGGCAGCTCGTACATGACGGCGAGCCCCATCGCCTCGCTCTTCAGGGCGAGCCCGGGACCGGACGTCCCCGTCAGCGCGAAGTCGCCGGCGTAGGCGGCGCCGATCGCTGCGCAGATCGCCGCGATCTCGTCCTCGGCCTGGAACGTACGCACCCCGAAGTGCTTGAGACGCGACATGCCGTGGATGATCTCGGAGGCGGGCGTGATCGGATAGCTCGCGTAGATCAGCTCCTTGTTCGCCTTGCGGGCCGCCGCCACGAACCCGAGCACCGCCGCCTCGTTGCCGCTGATGCGGCGGTAGCGCCCGGGGCGCTGCGGCGCGGGCGCGACCTTGTAGCGCACCGGGAACATCTCCGCCGTCTCGCCGAAGTAGAAGCCGGCCTTGAGGGCGGAGATGTTCAGCTCGGCGACCTCGGGCTTGCCCTTGCCGGCGCCGAAGTAGTCGTTGAGGTAGTCGATCGTCGGCTCGATCGGGCGGCCGAAGAGCCACGAGACGAGACCGAGCGCGTACATGTTGCGGCAGCGGTCGACGGCCTTCGCCCCCAGCTCCGAATCGATCAGGGACTCGCGGGTGAGGCGGCTCAGCGGAATCTGGAAGACCTGGAAGCGGGTGAGGAACTCCTCGTCCTCCAGCGGGTTGTAGTCCGGCTCGTAGCCGCACTTCTTGAGGTTGCCCTTCGTGAACTCGTCGGCGTTCACGATGATGATGCCACCGGGCTCCACGTCGTGGACGTTCACCTTGAACGCGGCGGGGTTCATCGTCACGAGGGCGTTGACGGTGTCGCCGGGGGTGTAGATCTCGGTGCTGGCGAACTGCACCTGGAACCCGGAGACGCCGAACGTCGTGCCGCGCGGCGCGCGGATCTCGGCCGGGAAGTCGGGGAAGGTCGCGATGTCGTTGCCGAAGAGCGCCGAGGAGGTCGTGAACTGCCCCCCCGTGAGCTGCATGCCGTCCCCGGAGTCGCCACAGAAGCGCACGACGACCTGCTCGAGCTGATGCTCCTGGACCCCGCCTGTCGCGTCTGTCGCCACGGTGCTCGGCTCCTTCGCGTCCCGCCGCCCGAAGTGAGCGGGTGCCGGATTGTAGTGCGCGGGACGAGAATCGGCCCATCGGCCGAACTCGCCCGGCACCCCCCGGTCAGCCCGCGTCCGGCACGGGGATCAGAGGGAACGAGGAGCGGCTGATGGGCCAATCGTTCAGGTGAGCCGAGAGGGCTCGGTTCAGCGTCAGCGGCGGCGGCGGCGGCCGGCGATCCCGGCCAGCATGAGCAGGCCCAACGCCGACGGAGCCGGCAGCGGCGCCGCGGTGAAGTGCGTGTCATCGAGGAACACGCCGCCCGGTCCCGTGAGCACGACCGTGTCGAAGGCCTGGTCGGCGACGAGGCCGACGAAGTAGCCCTGGCTTCCACCACCGCCGGAGAACAGCTCGCTCTCGTAGACGCGGGTCCCATCATTGAACAGCTCGATCTTGACGAGGCCGAGCACGTCGATGGCGAACGCCTGCGATGCTCCCTCGAGCGAGATCGCGACGCTGAAGCCTCCGTTGAGACCGGCGCCGTCCTTCTCGAAGACCGAGCTGACGAAGACGCGGTCCCCGGCGTCCATGAACGTCGCGCCGACCGGGGTGTACTGGTCGGTGATCACCGTGTTGTTGGGGAAGCCGGTGAAGTCCAGCGTCGTGATCGGCGCGACGGTGGCGCTCCACGACGACCACGAGTCGTGAACGATGACCTCGGCGTTGGCCGTGGACGCGATCGCGAACGCCAACCCCAGAATCGGGGCGCAAAGAACCTGGACTTTCATAGTCTTCTCTCTCTCTACTCGGGCGACTCTCGGTCTCTTCTCTCGCGGGTCTCGCGGGCCTCTCGAACCCGCCTCTCTCTCGATCTCTCCACCCGGACGCGAGCCAGTATAGCGAAACGCCCACCCCGTGGGGATTCGCTGCAGAACAGCGCGACGACGGCGCAGCCCGCGGACCTTGCCTACTCTGCCCTGTTTACCACGGTCGCCGCGCGACCCCGCTCAACCTGCCTTCAGCGACTCCAGCAGCTCGGTGATCGCCTTCTTGCCGTCCCCGAACATCATGAGCGCGTTGTCCATCGCGAACAGCGGGTTCGGGATGCCGGCGAATCCGGGGCTCAGGGAACGCTTGACGACGATCACGGTGTGGGCCTTGTCCACGTCGATGATGGGCATGCCCGCGATGGCGCTCTGCGGGTTCGTCCGCGCATCGGGGTTCACGACGTCGTTCGCCCCGAGCACGATGCACACGTCCACCTGCTCGATGTAGCGGTTGACGTCGTCCATCTCGTGCAGCTTCTCGTAGTCCACGTCGGCCTCGGCGAGCAGCACGTTCATGTGGCCGGGCATGCGGCCGGCGACGGGGTGGATGCCGTAGGTGACCTGACACCCCCGCTCCTCGAGCTCGTTCGCGAGGTCGCGGACGATGTGCTGCGACTGGGAGACGGCCATGCCGTATCCGGGGACGACGCAGACACGCTGCGCGCCCTCGAGGATCATCGCGACCTCCTCGGGGCTCGTCGCCTTCACCTTGCCCTTGTAGACCTCGTCGGCGCTCGGGCCCTCCTCGACCTCCGCCATCACCCCGAAGAGCACGTTCGTCAGCGACCGGTTCATCGCCACGCACATGATCTTCGTGAGGATGAGCCCCGCCGCGCCCACGAGCGAGCCGGCGGTGATCAGCACCGTGTTGTTGATCACGAACCCCGTCGCGCACGCGGCGAGGCCCGAATAGGAGTTCAGCAGCGAGATCACGACGGGCATGTCGGCGCCGCCGATCGGCATCACCGCGAACACACCGCACACGAGGGCGGCGGCGGCGAGCGCCCAGAACGCCCACGTCGCCTCGGGGTTGACGACCAGGACGACGCCGAAGGCGATGGCGGTGAGGATCGACGTCGCGTTGGCGACCTTGAGCATCGGGTGCGTCATCGGACGCCCGCTGACCCACTCGCGCAGCTTGAGGAACGCCAGCACGCTGCCGGTGAACGTGATCGCTCCGATGATGCCGGAAACCGCCGTCGCGATGTACGTCTGAAGGGGCGTCCCCCCCTCGGCGTAGACGGCCATGTCGATCGCCGACATGCCCGCGTCCAGCCCCTTCCCCGCGACGCGTTCCAGGAGCGACGCATCGGCCGCGTCGTTGGTCAGCTTGTGGAAATAGGCGCCTGCGACGAGCATCGAGGCGAGACCGCCCGAGCCGTTGAACAGCGCGACCATCTCGGGCATTTCCGTCATCTGGACGACCTTCGCGGCGATGAAGCCGACGAGGGATCCGACGACGATGCCCGCGACCCACCAGTACCACGCCGGGGAGATGGCCCCCCAGTCGATGATCGTCACGACGATTGCCAGCGTCATGCCGGCGAAGCCCAGCATGTTGCCGCGCACCGCGGTGCGCGGGTGCGTCATCCCCTTGATCCCCAGGATGAAGAGGATCGCCGCGATGACGTACAGGATGTTCCGGCTCTGCAGGAGGAACTCCACGGGTCGCCTACCTCTTCTTCTGGAACATGGAGAGCATGCGGTGCGTGACCGCGAAGCCACCGATCACGTTGATCATGGCGAAGACCACGGCGAGGAAGCCGAGGATGCCGACGAGCGACGAAGTCGAGGCCGCCGTGGCACCCGCGACGATGATCGCGCCGACGATCGTGATCCCGGAGATCGCGTTCGCCCCCGACATGAGCGGGGTATGGAGCGTCGGCGGGACCTTGGTGATGATCTCGAAGCCCACGAAGATCGCGAGCACGAAGATCGTGAGATACAGCGTGAACAGCATCAGGCGTCACTCCCTTCGGGCACGGCGGCCGCCGCGGCCGGGGCGGCCAGCGGCTCGAGGCCGAAGACTTCGCGGGCGAACGCGTGCACGATCTCGCCGCCCTCGGTGAGCATCGTGCCCATGACGTCCCCGTCCTCCGGGTCGATCTCCAGCGCGCCGTCCTTGAGGATCAGCTTCAGGAGGTTCGCAACGTTCTTGCCGTAGAGCTGGCTGGCGTGCAGCGGGACCGTCGCGGCCATGTTGGACGGGCCGAGGATCGTCACGCCGTCGACGTCCACGACCTCGTCGACCTTCGTCAACTCGCAGTTGCCGCCGCGCTCCGCGGCCATGTCCACGATGACCGAGCCGGGATGCATGCGGCGTACGACGTCGGCGGGGATGAGCACCGGGGCCTTCTTGCCGGGCACCGCCGCGGTGGTGATCACCACGTCGCTCTCGGCAACGGTGTCGCCCATGAGCATCTGCTGCTTCTGGCGCTCCTCCGGGGTCAGCTCCCTCGCGTAGCCGCCTTCGCCGCGGGCGTCGGCGATCTCGATCTCGACGAACTTCGCCCCGAGCGACTCGATCTGCTCCTTGACCTCCGGTCGCACGTCGAACGCGTGCACGATGGCGCCGGCCCGGCGGGCGGCGGCGACGGCGGCGAGCCCGGCGACACCGGCTCCGATCACGAAGACGCGGGCCGGAGCGATCGTCCCGGCGGCGGTCATCATCATCGGGAACATCTTCGGCAGCGTGGACATTCCGTGCACGACGGCCTTGTAGCCGGCGAGCATCGCCTGCGACGAGAGGACGTCCATCGCCTGGGCACGCGTGGTGCGTGGCACCAACTCCATCGCGAAGCATCGAACGCCGGTGGCGGCGATCTTCTGCACGGGTTCCAGCGCGGTCAACGGCTCGGACATCCCGATGATCGTCTGGCCATCCCGGTACATCGCGAGGTCATCGGCGCCGTTCTCGGTGTTCGCGCCGAAGGTGCGGATCATGCAGACGATGTCCGCGGTGCTGAACACCTCGGCGCGGTCCGCGACGATCTTCGCGCCCTTCTCCGTGAACTCGCTGTCCGGGAACCCGGCGGAATCACCGGCCCCGCGCTGCACGATGACTTCGGCGCCGCACTTCTCGATCATGCCGACGACCGCGGGCACGAGCGCGACACGGCGCTCACCCGGAAACGTCTCATTGACAACTCCGACAATCATGTCGCTGCTCCTACCCGAGTACGGGGAGGAAAAGCGTAGCAGATAGTCGCCCTTGCATCTGAAACGGGGCGGGGGAAGGCTGCCCCTAATTGGCTCGCTCGCGAGCGTCCGTCACTTGATGGACATCGAACCCGTCGGCAGGCGAAGCTCGACCTCGATCCAGCGGAGCACGGCCTCGGCGGCATCCTCTTCGGGCCGGCCGGCCTCCGGCGGCGGCTGCGGGTTGTCATAGAGGATCCGGGCGCACTGCTCGCCCAGGCCGACGGCCTGGGCCGACGCCGTGTCGTGATCCGCGCCGCCGTCGAAGGCGAGACGGCGCACCGCGAGCGCCAGCAAGGGGTTGGCCTCGCTCACCACGTCGCGCGGGTCATCGCCGAGAGCCAGGCCGTCGTCGGGATCGAAGTCCACGTCACAGTGCTGGCTGGCCTGGCCGTCGATCCGCGTCTTGCCGTGGTCCGTCTGGAGGTTCTCGAGCCGGAAGTGATTCGGCAGCCCGTAGGTGCTGAGCCGCGCCTGGTCCCAGCACGTGACGCACCGCCTGGAAGTTCACGAGCAACAGGTCGTAGGCGTGCGCGAACTCCAGGCCGCTCAGGTCGATCTGCGTAGGCCCACCGGTCAGGCCGCCGTTCGCCACGTTGGCGACGACGGCGAAGCTCCACGGCAGGTACTCCCATGCCGCACCGAGCGCGTAGTCGACGATCACCCCGTTCCCGGAGAGATGGTTCCAGCGGATCTCCGCGCCGAAGGGGCTGACGGCCCACGCGATCACGTAGCCGCGCAGCATGCGCCCGCCCAGCCCGTCGGAACGACCCGGCGGGAAGCCGGGGTCCAGCGCGGTGAACGGCGAGAGCCCGCCCGCCGCCGGCTGGCCCGTCAAGGCCGACCAGAACGTCGGCTGATCGCCGGTGAGCGTGATCCGGTTGTCCACCCAGTTCCAACCCGGGTGCGCGCGCTCGATGCCGCCGGCGTCCAGCGGCGGATCGCCGTTGATGAAGTACATCTGGACGGTGACGTCTTCGGGGAAGTCGTTCGTGAGCGACAGGAAGGTGTCCCGCGTCACGAACCCCGCCGCGTCCCATCGGATGTCGACCTTGGAGTAGATCAGCAGGCTGCCCTTGTCGGTCACGCTCACACGCGGGCCGCCGGGGGCCGGGCAGATCGTGCCCTCGCCCTGGTAGAGACCGTCCTGCGCGGCGCATTCCGGCGGGAGCAGCTGCATGCACGTGCCGTCCGGGAGACAGCATGCCCCCCCGCCACAGTCGATGGCGGAACAGATCTCGCACACGACGTAGAACACGGCATTGGGGTTCGAGAGACACTGGTCCTCCGTCAGGCCGTCCTGGCAGGATGCCTCGAAGCAGCACGCGCCGACCGTGACGCACGCCGCAACGGAGCAGGCCGCCGCGGGCCGGTAGATGACGAACATCGAGTTGGCCTGGCACTCCGCCTCGGTGATGAACTCGAGGCAGGTGCCGTCGCAGAGACAGCACGCGCCGATCGGCTCGCACTGGGCCTGCACGTCGCTGCACAGCTCGCACGAGAACCACGTGGCGTCCGGATCGGCGAGGCACGCCGCCTCGAGGATGCCGTCGCTGCACGTCCCCGAGCCGCTGCAACACGCGCCGACCGGCCCGAACGTCAGGTCGGTGCACTGGCTGCACTGGTTCCACGAGCGGAAGTTCTCGGTGGCCATTCCTCTCATGCCGGCACCTGCCACCGGCGCTCAGACCGCAGCAGCTTCTCGGTGGCGTCGGCGGCGATCGGTTTCGAGAACAGAAATCCCTGGGCGAAGTCGCAATCGAGCGCGAGCACCTGCGCGAGCTGGTCGGTGGTCTCCACGCCCTCGATCGTGACCCGCATGCCGAGGTTGTGCGCGATGTCCACGATTCCGTGGATGATCGCCGCGTACTGGCGGTTCTCCGCCATCGTCGCGAGGAACGAGCGGTCGATCTTCACGACGTCGAGCGGGAACCGGTGCAGGCAGCTCAGCGACGAGTAGCCGGTGCCGAAGTCGTCCATCTGAATCTGCACGCCCAGCCGCCGGATCTGGGCGAGCTGATCCTCGGCGGCGTCGGCGTCGGAGATGATCGCGCTCTCGGTGATCTCCAGGTTCAGACGCTCGCTGTCGATGCCGGCGTCCTCGAGGGCGCTGCGGACATCGTCGATCACGCTCACCTCCAGGAGCTGGCGTCGCGAGAGGTTGACGTTCATGCAGAGCTTGCCGCTCGTGGCTCCCGCCTCGTCCCACTTCCCGAGCTGGGCGCACGCCTCGCGGAGCACCCAGTTGCCGAGGGGCACGATCAGGCCCGTCTCCTCCGCGATGGGAATGAACTCGTCGGGCGAGATCGTCCCGCGCGACGGATGCTCCCAGCGCACGAGCGCCTCCAGCCCGTCCACGGCGCCGGTGCGCAGCGAGATGATCGGGTGGTAGATGACGTGGAACTGGCCGCGCTCCACCGCGCGGCGCAGGTCGTTCTCCAGGTGCAGACGCTTGACGGCCTCCCCGTGCATGCCGCGATCGAACAACGCGTAGCGCGCCTTGCCCGCGGACTTCGCTCGGTACATCGCGATGTCCGCGTCGCGGAGCAGGGACGCGGACGTCATCGGGCCCGGCTTGCTGATCGCGACGCCGATGCTCGCGCTGACCGTCACCTCGTGGCCCTTGAGCTTGAAGGGCTCGACGAGCTGCTCGAGGATCCGCTCGCAGACGATCGCGGCGTCGCTGCACCGGCGGAGACCCTCCAGCACGATGACGAACTCGTCGCCGCCGAGGCGGGCGGCGATCTCCCCCTGGCGCGTGACGGTGTCCACCGAGCGCATGCAGCGCAGCAGCCGCTTCGTCACGGCGATGAGCAGCTCGTCACCGGCGTCGTGACCGAGGCTGTCGTTGATGACCTTGAAGTTGTCGACGTCGAGGAACAGCAGCGCGAACCGGTAGTCCTCGCGCCGCGTCGCCATGTCGATGCAGCGCTCGAGACGCTCCTTGAGCAGCGCGCGGTTGGCAAGCCCCGTCAACGTGTCGTGGAAGGCGTGGTGCCGAAGCCGGCTCTCCATCTCGCGACGCTGGGCGACCTCGTCGACGAGCTGGCGATTCGCCCGTTCCAGCTCCAGCGTCCGACCGTCGCCGCCGGCGGCCGGTGCCTGGTTCCCGTGCCGGGCGTGGCGCACGGCCGCGCGCTTGCTCGCCATCGCCTCCGCGAGCATGCGCACCTCCGTGGGCTCGAGGGGCGTCCGCAGGAGAACGAGACGATCGCAGGGACCGATGCGCCCGCGGACCGCGCCGCCGTCGCCATCGTCGCGATCGATGCAGTAGATCACCTGCACGTCGCCATCGGCGTCGAGCAGACGCTCGGCGGTCTCCAGGGCCTCCGACTCCGGCAGCGAGCTCGCGTCGAGGAACGCGATCGCGTACGGGCGCACGCCGTCGACTTCGTCGCGCAGACACTGGAGGCCGTCGTACCCGCGCGACGCGCGATCCACCTCGAAGGACATCATGGGCGGCTCCGGCACGTCCTCGTCGACCAGCGCGAGGAGGTGCGAACCGGCGAGGAAGCGCAGCAACGCCGCCCCGTTCGTCCCGCTGTCGCTGATCACCAGGACGCGGCGGTCGCAATGCGGATGTATGGCGCCCATGCGGAGGTCCGTCTCGCGAGGAGGGCCGTGCTGCGCTCGCAGCGCGTACCATGAGCACGCGGTGCGTGCTTCCGTATTCATCGGACCTCCGGAGCACCCTCTTGACGTGCCGGGGGGGCTTACCGGACTCTCCCGCGACGCTCTGGTGGGCCCCCGGGCGACGTTTGGTATCATCGGGGTGCATCCCATTCCCGCACGGGCTCGCCGGCCCGGGGGATTCTCCTGTCGATCCGAAGCAACGAGGAGCCCATGCCCTACCTGGAGGTCAAGCTGCCCCGCGGCCGGAAGCGCATCGAGCTGTCCGATAAGACGCTCACGATCGGGCGGCACCCGGACAACGTGCTCGTGCTCCCCGACGATCTCGCGAGCCGTCACCACTGCGTGATCGAGCCGATGGACACCGGGTTCCGGGTCCGCGATCTCGGCTCCAGCAACGGCACGAAGGTCAACGCGACGATCGTCACTGACGAGATGCTCGACAACGGGGATGTCGTCCGCATCGGCGCCGTCGAGATGCGCTTCATCGATCCCCAGCAGGCGAACATCCACAAGCGTCCCGAGGTTCCCGATTTCTCCGCCGGCCTCGACGGCGACCTCGAGGATCTCCACTCCGCGGTCACGCTCGACGTGGACATGAGCGAGGCGATCACCGACGCCGAGACGCACTACGAGAAGAAGCTCCGCGACATCATCAACTCCGCCCGTGAGAAGCCGTTCGACGAGAACGACATCAGCCTCGTGGACTGCAAGGGCGTCACCGTGCACCAGGCGTCCTCGGCGGGCCTGGAGACGGGCACCGAGGACGACGCGGGCGAGGCGATCCGCGCGTTCCGGCTCATGCTCCTCGCGTGCTTCCGGGCGCGGGCGACGGACCTGCACCTCGAGCCGCGTATCGAGCACGCCGCGATCCGGCTGCGCGTGGATGGCTACATGCTCAGCGCCGTCGAGATCAGCATGTCGATCTACCGGCGCATCCTCGGCGTGATCAAGGTGCTCTGCCAGATCGACACGAGCCAGCGGAACGTCGTGCAGGACGGGCACTTCTCCGTGGCGATCACGGGACGGCGCGTGGACTTCCGCGTGAGCCTCACGCCGACGATGAACGGGCAGAAGCTCGTCATTCGCGTGCTCGACTCGTCCAACGCCCCGAGCCGGCTCCACGAGCTGGGACTCGTGCCGTGGATGTACGAGAAGCTGCGGACGATCGCGACGAAGGACGCGGGCCTGCTCCTCGCCTGCGGGCCGACGGGCAGCGGCAAGACGACGACGCTCTACTCGTGCATCCGCGAGATCGACGTCGAGCAGCGCAACGCGATCACGATCGAGGACCCGGTCGAGTACTACCTCGAGGGCTGCACGCAGATCCCGATCGATCACAAGGTCGACAACACGTTCGCGAAGATCCTCCGCTCGGTGCTCCGGCAGGACCCGGACGTGATCTTCGTGGGCGAGATCCGCGACATCGAGACGGCGACGGTGGCGATGCAGGCGTCGATGACCGGCCACCTCGTCTACAGCACCGTCCACGCGAAGGACTCGATCGGAGCGGTCTTCCGCCTGCTGGACCTCGGCGTGGAGTCCTACCTCGTCGCCAACGCCCTCAACGTCATCCTCGCCCAGCGGCTGGTCCGCGTGCTCTGCGACCACTGCAAGAAGCAGGTGAAGCCGACCCCGGTCCAGAACATGAAGATGGGCCATCACCTCGACGGCGTCCCCCTGATCTATGTGCCCACCGGCTGCAAGCGGTGCCTCCGCACCGGCTTCGAAGGCCGCCGGGCCCTGTTCGAGCTGCTGGACGTCGCCGACGCGATGCGGGACGTGATCCTCAAGGCCCCCACGATCCAGGGGATGCGCGAGGTCGCCGACCAGGGCCTGTTCCTGACCCTCCAGCAGTTCGGCTTCCAACTCGTCGCCCAGGGGGTCACGAGCATCGAGGAGATCGACCGGGTGAGCGGGTCGGAGTAGGGGATTGCGGGGATTGCGGGGATGGCGGGGATTGCTGGGATGGCGGGGATGGCGGGGATGTCGGAACGCGCGATTCCGCCATCC